>NZ_JBICVJ010000009.1:0-361976 GCF_043198895.1 Streptomyces sp. NPDC048696 | reverse complement strand
GCCCGGTTACATTCCGAACCCGGAAGCTAAGCCTTTCAGCGCCGATGGTACTGCAGGGGGGACCCTGTGGGAGAGTAGGACGCCGCCGAACAATCTTTCAGGACCCTTGGTCCCAGCGTTCACGCTGGGACCAAGGGTCCTTTTTTGTTTTTGTTTCAATTTACCGAAGCGCGTCGGGCAGCCGACTGCGCGAGAATGACTAGCAGTACCCGAAGACAGGAGTCGCACCGATGTCCACCAACTCTCCCGAGGACCGTCCGCAGCGCGAGGGGCGCAGCCGTGACGGCGGTGACAGGGGCGGCTACCGGGGCGGTCGTGACGACCGCGGCCCGCGCCGTGACGACAGCCGTGGCGGCTCCGGCGGTGGCTACGGCCGTCGCGACGACAGCCGTGGCGGCTCCGGTGGCGGCTTCCGCCGTGACGACCGCCGTGATGACCGTGGCCCGCGCCGTGACGACGACCGTGGTGGCCGTCCGTCCGGTGGCGGCTACGGCGGTGGATCCGGTGGTGGCTACGGCCGCCGCGACGACCGTCCGTCCGGCCCGCGTCGCGATGACGACCGTGGCGGACGTCCCTCGGGCGGTGGCTACGGTCGCCGTGACGACAGCCGTGGCGGCACGGGTGGCGGTTTCCGCCGCGATGACCGTCCGGCCCCGCGTCGTGATGACGACCGTGGTGGTTTCCGTCGTGACGACCGTCGTGACGAGCGTCCCTCCTTCCGCCGTGACGACGACCGTGGTGGCCGCCCGTCCGGCGGTGGCTACGGCGGTGGAACCGGTGGTGGCTACGGCCGCCGCGACGACCGTCCCTCCGGCCCGCGTCGTGACGACAGCCGTGGCGGCTCCGGTGGCGGCTTCCGCCGCGATGACCGTCCGGCCCCGCGTCGTGATGACGACCGTGGTGGTTTCCGTCGTGACGAGCGTCCGTCCTTCCGTCGCGACGACGACCGTGGTGGCCGTCCCGCCGGTGGCGGGTACGGCCGCCGTGACGACCGTCCGGCGCCGCGTCGCGATGACGACCGTGGTGGTTTCCGTCGCGATGACCGTCGTGACGAGCGTCCGTCCTTCCGCCGTGACGACGACCGTGGTGGCCGTCCTGCGGGCGGTGGATACGGCCGCCGCGACGACAGCCGTGGCGGCACGGGTGGCGGCTTCCGCCGCGACGACCGTCGTGATGAGCGCCCGGCCCCGCGTCGTGACGACGACCGTGGTGGTTTCCGTCGCGATGACCGTCGTGACGAGCGTCCGTCCTTCCGCCGTGACGACGACCGTGGCGGTCGCCCGTCCGGTGGTGGCTACGGCCGCCGTGACGACCGTCCGGCCCCGCGTCGTGACGACGACCGTGGTGGATTCCGTCGTGACGACCGTCGTGACGAGCGCCCGGCCCCGCGCCGCGATGACGACCGTGGCGGGTTCCGCCGTGACGACCGTGCCCCGCGCCGTGACGACGACCGCGGTGGCTTCCGTCGCGACGACCGCCGTGACGACCGTGGTGGATTCCGTCGCGACGACCGTGGCCCGCGCCGCGACGACGAGCGCGGTGGCTACCGCGGCCGCGACGACCGTGGCGGTTACCGCGGCGACGACCGCCGCGAGCGGGACCGCGACCGTGAGCCGATCAAGCGGCTGCCGATCGACCCGGACGTCACCGGCAACGAGATCGACGAGGACGTGCGTCAGGAGCTGCTGAGCCTGCCCAAGACCCTCGCCGAGGACGTAGCGCAGAACCTCGTCATGGTGGCGCGGCTGATCGACGAGGACCCCGAGCAGGCGTACGCGTACTCGCGTATCGCCCTGCGGCTCGCCTCCCGTGTGGCGGCGGTCCGCGAGGCGGCCGGGTTCGCCGCGTACGCGACGCAGAAGTACTCCGAGGCGCTGGCCGAGTTCCGGGCCGCGAAGCGGATGACCGGGCACGTCGAGCTGTGGCCCGTCATGGCCGACTGCGAGCGCGGCCTCGGCCGGCCCGAGCGGGCGCTTGAGATGGCCGGTGCGCCGGAGGTGCAGAAGCTCGACAAGGCCGGTCAGGTCGAGATGCGGCTGGTCGCGGCCGGTGCGCGCCGGGACATGGACCAGCTCGACGCCGCCATCGTGACGCTGCAGAGCCCGGAGCTGGCCTCCAACTCCGTGCAGCCGTGGACCCCGCGTCTGCGGTACGCGTACGCCGACGCGCTGCTGGCCGCCGGCCGTGAGGACGAGGCGCGCGAGTGGTTCGCCAAGGCGCTGGAGTCCGACAAGGACGGCGCCACCGACGCCTCGGACCGCCTGGCCGAGATGGACGGCGTGGACTTCGTGGACGCCATGACGGACGAGGACGAGCTCAACGCGGACGTCATCGCCGACGAGCCCGAGCCGGAGCTCGACGCCACCGGTGAGTCCGACAGCGCGCCCGACGAGGACGACGAGCGTGCCGACGTGGACGCCGACGACGACCTCGACATCGAGCCCGTCGCCGACCGGGCCGCCGCCGACCGTCCGGTCGCCGACGAGGACGCGGACAAGGGCCCGGCCGACAAGGCCTGAACCCACTGAGTGAGAAGGGCGGCACCCCGACCGGGGTGCCGCCCTTTCGCGTATCCGCGTTGTGCGAGCAGCGGTCCTCAGCTCACCGTCAGGCTCCGCAGCACCAGGCCCGTCGCGGGCTTCGGGCCGAAGGACGTGGACTTGCGGGGCATGGTGACGCCCTGGCGGGCCAGGTCCCGGACGATCTCCTCGCGTACGGGGTGTATCAGCACCGCCGTGCCGCCGCGCCGTTCCGCCTGCTCGACGGCGGCCGCCGAGTCGTGGATGTACATGATGTGCTCCGGCGTGTCCGGGATGCGCCAGACGTGGTCCAGGAGCGTGGAGTGGAGCACCGTGGCGTCCAGGGCGCGCCAGGCCTGTGGGCGGTCGGCGCGGATGGTGCGCGCGAGGAGGTCCTCGTCGGGCCGGTCGAGGAGGTGGAAGCGGCCGTCGCCCGCCAGCAGGAACGCGTTGCCCTCCGCGCTGGCCTCCGCGAGGACGTCGAGCGCGTCGGGCAGCGGCACCGCGAACGTACGGACGCGGAAGGCGCCGATTTCGGCCACGGCGGCCAGTGCCTCGCTGACCGGAAGCCGGTGGAGCAGCCGGTGGATGGCCCGCACCCGGAGCGGATAGCGGGCGGTGTCGACGAGCAGGACCAGGCCGAAGTCCCAGGGGCCGGGGCCCGACTGCTCGGAGCGCAGCCGCAGATAGGTGGCCCAGCGGTGGTGGCCGTCGGCGATGACCGCCTGGTGGTGGGCCAGATCGGCCTGGATCGCGGCGAGGTCGGCGGGGTCGGTGACGGCCCACAGCCGGTGGCTGTAGCCGTCCTCGGTCGTCGTGGCGAGCAGCGGCTCGCGTCGCACGGTCCGCTCGATCACCGCGCCCGCGCCGCCGGGGCCGCCGGCCGCGATGCCGTTCAGCCCCGCCGCGCTGCCGTTCGCGCCCGTCTCGCCGTGGTACGTGAGCAGCAGCGGCTCGAAGTGCGCGGCGGTCGTCCGCATCAGGTCGGCGCGGTCCTCGACGACGTGCGGCATCACGTCCTCGTGCGGCAGCACGACGCCCTCGGAGGGCTCGGACAGGGCCAGCGCCCCGATCAGCCCGCGCTGCAGGAGTCCGCCGCCCACCTGCTCGTACACATAGAGCGCGGGTTCCGGATCGGGGGCGAGGACGCCCTCCGAGAGCCAGTCCTCCAGGGTCAGCGCGGCCTGCTGGTGGCGGGCCCTGGGCGTGGCCGCCTGCGGCAGGATCAGCCGGACGATGTTGTACGGGTCCGCCGACTCCAGGTGGAGCAGGCCGTCGGGGCGGACCACCACGTCGTACGGCGGGGAGGTCACGGCCGCGAGGCTGCCGACGCGCTCGGGTACATAGCGCAGTCCTCGGAACGGGATCAGGCGCAGCCCGTCGTCCGCACGCCCAGTTGTGGTCATTGCTGCATGGTAAGTGGGGTGCGGACATGCGCGATGATCGGGGGAGAGCATCGAGCGAGGAGTGGATGAGGATGAGCCAGCCGAGCAGGACCCGGCCGAGCGGCAGCGCGCGGGCGCTGAGCGAGGCGTACGACACGGCTCTGCTGGATCTCGACGGGGTGGTCTACGCGGGCGGTGAGGCGATCGCGCACGCCGTCGCCTCGCTGGGCACCGCGCGCGAGGGCGGGATGCATCTCGCGTACGTGACCAACAACGCGCTGCGCACGCCCGACGCGGTGGCCGCGCACCTCACCGACCTGGGCGTGCCCGCCGAGCCGGGCGATGTGATCACCTCGGCGCAGGCGGTGGCGCGGCTGATCGCCGAGCAGGTGCCGGACGGGTCACGGGTGTTGGTGATCGGCGGGGAGGGGCTGCGGGTCGCGCTGCGCGAGCGCGGGCTCGTGCCGGTGGAGTCGGCCGAGGACGGTCCGGCGGCGGTGGTGCAGGGGTACGGCGGGCCGGAGCTCGCCTGGGGCCGGTTCGCCGAGGCGTGCTTCGCGATCGCGGCCGGGGTGCCGTGGTTCGCGTCCAACACCGATCTGACGATTCCGAGCCCGCGCGGCATCGCGCCGGGCAACGGGGCGGCGGTCGAGGTGGTGCGGATCGCGACCGGCGCCGAGCCGCGCGTGGCCGGCAAGCCGCTGCCCCCGATGCACCGGGAAACGATTCTGCGGACGGGCGCGCGCAAGCCGCTGGTGGTCGGGGACCGGCTCGACACGGACATCGAGGGGGCGTTCAACGGCGGGGTGGACTCGCTGCTCGTCCTCACCGGGGTGACCGACGGCGCCCAACTGCTGGCCGCCCGGCCGGAGCACCGGCCCACCTTCGTGGACGCGGATCTGCGGGGCATGCTGACCGGCCAGCCGGAAGTGGCCGAAAACAGCGGTGAGTTCGGCTGCGGCGGGTGGACGGCCGCCGTCCGCGACGAGGTGTTCGTGCTGGACGGCGACGGCGAGCCGATCGACGGGCTGCGGGCGCTGTGCGCGGCGGCGTGGACGTACGCGCAGGACGGTACGTGCGGCCTGGACGCGGGGAAGGTGCTGGCGCGGCTGGGGTTGTGACGCCGGGGAGCGGGCAGGTGCCGTGACGCCCGGGGAGCGGGCGGGGGTGACTGCGGCCGCTCCTCTTCCCTCGCACGTTCGCTGTCCCGCGCGCAGATGATCAAGGGGCCTGTCGAAGCCTTGAGAGGGTAGGCTAACCTAACTCGGGTGTTGGTAGACAGCCCTCCCGAGCCCGGCGCGACGACCGACCCCGCGCTACCGAAGCCGAACCCGGCCGCGACCCCCCGGCGGCACGCGCTGCGCGCCGCCGGGCTGCTGGTGTCCCTGGGTGTGCTGGCCCTCGTGGCCGTCGCGAGCATCGCGATCGGGGCGAAACAGATACCGGTGTCCGACGTCTGGCACGGGCTGTTCCACTACTCCGGCACCACCGACGACGTCATCGTCCACGACACCCGGGTGCCGCGCACCCTGCTCGGACTGCTCGTCGGGGCCGCGCTCGGCGTCTCCGGCGCGGTGATGCAGGCGCTCACCCGCAACCCGCTCGCCGAGCCCGGCATCCTCGGGGTCAGCGCGGGCGCCTCCGCCGCCGTCGTCTCGGCCATCAGCTTCTTCGGCGTCACCAGCCTGACCGGATACGTGTGGTTCGCCTTCGCGGGGGCCGCGGTCGTCTCGGCGCTCGTGTACATCCTGGGCGGCAGCCGGGCCGCCACCCCGGTCCGGCTCGCGCTGGCGGGAACGGCGGCGACGGCCGCGCTCTACGGCTACATCAACGCCGTGCAGCTGATGGACTCGGCGGCCCTGGACCGGCTGCGGTTCTGGTCGGTGGGCTCGCTGGCCTCCGCCGACACGGACACGGTCACGCGGATCGCGCCGTTCGTGGTGGCCGGTCTGGTGCTCGCCGCGCTCATCGCGCGGCCGCTCAACGCGATGGCGCTCGGCGACGACACCGCACGCGCCCTGGGCGCCCATCTGACCCGTACCCGTGTGCTGTCGATGGTCACCGTCACCCTGCTGTGCGGGGCCGCGACCGCCGCCTGCGGGCCGATCGTCTTCATCGGGCTGATGGTCCCGCACATCGTCCGGGCCGTCACCGGGCCCGACATGCGCTGGATCCTGCCGTACGCGGCCGTGCTCTCGCCGGTGCTGCTGCTCGGCTCGGACGTCGTCGGGCGGGTCATCACCCGGCCCTCCGAGCTCCAGGTCGGCATCGTCACCGCGCTCATCGGCGGGCCCGTCTTCATCTTTCTCGTACGCCGCAAGAGGATGGCCCACCTGTGAAGTCACCGAACCAGGCGGGGGATTCCCCCGTGAAGGCCGTTCGTACGCCCGGTGGTTACTCCTTCCGGCTCGACCCCCGCTCGCTGGTCGTCGTCGTGGCGCTGCTGGCCGCGGCGCTCGCGGCGGGTGTGGTCCTGGTCGGCAGCGGGGACTTCGAGATCGCGCCCGTCGACGTCGTCCGCACCCTCTTCGGCTCGGGCACCCCGCAGCAGGACTTCATCGTCAACGAACTGCGGCTGCCGCGCGTGCTGGTGGGGCTGCTGGTCGGGGCCGCGTTCGGGATCTCCGGGGCCGTCTTCCAGTCCCTCTCCCGCAATCCGCTGGGCAGTCCGGACATCATCGGCTTCGGGCAGGGCTCGGCGGTCGGCGCGCTCGTCGTCATCGTGTGGTTCGGCGGCAGCGCCACCGAGGTCGCCGTCGGCGCGCTCGTCGGCGGGCTCGCGACAGGCGTCGCCGTCTATCTGCTCGCCTGGCAGAAGGGTGTGCACGGCTACCGTCTGGTGCTCGTCGGCATCGGCGCCGCCGCGATGCTCACCGCCTGTATCCAGTACCTGCTCACCAAGGCGAAGCTGGTCGACGCGACCCGGTCCATGGTGTGGCTGACCGGCTCGCTCGACGGGCGCGACTGGGCCCAGGTCTGGCCGCTGCTCGCGCTGTTCGCCGTGCTGCTGCCGGTGATCCTGGCGTACGGACGGCCGCTGCGGATGCTGGAGATGGGCGACGACGCGGCGTACGCGCTCGGCGTGCCCGTCCAGCGCACCCGGACCGTGCTGATGCTGGCCGCCGTGCTGCTCAACGCCGCCGCGACCGCCGCGGCAGGTCCCATCTCGTTCGTCGCGCTCACCGCGCCGCAGCTCGCCCGCCGCCTGACCCGTGCCACCGGGCCGAACATCCTGGCCGCCGGCTGCATGGGCGCGACCCTGCTCGTCGTCGCCGACTGGGCCTCCCAGCGGCTGTTCGGCGAGAGCAAGCTGCCGGTGGGCGTGGTGACCGGGGTGCTCGGCGGCCTCTATCTGCTGTGGCTGCTGGTCACCGAGCGCAAGGCGGGCCGGATATGAGCGCCCCGCAGGTCCACCGGACAGACCCTAGCCCCCGTACGGATTCCAGGAGTACGAGCATGCAGCGCCTCAGCGCCGATTCGGTGACCCTCGGCTACGACCAGCGGGTCATCGCCGAGGACCTGTCGGTCCAGATCCCCGACCACTCGTTCACGGTGATCGTCGGCCCCAACGCCTGCGGCAAGTCCACGCTGCTGCGCGCCCTGTCGCGGATGCTCAAGCCCAGCCGGGGACGGGTGCTGCTCGACGGGCAGACCATCCACGCGATGCCCGCCAAGAAGGTCGCCCGGACGCTCGGACTGCTGCCGCAGTCCTCCGTCGCGCCCGACGGCATCACCGTCGCCGACCTGGTGGCGCGCGGCCGCTACCCGCACCAGGGGCTGCTGCGGCAGTGGTCGGCCGAGGACGAGCGGATCGTCCGGGAGTCGATGGCGGCGACCGGGGTGGGCGAGCTGGCGGAGCGGTACGTCGACGAGCTGTCCGGCGGGCAGCGCCAGCGGGTGTGGATCGCGATGGCGCTCGCCCAGCAGACGCCGCTGCTGCTGCTCGACGAGCCGACGACGTTCCTCGACATCCAGCACCAGATCGAGGTCCTGGACCTCTGCGCCCAGCTGCACGAGGAGCAGGGGCGCACCCTGGTCGCGGTGCTGCACGACCTCAACCAGGCGGCCCGCTACGCCACGCATCTGATCGCGATGCGCGGCGGCGAGATCGTCGCCGAGGGCCCGCCCGCCGAGATCGTCACGGCCGAGCTGGTCGAGCGGGTGTTCCAGGTCCGCTGCCAGGTCATCGACGACCCGGAGACGGGCACACCGCTGGTGGTGCCCGCGGCCCGGCAGCGGGACGCGGTGGCGTCGGCCTGAACCGGCGGGACGCTACAGCAGCGTCCGCAGCCGCAGCAGGTCGCGGAAGGACGCCTCCAGGCGGACCCGGCCGGTGGCCCAGGCCCGGGCGAAGTCGAGGTCGCCCCCGACCAGCGCCACCAGGTCGTCGCCCCGCAGGGCGAGCCGGATCTGGGCGCGCTCGCGCGGCGGGCCCGGCAGCGTCTCGTGGACGTGGACACGGCCGTCCTGGAGGCGTCCGGTGAACGTGAGGTCCAGGTCCGTGATGTGGCAGCTCAGCGAGCGGTCCAGCGCGGCGGCGGCCCGCACGTCGCCCTGCGCGCCCGCCATATTGTCGGAAAGCTTGTCGAGTGCCGCGCGGCACTCCTGCGTGGTCGCCATCGTGATCGACCGTACCCCAGGGCCACGCGGTAGCGTCTTGGCATGAGCGACTTGATGCCGGGGCCCGGGGCGGACGCCGGCGAGTGCGACGACGCCGTAGGACCGGCGCCCCTGGGCGTCCCCCGCGACCCCACCGGCGACGACGTGGTGGACGCCCTGGTCGAGCGGCTGGGCGATGTCGACCACCTCGATACGGACGGACACCTTGAGGTGTACGAGGATGTACACCGGGGGCTGCGCGAGACGCTGACCGCGCTCGACGCCCGCCCGGGGCCACCGGCCCCGGTACCGCATCCGTACGACAACAGGAGCTGAACCGAACGTGGCAGGAGTGGCACGCCGCCGCCTCGACGCCGAGCTGGTCCGCCGGAAACTCGCCCGGTCGCGCGAGCACGCCGCCCAGCTGATCGCCGCGGGGCGGGTGAGCGTGGGCAAGACCGTCGCCACCAAGTCCGCCACCCAGGTCGAGACCGCCGCCGCCATCGTGGTCGCCGAGGACGACAGCGACCCGGACTACGTCTCGCGGGGCGGCCACAAGCTGGCCGGCGCGCTGGCGGCGTTCGTGCCGCGCGGGCTGAAGGTCGAGGGGCGCCGGGCGCTGGACGCGGGCGCCTCCACCGGCGGCTTCACGGACGTCCTGCTGCGCTCCGGCGCCGGGCACGTGGTGGCCGTGGACGTCGGCTACGGACAGCTCGCCTGGTCCCTGCAGAGCGACGACCGGGTCACCGTCAAGGACCGTACCAACGTACGGGAGTTGACGCTCGACGACATCGACGGCGAGCCGGTCGACATCATCGTGGGGGACCTCTCCTTCATCGCCCTCGGGCTCGTGCTGCCCGCGCTGGTGCGGTGTGCGGCGCCCGACGCGGATCTGGTGCTCATGGTCAAGCCGCAGTTCGAGATCGGCAAGGACCGCCTGGGCAGCGGCGGGGTGGTGCGCAGCCCCGAGCTGCGGGCCGAGACCGTACGGACGGTGGCCGCGCAGGCCGCCGCGCTCGGCCTCGGCGTGGCGGGCGTCACTGCCAGCCCCCTGCCCGGACCCTCCGGCAATGTCGAATACTTTCTGTGGCTGCGGGCGGGGGCGCCCGCGCTCGATCCGGCGGATGTCGACCGTGCAGTGGCGGAGGGACCCAGTTGAGCGCGTTGGAGAGCACGACCAGTTCGGCAGATGCGGCACAGAGACAGCACGAGGGGGTACGGACGGTCTTCCTGCTCGCGCACACCGGGAGGCCCGCCGCCATCCGCAGCGCGGAGCTGGTGGTGCAGGGGCTGCTGCGGTCCGGCATCGGCGTACGGGTCCTTGAGGCGGAGGCGGCCGATCTGCCGCTGCCGGCGTCCGTGCAGACGGTGAAGGAGGCCACGCCGCAGTGTCTGGACGGCTGTGAGCTGCTCATCGTGCTCGGCGGGGACGGGACGCTGCTGCGCGGCGCCGAGTTCGCCCGGGCCTCCGGGGTGCCGATGCTCGGCGTCAACCTCGGCCGGGTCGGCTTCCTCGCCGAGGCCGAGCGGGACGACCTGGACAAGGTCGTCGACCGGGTGGTCACGCGCGCGTACGAGGTCGAGGAGCGGATGACCCTCGACGTCGTGGTGCACAGCAACGGCGATGTGGTCCACACGGACTGGGCGCTCAACGAGGCCGCCGTGCAGAAGGTGTCGCCCGAGCGGATGCTCGAAGTCGTCCTGGAGATCGACGGGCGGCCGGTGACCGGGTTCGGCTGCGACGGCATCGTGTACGCGACGCCGACCGGCTCCACCGCGTACGCCTTCTCGGCGGGCGGTCCCGTGGTGTGGCCCGAGGTCGAGGCGCTGCTGATGGTGCCGATCAGCGCGCACGCGCTGTTCGCCAAGCCGCTGGTGACCTCGCCGAGTTCGGTGCTCGCGGTGGAGGTGCAGCCGCACACCCCGCACGGGGTGCTGTGGTGCGACGGGCGCCGGACGGTCGAACTGCCGCCCGGGGCGCGGGTGGAGGTCCGCCGCGGCGCGGTGCCGGTGCGCCTCGCGCGGCTGCACCACGCCTCGTTCACGGACCGGCTCGTCGCGAAGTTCGCGCTGCCGGTGAGCGGTTGGCGGGGCGCGCCGCACTGAGCGGCGCGACGCGAAGAGCTCCGGACGCGCCGGTCAGGTCGCGCTCAGCGTCCTGATCGCGCGCCGGCGCAGCGCCGCCCGGACCGGCAGGCCGGTCGCCAGCAGGGTCAGCAGTACGGTCCCGGCGGCGATGGCCGACGCCGTCGGCAGCGGCAGATACGGGAGCGGCGAGCCGAACCGGGCCGCCAGCATGGGCGCCAGCGTGGCCAGCGCGATCACCGCGCCGAGCACCAGGGCGGTCGCCGCCACGATCACCGCCTCCCACGCGGCCATCGCCCGCACCTGGCGGGGCAGCGTGCCCACCACGCGCAGCAGCGCGATGTCACGGCGGCGCTCGAAGGAGATCATGGCGAGGGTGTTCGCCGCGGCGATCGCGGCGAACCCCGCGTACAGGCCGGTGCCGAAGTAGTCCAGCCACACCTCGCCCGCGCTGCCCGAGGAGCCGGTGCGGTGGGCCGCCGTCGTATGCGTGGCGATCTTGGTGAGGCCGAAGCCGGTGACCAGGACCAGCGGGACCACGGCGGCGGAGAAACGGCGCGGCTGGGAGCGGACGTTGAGCATCGCGAGCCGGGCGCTGGAGCCGAACCGGCGCGCCGGGGCCGACACCAGCCGGGCGGCCGGGCCCACCACCTTCGGGCCGAGCAGCCCCGCGCCCACGCAGAACAGCAGCAGGATCAGGAACGCGCCCTGGGCGGCCTTCTCGGGAGACTGCTTGGAGAGCGCGACGGACAGCGCGCACGCCCCCGCGACCGCGACGACACCCAGTGGGCCCCGCAGCCACCCCAGGCCCCGGCGGCCCGCCAAGGCCTCGTCCAGGGCCCTGGCGGGCCGCAGCAGCGAGAACCGCAGCGAGGCGAGCAGCGCCGCGAGCGACGACGTCACGACCGCGACCGCGAGGCAGACCGGCAGCGCGAGCCAGGTGAAGCGGTACGTCACCTCCGCCGGGATCAGCCCGTGGTCGCGCATCCCCGCGAACCAGACCCGGCTCAGCACGCCCCCGCCCAGCAGGAACCCGGTCGCCGCGGCCGGGACGGCGGCGGCGACGGCCTGGACGACCACGGCCCGCCGGATCTGGCGGGGCCGGGCGCCGATGGCCCGTACCAGCGCGAGCTCGCGGTGCTGCTGGGTCACCGCCGTACCCATCGTCGAGGCGATCACGAAGATCGACATATAGATGGAGCCGATCAGCATCACCACCGACATGTCGCCGATGTCATTGGCCGACAGAGCGGCCCGGGCCGGTGCGGACAGGCCGTCGGGGGATGTGCTGATCAGCATCGTCATCGACGCGCTCACCACGGTCGCGGCGAACATCGCGGCGACGAACGTACCGATGAAAGCGGGGCGATGGCCGCGCAGGGCCGAGTGGGCCAGTCCTGTGCTCATGGTGAACAGCCTGGTGGCGGGGGTGGTGGCAGGTGAATGGGGCGGGCGTCAGGATCAACCGGGGGTTAACCCGAGGGTGAGCTGAGGTGGCCCGGGAGGGTGAGCGTGCGGGGGGCGTCGCAATCAGGCCCCGGGACCTCGTAAGGTCGGGGGCGTGTTGGAGGAGATGCGGATACGGTCGCTCGGGGTCATCGACGACGCGGTCGTCGAGCTGTCGCCCGGGTTCACCGCGGTGACCGGCGAGACCGGTGCGGGCAAGACCATGGTCGTCACCAGCCTCGGGCTGCTGCTCGGCGGGCGCGCCGACCCCGCCCTGGTGCGGATCGGCGCCAAGGCGGCGGTCGTCGAGGGGCGGATCGCGCTGCGCCCGGGCGCCACCGCGGCGATCCGGGCGGAGGAGGCCGGGGCCGAGCTCGACGAGGGCGCGCTGCTGGTCAGCCGTACCGTCTCGGCGGAGGGCCGCTCGCGGGCGTTCCTCGGCGGGCGGTCGGTGCCGGTCGGCGTGCTCGCCGAGCTCGCCGACGAACTCGTCGCGGTGCACGGCCAGACCGACCAGCAGGGCCTGCTGCGCCCGGCCCGCCAGCGCGAGGCCCTCGACCGGTACGCGGGCGACGCGGTGACCGGACCGCTCGCCAAGTACGCGGAGGCCTATCGGCGGCTGCGGTCCGTCGCCGTGGAGCTGGACGAGCTGACCACGCGGGCGCGCGAGCGCGCGCAGGAGGCGGATCTGCTGCGGTTCGGGCTGAACGAGATCGCGGCGGTCGAACCGCTGCCGGGCGAGGACGCGGAGCTCGCGGCGGAGGCGGAGCGCCTCGGCCACGCGGAGGCGCTGGCGTCGGCCGCCGCCCTCGCGCACGCGGCCCTCGCGGGCAACCCCGAGGACCCGGAGAGCGTGGACGCCACCACGCTGGTCGCCGGGTCGCACCGGGCCCTCGAAGCCGTGCGGTCCCACGACCCGGCGCTGGCCGCGCTCGCCGAGCGCATCGGCGAGGTCGCCATCCTGCTCGGCGACGTGGCCGGCGAACTCGCCGGGTACGCGGACGACCTGGACGCCGACCCGCTGCGGCTCGCGGCCGTCGAGGAGCGCCGGGCGGCGCTGACCGCGCTCACCCGCAAGTACGGCGAGGACATCACGGCGGTCCTGGCCTGGGCGCAGGAGGGCGCGGCCCGGCTCACCGAGCTGGACGGCGACGACGACCGGATCGGCGAGCTCACCGCCGAGCGCGACGGGCTGCGCGCCGAACTGTCGCTGCTCGCCCAGGAGTTGACGGACGCCCGCACGGAGGCGGCCGCGCGGTTCGCCGACGCGGTGACGGCCGAGCTCGCCTCGCTCGCGATGCCGCACGCGCGCGTGTCGTTCGCGGTGCGGCAGGTGGACGACGCCGAGGGCGTCGAGGTGGGCGGGCGGACCGTGGCGTACGGCCCGACCGGCGCCGACGAGGTGGAGCTGCTGCTCGCCCCGCACCCGGGCGCCCCGCCCCGGCCGATCGCCAAGGGTGCCTCCGGCGGTGAGCTCTCGCGCGTGATGCTGGCGGTCGAGGTGGTCTTCGCGGGCACCGACCCGGTGCCGACGTACCTCTTCGACGAGGTCGACGCGGGTGTCGGCGGGCGGGCGGCGGTCGAGATCGGCCGGCGCCTGGCGAAGCTGGCCAAGTCGGCGCAGGTCGTCGTGGTGACCCATCTGCCCCAGGTGGCGGCCTTCGCGGACCGCCAGCTCCTGGTGGAGAAGACGAACGACGGCACGGTGACCCGGTCCGGCGTCACCGTCCTGGAGGGCGAGGACCGCGTCCGCGAGCTCTCCCGGATGCTGGCGGGCCAGGAGGACTCTCAGACCGCCCGCGCCCACGCGGAGGAGCTGCTGGCCACCGCGCGGAGCGAGGGGTAGCGCACCGGGGAGTACGGGAAGCGGCGGGCGTAGGACGCGGGCCTCGGGGGTCACCCGTGTGGGTGATCCCTCGTCCGGGTCCGCCCGCCGTGCGCCCGGGGAAACGTCCGGGCGGGAGCGGAACGTCCGTACGGGCTGGCATTCTTGGCCGGGGCCCACACCGCCCGACCGCCGACCGGGGAGCCTGTTCACGTGTCACAGCTGCGTACGGTCCAAGTGCTGGGCGGCGGCAGCGCGGGCAGCAGCGCGCATGTGCGGTCCCTCGCCGCGGGCCTCGCCGCGCGCGGGGTGCGGGTCACCGTGTGCGCACCGGCCGCGCTGGAGCGGGAGTTCGACTTCCGGGGTGCGGGCGCGCACTTCGTGCCGGTGCCCCGGCGGGGCGACCCGGTCGCGGTGGGCGCGCTGCGGGCGGTCTGCGCGGGCGCGGACGTGGTGCACGCGCACGGCCTGAACGCGGCGGTGCGGACCGCTCTGGCGACGGGCGGGCGCGGCGCGGTCCCGCTCGTCGTCACCTGGCACACCGGTGCCCACGCCGAGGGCGCGCGGGGGCAGCTGCTGCGCGTCCTGGAGCGCCGGGCCGTGCGCGCGGCCGCCGTGGTGCTCGGCACCTCGTCCGACCTGGTCGACCGCGCCCGGCGGTGCGGTGCCCGGGACGCCAGGCTCGCCGCGATCGCGGTGCCCGGGCCGCGCGTCCCGGTCGCGGACGGCAAGGTGCGGGCCGAACTGGGCGCGGTGGACCGGCCGTTGCTCGTCGCGGTGGGCAGCCTGGTCGAGCACCGGGGGTACGGCGTGCTCCTGGACGCCGCCCACGGCTGGCGCGGGCTCGACCCCGTACCGCTCCTGGTGATCGCGGGTGAGGGGCGGGAGCGGGGCGCCCTCCAGCGGCGCATCGAGGCCGAGGCGCTGCCGGTGCGGCTGATCGGGCGGCGCGACGACGTCACCGAGCTGCTCGCCGCCGCCGATGTGGCCGTGCTGCCCAGCCGTTGGGAGGGGCGCTCACTGCTGGCGCAGGAGGCGCTGCGGCTCGGTGTGCCGCTGGTCGCGACCGCCGTCGGCGGGGTGCCGGAGCTCGTCGGGAACGCCGCCGAGCTCGTTCCGTACGGGGACGCCCCGGCGCTGGCGGACGCGGTCGCGCGGCTGCTCCTGGACCCGGCGCGGCGCCGTGAACTCGCCGAGGCCGGACCCGTACAGGCGGCGGACTGGCCGACCGAGGACGAGACGGTGGCGCAAGTGCTCAGCGTGTACGACGAGTTGACGAATCGTCACTGAAGGCGTTTCAGGGCACGTGGCGTCGGGCCCGCAGGGCCAGGGAGAGGGCCAGGACCGTCTGCGGGTCGTCCAGGTCCGTGCCCAGGAGCTCGGCGATCCGGGCGAGGCGGTTGTAGAGCGTCTGCCGGTTGAGGTGCAGCTCGCGGGCCGTCTCCGCCTTGCGGCCCGCGTGCGCCAGATAGACCTCCAGGGTCGGCAGCAGTGGCGGGCGCGAGGCCGCGTCATGGGTGCGCAGCGGGCCGATCGCGCGCTCCACGAACGCCGCCAGGTCCGGGTGCTCGCGCAGCCGCCACAGCAGCAGGTCGATGTCGAGGCGCCGGGCGTCGTACCAGGGCACCTCGGGCAGGCCCTGGGCGGCGGTCGCCGTCTCGGCCGCGTGCCGCAGCCCCGCCGAGGCCGCCGCCCAGCCGCCGGCGACCCCGGCCACCACGACCGGCTGTGCCCCGGCCCGGGCGAGTCCGGCCCGCTCCACACCCGCCCGCAGCGCCGCCGCGACCCGGTCCGCGACCGCGTTGCGCTCCGACTCCGAGCGCAGCCCCAGCAGCAGCGGCACCCGGCCCTCCACCGGACGTACGCCCAACAGCACCGGCACCCCCACCGAGGACAGCTCCTCCAGGACCGCACGGGCCAGGACCGCCCAGTTGCCGGTGGCGGAGGACTCCGAGAACTCGGTGGTCAGCCGCATCACCACCGGCAGCAGCGGGCCCTCGCCGGGCTTGAAGCCGAGGACCTTCGCCTGGCCGGGCGCGTCCTCGGCGGTGATCCGGCCCTCGGCGAGGTCGGTCAGGAAGTCGCCGCGCCCGCGCGCGGCCAGCTCCTCCTCCTGGCGCGCCTGCATCAGGACCACCGCGAGGATGCCCGCCGCCCGTTCCGCCGCCATCTTGTGGACCGGCAGCAGCGGGGCCGCGACCGCGAGCAGCACGAGCCGGGCCCGCACCGCGCCGGTGCCGTGGCCGCCGCCCGGTACGTCCACCAGGACCGAGCCGGCGGGCGGCCCCGACTCGCGGGACTCACGCTGGCCGCGCAGCCCCTCCCACACCTGGAGCGGATCCGCGCCCGCCTCGCCGGAGCCCGCGGCCGCGTAGAGCAGCTGGCCGTCCGGGGTCTCCAGGAACACCGGGTTGCCGGTGAAGTCGGCGAGGATCGACAGGACCTGCGGCACCCCGCCGCCCGACAGCAGCGCCTGCGTACAGCGCCGGTGGACCTCCTCGGCGCGCTGGAGCAGCGCGTAGTGGCCGTTGACGATCTCGGTGTGGATCTCCTCGGTGACCGTCACGAACGGGACCTCGCGGTGCAGCGCCACCAGCGGCAGACCCGCCGCGCGTGCGGTGTCCACGATCGTCGCGGGCAGCCGGCTGAAGCGCGGGCCCAGCTCGACGACGAGCGCGGCGATGCCCCGGTCCGCGAGCCGCCGTACGAAGGCGCGCTGTTCGGCGGGGCGGGTGCCCAGGCCCAGGCCCGTGGTCAGCAGCAGCTCGCCGCCCTTGAGCAGCGAGGCGATGTTGGGCACCTCGCCCGCGTGCACCCAGCGCACGGTCCGGCCGAGCCGTTCCGCGCCCGCCACCACCTCGGGGAGCCCGCCGCGCAGCCCCGGCAGCTCAAGCGCCCGCCGCACGGTGATCCCGCCCTGGGTGTCCAATGGGGTTCACCTCGTGTTTTGTCGTACGGACGTGATGCGGGTCACGGTACGACACGGACGGCGGCGGTGGTCAGCCCGGGGCGATGTTGTGGTTGTAGCGGAAGACGTTGTCGGGGTCGTAGCGGCGCTTGACGGCGGCGAGCCGCGCGGTGTTCTCGGCGCCGAGGCCCGCGACCACCCGGTCCTGGCCCTCCTCGCCGATGAAGTTGAGGTAGACCGCGCCGGTCGACCAGGGCCGTACGTCGGCGCGGACGTCCTTGACCCACCGCACGCAGCGCTCGTCGTCCGCCGGGTCCTCCCAGATCCCGAATGGGTGCACGGCCCACGGCGCGTCGCGGTAGGGCACCGGGTACTCGGCGGGGCCGGACGCGATCGCGCCGCCCTGCGGGAACACCACGTGCTGGACCGTGGGCGCCGGGAGGCTGTCGGCCCGGGCGCAGAAGACGTCGATCAGCTCGTCGGGCAGACCGGTCAGATACTCGGCCGACCAGTAGTTCCGCATCCCCGGCGGGTCGTCGAGCATGCACTGCACATCCACGTACGGCATGTCGCCCAGGATCTCGACCTCGTGCGGCAGCGCGAGCAGCGGCTGGGCGAGCTTGGTGAGCCGGTCGGCCGGGCCCGCGTACGTCACGAGCGCGCCGCACAGCAGCTTGCCGACCAGGTGCTCGGGGATGAACTCCTCGGGCGGGCCGGTCACATACAGGGCCCCGCCGCTCGCCTCGGGCGGTGCGGCCTCGATCAGCTCGCGGTAGGTGCGGACCACCTCGGGGCCGAGCTCCGGCGGGTACATCATCAGGGCGATCGAGAAGGCAGGCAGATCGTGCAGGCGCAGGGTGATCGAGGTGGCGACGCCGAAGTTGCCGCCGCCGCCGTGCAGCGCCCAGAACAGCTCGGGGTTCTCCTCCGCGCTCGCGGTGACGGCCGTGCCGTCGGCGGTGACCAGCTCGACGCCGAGGAGGTTGTCGACCGCGAGCCCGAACGGGCGGTCCAGCCACCCCGTGCCGCCGCCGAGGACGAAGCCGCCGACGCCGGTGGTGGAGGCCCGGCCGCCGGTCGTGGCGAGCCCGTACTCCTGGGTGGCGTGGTCCAGCTCGCTCATGGTGGCGCCGCCCTGGATCCGTACGGCGTGGGCGGCGGGGTGGACGGTGACATCGCGCATCCGGCGCAGATCGATGACCAGGCCGTTGTCGTTGACGGCCTGCCCCGCGACGCTGTGGCCGCCGCCCCGGACGGCGATCTTCAGATCGAGTTCGCGGCCGAAGCGCACGGCGGTCGCCACATCCGCGTCGGACGCGCACTGCGCGATGACGGCGGGGCGGCGGTCGATCATGGCGTTGAAGACCTGCCGGGCGTCGTCGTACCCCGGATCGCCCGGCGCGAACACATCGCCCGAGAGGTCTTCGCGGAGCTCGGCGAGTGCCGTGCCCGCCTTGGAGGGGGAGGTCATGACGCCCCCCTTTCGGAGGGGACAGAACAATTCCACTCTAGGCGGGCACCCACCCGGGGGCGCGCGGGGAGCTACCCCCCGTACGCGCCGGAGGCCGTGAGCCGAAGCGCCGTGTCGATCAGCGGAACGTGGCTGAACGCCTGCGGGAAGTTCCCCACCTGGCGCTGGAGCCGGGGGTCCCACTCCTCGGCGAGCAGCCCGATGTCGTTGCGCAGCGAGAGCAGCCGCTCGAAGAGCTTGCGGGCCTCGTCGACCCGGCCGATCATGGCCAGGTCGTCCGCCATCCAGAACGAGCAGGCCAGGAACGCGCCCTCGTCGCCCTCCAGGCCGTCGCAGCCCGCCTCCTCGCCCGCCGTGGGGTAGCGCAGGATGAACCCGTCGGGCGTGGACAGCTCGCGCTGGATCGCCTCGATGGTGCCGATGACGCGCTTGTCGTCCGGCGGCAGGAAGCCCATCTGCGGGATCAGCAGCAGCGAGGCGTCCAGCTCCTTGGAGCCGTACGACTGGGTGAACGTGTTGCGTTCCTTGTCGTAGCCCTTCTCGCAGACATCGCGGTGGATGTCGTCGCGCAGCTCGCGCCACTTCTCCAGCGGCCCGTCCGCGTCGCCCGACTCGATCAGCTTGATCGTGCGGTCGACGGCGACCCAGGCCATCACCTTGGAGTGCACGAAGTGGCGGCGTGGGCCGCGCACCTCCCAGATGCCCTCGTCCGGCTCGTCCCAGTGGTTCTCCAGGTAGTTGATCAGCTTGAGCTGGAGCAGCGAGGCGTAGTCGTTGCGGGCCAGGCCCGTCATGTGCGCCAGGTGCAGGGCCTCGGTGACCTCGCCGTACACATCCAGCTGGAGCTGGTGGGCGGCGCCGTTGCCGACCCGGACCGGGGCCGAGTTCTCGTATCCCGGCAGCCAGTCCAGCTCGGCCTCGCCGAGCTCGCGCTCGCCCGCGATCCCGTACATGATCTGCAGGTTCTCGGGGTCGCCCGCGACCGCCCGCAGCAGCCACTCACGCCAGGCGCGGGCTTCTTCGCGGTAGCCGGTGCGCAGCAGCGAGGAGAGGGTGATCGCGGCGTCGCGCAGCCAGGTGTAGCGGTAGTCCCAGTTGCGCGAGCCGCCGATGTCCTCGGGCAGCGAGGTGGTGGGCGCGGCGACGATGCCGCCGGTGGGGGCGTAGGTCAGCGCCTTCAGGGTGATCAGCGAGCGGACCACGGCCTCGCGGTAGGGCCCGTGGTACGTGCAGTGCTCGACCCACTCCCGCCAGAAGTCCTCGGTCGCCTCCAGGGCCGCCTCCGGCTCGGAGAGGGCCGGCGGCTCCTTGTGGGAGGGCTGCCAGCTGATCGTGAAGGCGATGCGCTCGCCGGGGGAGACGGTGAAGTCGGAGTACGTGGTGAGGTTCTTGCCGTAGGTGTCGACCGGCGTGTCCAGCCACACCGAGTCGGGGCCCGCGACGGCGACCGTACGGCCGTCCACCTTGTGCACCCAGGGCACGACACGCCCGTAGCTGAAACGCATCCGCAGGGCGCTGCGCATCGGCACCCGGCCGGTGACGCCCTCCACGATCCGGATCAGCTGCGGCGCGCCGTCGCGCGGCGGCATGAAGTCGGTCACCCGGACCGTGCCGCGCGGGGTGTCCCACTCCGACTCCAGGATCAGCGAGTCGCCCCGGTAGCGGCGCCGGTCCGCCCGGGGTGGCTCGGCGTCGGCCGCGTGGGCCGGGCCGATCCGCCAGAAGCCGTGTTCATCTGTGCCGAGCAGTCCGGCGAAGACGGCGTGCGAGTCGAAGCGTGGCAGGCACAACCAGTCGGTCGTGCCGTCCCGGCAGACCAGTGCGGCGGTCTGCATGTCTCCGATGAGTGCGTAATCCTCGATGCGCCCGGCCACGTGCAATCTCCAGTCGAACGGCCACGTCCGCCCCGCGGGGCGCTTACTGCTACTGCGACTGCGGTCAAGGGACAGCCAACGAGCGCATGTTGCGGGTGACGGCCGGGGTGGTGCCGTGTTACCAGCGGCTCGGCGGCGAGTGTCCGAGCAGGATACGACGCACGTGGGTGATCCGCCGAGGGCTTGGCGCAACGCCACTGGGCCGTCCGGGTGAGTGGAGTACACAGGGTTGCAAGGGGGTGTGCGGAGCGTGGCCGGAAGCGGTGAGCCGCACTCGCTGATACCCTGGTAGCCCGTGGCCGGGTGGTGCAAGAACCCCCGAACCGCAGCGACGGCGCCCCCCGGAATCCCGACAGGATCCGGCACCGGGCAGTCGGCACGCACTTCCAGACCGCGACCACGGGAGCCCCCTCTTGGCCATGCAGACTCGATCCTCTGCGTCCTCGACGACCAAGCACATCTTCGTCACCGGGGGTGTCGCCTCTTCCCTCGGCAAGGGTCTGACTGCCTCCAGCCTGGGTGCGCTCCTCAAGGCGCGCGGCCTGCGCGTCACCATGCAGAAGCTCGACCCGTACCTGAACGTCGACCCGGGCACGATGAACCCGTTCCAGCACGGCGAGGTGTTCGTCACCAACGACGGCGCCGAGACCGACCTGGACATCGGCCACTACGAGCGCTTCCTCGACGTCGACCTCGACGGCTCGGCCAACGTCACCACCGGCCAGGTCTACTCGCAGGTCATCGCCAAGGAGCGGCGCGGCGAGTACCTGGGCGACACCGTCCAGGTCATCCCGCACATCACCAACGAGATCAAGCACCGCATCCGCCGGATGGCGACCGACGACGTCGACGTCGTCATCACCGAGGTCGGCGGCACGGTCGGCGACATCGAGTCGCTGCCGTTCCTGGAGACCGTCCGCCAGGTCCGCCACGAGGTCGGCCGCGACAACGTCTTCGTCGTGCACATCTCGCTGCTGCCCTACATCGGCCCCTCCGGCGAGCTGAAGACCAAGCCGACCCAGCACTCGGTCGCGGCCCTGCGCAACATCGGCATCCAGCCCGACGCGATCGTGCTGCGCGCCGACCGTGAGGTGCCGCTCTCGATCAAGCGCAAGATCTCGCTGATGTGCGACGTCGACGAGGCCGCGGTGGTCGCCGCCATCGACGCCAAGTCGATCTACGACATCCCGAAGGTCCTGCACACCGAGGGCCTGGACGCGTACGTCGTGCGCAAGCTCGACCTGCCGTTCCGCGACGTGGACTGGACGCAGTGGGACGACCTGCTGGACCGGGTCCACAACCCGCAGCACGAGGTCACGGTCGCGCTGGTCGGCAAGTACATCGACCTGCCGGACGCCTACCTCTCGATCACCGAGGCCATGCGCGCCGGCGGCTTCGCCAACAAGGCCCGCGTCAAGGTCAAGTGGGTCACCTCGGACGACTGCAAGACCCCGGCCGGCGCCAAGAAGAACCTCGGCGACGTCGACGCGATCCTGGTGCCCGGCGGCTTCGGCGACCGGGGTGTCAACGGCAAGATCGGCGCGATCCAGTACGCCCGCGAGAACAAGGTGCCGCTGCTCGGCATCTGCCTGGGCCTGCAGTGCATCGTGATCGAGGCCGCCCGCAACCTGGCCGGCATCCCGGACGCCAACTCCACGGAGTTCGACGCCGCCACCGCCCACCCCGTCATCTCGACGATGGAGGAGCAGCTGGCGTACGTCGAGGGCGCGGGCGACCTGGGCGGAACGATGCGGCTCGGCATGTACCCGGCGAAGCTCGCCGAGGGCTCGATCGTGCGCGAGGTCTACGACGACCAGCCGTACGTCGAGGAGCGCCACCGCCACCGCTACGAGGTCAACAACTCCTACCGCGCGGAGCTGGAGAAGAAGGCGGGCATCGTCTTCTCGGGCACGTCCCCCGACAACAAGCTCGTCGAGTACGTCGAGTACCCGCGCGAGGTGCACCCCTACCTGGTCGCCACCCAGGCGCACCCGGAACTGCGCTCCCGCCCGACCCGCCCGCACCCGCTCTTCGCGGGTCTGGTGAAGGCGGCCGTCGAGCGCCAGGAAGCCGCGCGGAAGTCCGGCAAGAAGTAACCAGACGATACGGTTGCCGGGGTACGGGTCCTCATCGGACGCGTGCCCCGGTTTCGTTTTGCGGGAGGACATCGATGCAGCTCCAGGACACCCCCGAACAATGGCGGGTCGTCGCCACCACGACTCCGTTCGAGGGCAACAAGACCAGCGTGCGCACCGACGACGTGGTCATGCCCGACGGTACGGTCGCGCGCCGCGACTACCAGGTCCACCCGGGCTCCGTCGCCGTCCTCGCCCTCGACGGCGAGGGCCGGGTCCTGGTGCTGCGCCAGTACCGCCACCCGGTGCGCCACAAGCTGTGGGAGATCCCGGCCGGCCTGCTCGACGTGCCCGGCGAGAACCCGCTGCACGCCGCCCAGCGCGAGCTGTACGAGGAGGCGCACGTCAAGGCCGAGGACTGGCGGGTCCTCACCGACGTCTACACCACGCCCGGCGGCTGCGACGAGGCCGTACGGATCTTCCTCGCCCGCGATCTCTCCGAGGCGGAGGGCGAGCGCTTCGAGGTCTCCGAGGAGGAGGCCGACATGGAGCTCGCCCGGGTGCCCCTGGCCGAGCTCGTACGGGGTGTGCTGGCCGGTGAGCTGCACAACAACTGCCTGGTGGTGGGCGTCCTCGCGCTCACGGCCGCGCAGGCGGGGTCCGGCGTGGACACGCTGCGCCCGGCCGAGGCGCCCTGGCCGGCCCGCCCGTTCGAGAAGTAGGCCTGTCGCCCCGTTCGGGGGCGCGCCGGTGCGACGATCCGCTGATCCGATCGGGCGACCTGTCCGCCGCGCTCGACCGGGCCGGTAGCGGAGGGTGAACTACGCTCGGAACGCCCGTGCGGAGACCCGCCGGGCTCGGCTCGTGCGCAGCGGACGGAGCGTGGCCCGTGACGGATCAGGCGGTGGACGTGGGCGGCTCTGCCGCTGGTCCGCAGGAGTGGAACGGCCGTCAGTTCTTCGGCCGCCAGCGGGAGTTGAAGGAGCTGCGCGAGGACGTCGAGCGGGCCGGGCTCGACACCCTGTCCGGCCGCAAGTCGCCCCGCGCGCGCGTGCTGCTCATCGCCGGACGGCCGGGCTCCGGCCGGACCGCGCTCGCCGAGGAACTGGCTCGCCGGCTCGGCGACGACTACCCCGACGGAGTGCTCCGGGTCGGCCTCACCGAGCCCGGCGGCACCCCCGTCCCCACCGAGCGGGCGGCCCGCGAACTCCTGGACGTACTGGACGTTCCGGTGCCGCCCGGCGGCGGTGAGGACGAGCTGACGCAGCTGGTGCGCGAGGCCCTTCGCGACCGCCGGGTGCTGCTGCTCCTCGACGACGCGGCCAGCGCCGAGCAGGTCGACCCGCTGCTGCCCGAGAACGCCGACTGCCTGGTGGTGGCGACCGCGCGCGGACCGCTCACCGGCATCCCCGACGTACGGCCGTGCACGCTCGGCGGCCTGCTCCCCAAGGCGTCCGTCGAGTTCCTGGAGAGCTTCGCGGGCTCCGTCCGGATCACCGTGGACCCGCGGGCGGCCGAGCAGCTGGCCGAGGAGTGCGCGGGCCAGCCCGCCGCGCTCGCGCTGGCCGGCGGCTGGCTCTCGATCCGGCCCCAGGCGGCCGTCGCCGACGTGGCCAAGCGGCTGCACGCGCTGCCCGACGACGGCGGCGTCCTCACCGGTCAACTCCCCGTCGCCGAGCGGCCGTTGGTACGGGTCTTCCGGCTGGTGTACGAGTCGCTGCCGCAGCCCAACGCGCGGCTGCTGCGGCTGCTCTCGCTCGCCCCGGCCGGTTTCGTCGACGCCCAGACCGCCTCGGCCCTGGCCGGCTGTTCGGTGTCGGCGGCGCAGAACACACTGGAGGACTTCGTCGCGTACGGGCTGCTGCGGACCGTGGGCGAGCCGCACGAGCGGCCCGCCCAGTACGCGGTGCCCGGCTGGCTCGCGCCGCTGCTGGTGAAGCTGGCCGCGACCGACCGGGCGGGGGAGGTGCAGCTGGCCCGGGCCCGGATGCTGGAGCGGACCGTGCGGCTGCTCCAGTCCTGTCGCGCGGTCACCGAGCCGGACGGCTCCCCGGCCCGCAAGAAGCTCGCCGGACTGCCCCGCGCCCTGCGCTTCCCCAGCGCCCCGCTCGCGGCCGAGTGGCTGCGCACCCGCCGGCCCGCGCTGCTCGCGGCCGCCCGGCTCGCGGTCCACGACGGCGACCTGGACACCCTGGCCCGGCGCCTGGTGGCGGCCCTGGTGCGGGCGCTCGCCGCGCACCAGGGCACCGAGGCGGCCGCGCCCGAGCTCTACGGTCTTCACCAGCTGGTCCTCGATGTGGCTGAGCGACGGAATCTGCACCGGGAGAAGGCCGCGGCCCTGCTCAATCTGGGCGATCTGGACGCGGGGACCGGGCGGACGGCCGAGGCGCTGGTGCGCTACCGGGCGGCGCTGGACGCGGGCCGGGCCGCGAACGACCCGTACGCGACGGGCCGCGCGATGGAATCCGTAGGCGGCGCCCACCAGGAGCTCGGCGACTGGCAGCGGGCCGCCGACTGGTACGGCAGGGCGCTCGCCCAGCGGCTCGCGCGGGGCGAGCGCGAGGACGAGGCCCGGCTGTACGGGCGGCTCGGCGCGGTGCACACCTACGCGGGCCGGTACGGCGAGGCGCTGCGCAATTGGCGCGCCGCGGTGGCCGGATACCGCCGTCTCGGCGATCTGCCGGGCCAGGCGCGGGCGCTGAGCGAGGCGGCCCGGGTCCAGGAGTACGCCGGGCGTCCCGAGGAGTCGCTGCGCACCTGCCGGGAGGCGGTCGAGTGGGCGCGGCAGGCCGGTGATCTGCGTCTCCAGGCGGCCCTCCAGCTCAGGCTCGCGGACACCCTCGACCGGCTCGGCGACCCGGCCGGGGCCAGGCTGCACCGGGGTGCCGCCGAGAGGCTGCTGGGACCCGAAGGTGAAGCCGCCGTTCCGGCCTGCGAAATCCGTAGCGTGTCGGCCAAAGATTAATGGTTTGTAAGGGTAGACAGCTGGAAAACCTTCATTAGACTGGCTCCGCCGCACCTTCTTGCGGTGTCTCCCGGTGCGCCCCTGTGCATCCGGGTATGTACGTGTTAGACCCCCTTCATCCCCTGAGCCAAGGACCGTGATCGACGTGAAGGTCGGTATCCCCCGCGAGGTCAAGAACAACGAGTTCCGGGTGGCCATCACCCCCGCCGGCGTCCACGAGCTGGTGCGCCACGGCCACCAGGTCGTCATCGAGCAGAACGCCGGTGTCGGTTCGTCGATCACCGACGCCGAGTACGTCGCCGCCGGCGCCGAGATCCTCGGTACCGCCGACGAGGTGTGGGCCGCCGCCGACCTGCTGCTGAAGGTCAAGGAGCCCATCGCGGAGGAGTACCACCGCCTCCGCAAGGACCAGACGCTCTTCACGTACCTGCACCTCGCCGCCTCCCGCGAGTGCACGGACGCCCTCCTGGAGTCCGGCACCACCGCCATCGCGTACGAGACGGTCGAGACCGCGGGCCGCGCGCTGCCGCTGCTCGCCCCGATGTCCGAGGTCGCGGGCCGCCTCGCCCCGCAGGTCGGCGCGTACCACCTGATGCGCTCGGTCGGCGGCCGCGGTGTGCTCCCCGGCGGCGTCCCCGGCACCCACGCCGGCGAGTGCGTCGTCATCGGCGGCGGCGTCTCCGGCTGGAACGCCACCCAGATCGCCGTCGGCATGGGCTTCCACGTGACCCTGCTCGACAAGGACATCAACAAGCTCCGCGAGGCCGACAAGATCTTCGGCACCAAGGTGAAGACGATCGTCTCCAACGCCTACGAGCTGGAGAAGGCCGTCGTCGAGGCCGACCTCGTCATCGGCGCGGTGCTGATCCCGGGCGCCAAGGCCCCGAAGCTGGTCACCAACGAGCTCGTCGCCAAGATGAAGCCCGGAAGTGTCCTTGTCGACATTGCGATCGACCAGGGCGGCTGCTTCGAGGACTCCCGTCCGACCACGCACGCCGAGCCGACCTTCATGGTCCACGACTCGGTCTTCTACTGCGTCGCCAACATGCCGGGCGCGGTGCCGAACACCTCCACGTACGCGCTCACCAACGCCACGCTGCCCTACATCGTGTCGCTGGCGAACAACGGCTGGGTCGAGGCGCTGCGCCGCGACCCGGCGCTCGCCCTGGGTCTCAACACCCATGACGGCCAGGTCGTTTACGGCCCGGTCGCCGAGGCCCACGGCCTGGAGGCCGTCGAGCTGGGCACGCTGCTCGGCTGATCCGACGCTCTGACAAAACGGTTCGTCAACGCGGACCGTCAACATCACACACCCGGCCGGACCTTGTCGACCAAGGTCCGGCCGGGTGTGTATCACGACACTTCCACCGGAGTGTGACAGGCTCGCTCAACTCGCCTCGAACGTAACTGTTTAACCGTTTCGCGCACCCCCGAAACGTGCGCTCTGACGCCTGTACGCCCTTGACAGAGTGGTGTTCCATTGCCGACACATCCGGCCGGGTCCGGCGGATTGTGTTGCTGCGGACCGGTGACACGCCATAGAGTCGCCAACCGTCGGCATGGTGCCACGCTGACCTATCGATAAAGTTTCCTGGTCACTTCCAAGGAGGTAAGACGACTTGTGAATGAGTCGACATTTACTCCCGGAGGTGGTCAACCAGGGATGCCCGCACGGGGCCATGGCCCTTCGGGGCCTGCTGAGGCTGTCGGCTCCGTCGCGGTCCGCGCCTTCGCAACCACCCCGCACATGACGACAGCCCCACGGATGATGGACGGCCTACACGTGAACGCCATGGCCGGCAACGAGAGCGGCCGCGAGACCGCCGCTTTCGCCGACTACGACGAGGTGCCCCAGGGGCACTTCTACGACCCCGACGCCGAGTACGAGCCCGACCCCGAGTACGCGGCCACCCTCGCTCCCGACGCCGCGCGTCAGCGCCGCGAGCGGATCGGCCCCACCGGACGGCCGCTGCCGTACTTCCCGATCCCGGGTCCGCTGACCGACCACGGTCCCGCGAAGATCATCGCGATGTGCAACCAGAAGGGCGGCGTCGGCAAGACCACGTCGACCATCAACCTGGGTGCCGCGCTCGCGGAGTACGGACGCCGGGTGCTGCTCGTCGACTTCGACCCGCAGGGCGCCCTCTCGGTGGGCCTGGGTGTGAACCCGATGGAGCTCGACCTGACGGTCTACAACCTGCTCATGGAGCGGGGCATGTCGGCCGACGAGGTCCTGCTCAAGACCGCGGTTCCCAACATGGACCTGCTGCCGAGCAACATCGACCTCTCCGCCGCCGAAGTGCAGTTGGTGAGCGAGGTGGCCCGCGAGTCCACGCTCCAGCGTGCCCTCAAGCCCCTGATGGCCGACTACGACTACATCGTGATCGACTGTCAGCCCTCGCTCGGCCTGCTCACCGTCAACGCCCTGACGGCGGCTCACAAGGTGATCGTGCCGCTGGAGTGCGAGTTCTTCGCGCTGCGCGGTGTCGCCCTGCTGACCGAGACGATCGAGAAGGTCCAGGAGCGGCTCAACCCCGACCTGGAGCTCGACGGCATCCTCGCGACGATGTACGACTCGCGCACGGTGCACAGCCGCGAGGTCCTGGCCCGGGTGGTCGAGGCCTTCGACGACCACGTGTACCACACGGTGATCGGCCGCACGGTGCGCTTCCCGGAGACCACGGTCGCGGGCGAGCCCATCACCACGTACGCGTCCAACTCCGTCGGCGCCGCCGCCTACCGCCAGCTCGCCAGGGAGGTGCTCGCCCGGTGTCACGCCGAGTGAGTCTGCCCGGGGCCGACGAACTGTTCCGTACGACCGGAGGGATGGCGCTCCAGTCCTCCGCCCCGCGGCGGACCAACGGCGAGGCGCGGGTGCCGGGTCCGGCGGGCGAGAGCGACCCCGCGGCGGCGGACGGGTCCGCGTCCGGGGCCGAGCACTCGGCCGCCGAGGAGGAGTCGGCCTCGGCCGAGCCGCGCAGCCGCACGGCGTCGGCCGCCGAGGCCCCCAAGGGGGCCCGTCCGGCCCCTGCGGCCGCCTCCAGCACCGCGCAGCAGCGTCGGCGGGCCCGGGCGGCCAACCGGCGCCCCAGCGGCCGTGAGCGGCACGACGAGAAGATCACGGTGTACGTCTCCGCGGAGGAGCTGATGGACCTGGAGCACGCGCGCCTGGTCCTGCGCGGGGAGCACGGGCTCGCGGTCGACCGCGGGCGGATCGTGCGGGAGGCCGTGGCCGTGGTCCTGGCCGACCTGGAGTCGCGGGGCGACGCGAGCATCCTCGTGCGGCGTCTGCGGGGGCGGTAGCACTAGCCTGCGCCGTGCGGCCCGCCGCGCCTCGTACCGCCCGCTTCGCAGCCCCTGGAACGCCTCTTGCCCACCGCCTCCGACGCCTCCGGCGCCTTTGCACCGAACGTGCCCGCTGCGCGGGGGGCTCGGCGTGCGCTGGGGCTGGGGCCGGGGGGTTCCCCCACCCCGCCCCTTCCCGACACCCTCCGGGGGTGGGAGGGGGACGAGGAGGGTCTCCCGGGGGCTGTGCCCCCGGACCCCCACGCGGGGCTGCGCCCCCGCACCCCCTTGGAGGCTTCGCCTCCGGACCTTTCGTCGTCGGCTGCGGGCCGTCCTGGGCCGGTCGCGCAGTTCCCCGCGCCCCTGGGGGTGCCGCCGGAACCCCCGGATACCGTCCCCTCGGACGGGCGGTTCACCGTTCGGCTCGCCAACTTCGAAGGGCCCTTCGACCTGCTGCTTCAGCTCATCTCGAAGCACAAGATGGACGTGACCGAGGTCGCGCTGTCGAAGGTCACCGATGAGTTCATGGCGCACATCCGGGCCATGGGGCCGGACTGGGATCTCGACCAGACCACCGAGTTCCTGGTCGTCGCGGCCACCTTGCTCGATCTCAAGGCCGCCCGGCTGCTGCCGGTCGCCGAAGTCGAGGACGAGGGCGATCTGGCGCTGCTGGAGGCCCGGGACCTGCTGTTCGCGCGGCTGCTCCAGTACCGCGCGTACAAGCGGATCGCGGACATCTTCAGCGCGCGGCTCGACGACGAGGCGCGCCGCTACCCCCGTACCGTCGGGCTTGAGGCGCACCACGCCGAGCTGCTGCCCGAGGTCGTCATCAGCATCGGGGCCGACGGGTTCGCGAAGCTCGCCGTCAAGGCCATGCAGCCGAAGGCCAAGCCGCAGGTGTACGTGGACCACATCCACGCGCCGCTCGTCTCCGTGCGGGAGCAGGCCGAGGTCGTCATCGCGCTGCTGCGCGAGCGCGGGGACGTCAGCTTCCAGGAGCTGACCGTGGACGCGCCCGACACCCTCACCGTCGTCGCCCGCTTCCTCGCCCTGCTGGAGCTCTACCGGGAGAAGGCCGTCGTGCTCGACCAGGACGAGGCCCTGGGGGAGCTCGTGGTGCGCTGGAGCGGCGGCGACGGGGCCCGGCCCGCCGTGACGGACGAGTTCGACCAAGTCGTGGAGGTGGAGAGCGCGTGAACGGCGTACCGGAGGAGGACGGCGCGGCGCAGCGGCTCGCGCTCAAGCCCGCCCTCGAAGCCGTCCTGATGGTCGTCGACGAGCCCGCCACCGAGGAGCATCTGGCGAAGGTCCTGGACCGGCCCCGGCGGGCCGTCGCGGACGCGCTGCGGGAGCTGGCGGACGAGTACACCGTCCAGGGGCGCGGCTTCGAGCTGCGGCTGGTGGCGGGCGGCTGGCGGTTCTACAGCCGTGCACAGTACGCGGACGCCGTCGAGGGGTTCGTCCTGGACGGTCAGCAGGCGCGGCTCACCCAGGCGGCCCTGGAGACCCTGGCGGTCGTCGCCTACCGCCAGCCGGTGAGCCGTTCGCGGGTCTCCGCCGTGCGCGGGGTCAACTGCGACGGTGTCATGCGGACCCTCCTCCAGCGGGGTCTGGTGGACGAGGCGGGGACGGAACCCGAAACAGGTGCGATCCTGTACAGGACGACGAACTACTTTCTGGAGCGGATGGGCCTGCGCGGCCTGGACGAGCTCCCGGAGCTCGCGCCCTTCCTCCCCGAGGCGGACGCGATCGAGGCCGAGACGCTGGAAGGTGTGCCGTCGTTCGATCCGGACGCGCTGGACGCCCCGGAGACCCACGCAGACGACAAGACGGAAATTTGATGCGAAGCAGCGGCAGGAACAGCAGCGGAAACAACGGCGGGAGCCGTGGTGGCAACAGCGGCGGCCGCGGCAGCAGCGGCGGTGGCGGCGGTGGCGGCGGCCGGGGCGGCGCCGGGGGCGGCCGGGACGGCCACCGCCAGGGCGGCGGCCCGCGCCAGAGCGGCAGCGGCAAGCAGCGCCCGCTGCGCCCCGAGGAGCGCACCTACGACGTGGGCGGCGACGCCCCCCGCAGCGGTCGCGGCGCGGCCGCGCGCGGTGGCGCCAAGGGCGGCCCCAAGTCGCCCCAGGGCGGCACCCCGCCGCGCCGCGGCCCGCACGGCCAGCGCCAGGCCCCGGCCCGTTCGCGCGAGCTCGACGCCAAGATCGAGCAGCGCAACCGCGACCGGTACGCGAACAAGCCCGACATCAAGATCGCCAAGACCTTCCCGGGCGCCGAGGAGGAGGGCGAGCGGCTGCAGAAGGTGCTCGCCCGGGCCGGCATGGGCTCGCGGCGCGCCTGCGAGGAGCTGATCGAGCAGGCCCGCGTCGAGGTCAACGGCGAGATCGTGCTCGAACAGGGGATGCGCGTCGACCCCGAGAAGGACGAGATCAAGGTGGACGGCCTGACCGTCGCCACCCAGTCGTACCTGTTCTTCGCGCTCAACAAGCCGGCCGGTGTCGTCTCCACGATGGAGGACCCGGACGGCCGCCAGTGCCTCGGCGACTACGTGACCAACCGCGAGACGCGGCTGTTCCACGTCGGCCGCCTGGACACCGAGACCGAGGGCATCATCCTGCTCACCAACCACGGCGAGCTGGCCCACCGTCTCACCCACCCCAAGTACGGCGTGAAGAAGACCTATCTGGCCGCCATCACCGGCCCGCTGCCGCGCGAGATCGGCAAGCGGCTCAAGGAGGGCATCCAGCTGGAGGACGGCTACGCGCGCGCGGACGCCTTCCGGGTCGTGCAGCAGACCGGCAAGAACTACCTGGTCGAGATCGAGCTCCACGAGGGCCGCAAGCACATCGTGCGCCGCATGATGGCCGAGGCCGGTTTCCCGGTGGAGAAGCTCGTCCGGGTCTCCTTCGGCCCGATCGCGCTCGGCGACCAGAAGTCCGGCTGGCTGCGCCGCCTCACCAACACCGAGGTCGGCATGCTGATGCGCGAGGTCGGCCTGTAGCCGTCCTGGTGTGACCCTTTGCCGAAGCCCGGCCCCCGACCGACGGGGGCCGGGCTTCGTGCTGTGCGCGCACGCCGGTTGTGCGCGCCCCCCGCGCGCCTTTATAGTCATGATGACTATAAAGAACGCCGGAGGTGGCGGGGGTGACGGGATGAAGCGCTACGGACACGGGCTGGTGATCGGCACGTTCTGCCCGCCGCACGCCGGTCACCACCACCTCGTACGGACCGCCGAGGACCGCTGCTCGGCGCTGACCGTGCTGGTCTGCGCGGCGGCGGGGGAGCGGGCGGCGCGCACGGGGGCGCCGGTCCTGTTCTGCGCGGGCGCCCCCGCCGACGGGGACCGGCACCTGCGCCTGCTGACGGGGCCGTCGGCCTTGGGGGGCGGGGCATCGGGGAAGACGGTCGTGCTGCGGGGCTCCGGTCCGGCCGGGCTGCTCGCGGCGGCCCTCGACGCGGTGGACACGTTCCTGGGCGAGAGCTGGGGGCTGGACGGCGGCGGCCTCGCCGGATGGGGCCCGGCCGGGCGGGGCATGACCGACCCGGGCGGCCTCCGCGCGCCCGTGTCGACGCGGGGGCGACGGTGAGCGCGGCGGGGCCGGCCAGGGTGCCGGAGGGCTACGACCCGTACGCCTTCGTGCCGTTCGCGGTCACCGTCGACCTCGCCGTCTGGACGGTCCGGGACGGCGGGCTGCACGTCCTGCTGATCCGGCGCGGCGAGGAGCCGTACAAGGGGGAGTGGGCGCTGCCGGGCGGGTTCGTGCTGCCCAGGGAGAGCGCGGGGCAGGCGGCGCGGCGCGAGCTGGCCGAGGAGACCGGACTGGGTGACCCGGTCGTCGCGGGCCTGCACCTGGAGCAGCTGCGGACCTACAGCGACCCGGACCGCGACCCCCGGATGCGGGTGGTGTCGGTCGCGTACACCGCGCTGGTGCCGGACCTGCCCGAGCCGCACGGCGGCGGGGACGCGGCACACGCGCAGTGGGTGCCCTTCGGCACGTACGGCACTCTCGCCTTCGACCACGAGCGGATCCTCGCCGACGCGCGCGAGCGCATCGGCGCCAAGCTCGAATACAGCTGCCTGGCCACGGCCTTCTGCCCGCCCGAGTTCACCCTCGGCGAGCTGCAACAGGTCTACGAGACGGTCTGGGGCACCGCCCTGGACCGGCCCAACTTCCGACGCAAGGTCCTCGCCACCCCCGGCTTCGTGGAGCCGGTGGCGGGCGCCGCGCGTCTGACCGGCGGCCGGGGCAAGCCGGCCGCGCTGTACCGGGCGGGCGTGGCGACCGCGCTGCACCCGCCGCTACTGCGCCCGGAAGGACGACCCTCATGAACAGTCGAGTGACCAGCCGAGCCAAACAGGCGGCCACCGGGACGCTGGTCGGACTCGCGCTCGGGGACGCCCTCGGCTTCCCGACCGAGTTCAGCGACGTGCCCGCGATCCTGGCCAAGTGCGGGCCGTGGCGCGAGATGCGGCTGCCCAAGCCCGCGATCGTCACCGACGACACCCAGATGACCCTCGCCGTCGGGCGGGGCATACGGGCCGCCATGGACCGCGGTCTGCTCGGCCCGCGCCGCCTGGAGCGGCCGGTGCGCGAGGAGTTCGTGCAGTGGTACCACTCCCCGGAGAACAACCGGGCGCCCGGGCGCACCTGTCTGGTCGCCTGTCGGCACCTGGACAGCGAGGTGCCCTGGCAGCAGGCGAGCCAGGTCGGCTCCAAGGGCTGCGGCGCGAACATGCGGGTGGCGCCGGTGGGCCTGGCGCCCGGGCTGAGCGAGGAGCAGCGGGCGGGCGCGGCGCAGCTCCAGGCGGCGCTCACCCACGGCCACCCGACGGCGCTGGCGGCGAGCGATCTGACCGCCCGCGCGGTCTTCCTGCTCGCCCAGGGCGCCGACCCGGTGGGCCTGGTCGGCCAGCTGCGCTCCTACGCGTACGAGAACCGCACCCGCTACCATGACCGGTGGCTGGGCGACCTGTGGACGCGCGCCCACGACGAGAGCCCGGCGGCCTTCATGGCGCGCGGCTGGGACGAGTGCCTGGACGCCCTGGACCGGGTCCTCAAGGCGCTGCACAACCCGTCGCCGGAGACGGACCCGTGCCTGGAGACCGGGGACGGCTGGGTCGCCGAGGAGGCGCTGGCCACCGCGCTCGTCTGCTTCCTGCTGTTCCCGTCCGAGCCGCTGACGGCCTTGCGCCGAGCCGCCTGCACCAAGGGCGACTCGGACTCCATCGCCTGCCTCGCGGGCGCTTTCGCGGGCGCTCACCTGGGAGTGGCGGCCTGGCCGAAGGAGTGGGCGGAACGGATCGAGTACCGCGGTGAGCTCATCGCCCTTGGAGCGCTCTGGGACGCGTGAGCGCCGACTCGCGCCGCACCCGGAACAGGAAGTCCGCCACCCGGGCGCGGTCCGGCTCGGCCGGCAGCGGGGTGCGGGCGAGGGCCTGTCCGCACTCCTCGGCGAGCCGGGCCATCCGGGACTCGACCCGCGGCCAGGGCACTTCGCCGCGCTTCACGGCCAGCAGGTCCTCGCGCCCGGCGCCCACGTCGATCGTGAGGGCGCCGGTGCGCAGCAGGTCGCGGCAGCTCGTCAGCAGGCGCAGCAGATGCATGGCGTGCTTCCAGCGCGGGGCGCCGTGCACCCGGACGTCCGCCTCCAGCTTTCGGCGCTGGCTCACCGCGTAGCCCGTGAACGTCTCGTGGGCCCGTCGGGAGAGGAACGCCTCGCGCAGGGAGAGAAGTTCCCGTCCGGTGTCGTCGATCTGCTCCACGAGCGGTGAGTGCAGGCACTCCAGGATGTTGGGGTTGGCGCGCAGGGCCAGCTCGCAGAATCGTTCCAGCTCCCAGCTGAACTGCTCCTCGGCGGGGCCCTCGACATGCGTCGGCGGCTTGTCGAAGTGCCAGAACAGCTCGGTCGGGGCCACGTAGACGCCTCGGCGGTCCGTGTCGCTGGCGGACGTGGCCAGGCCGAAGGCGCGGGAGCCCATCACGCAGGAGTACACGGTGTGGTCGCGGACGAGCAGATCGGGCGTCATCCGGCGATTGTGGCCGGTCAGGCCAGGCGGATCGACTGGTTTTCGACCGTGATGCGCTCGGGCGCGAGGGGGCGCGGGGCCGGGCCCGCCGCCACCGAGGCGTCGGCCACGCGGTACTTGCTGCCGTGGCAGGGGCAGTTGATCGTGCCATTCGAGACGTCCTTGACCGTGCAGCCCTGATGGGTGCAGATCGCCGAGAACGCCTTGAAGGTGCCGGACTCCGGCTGGGTCACCACGACCTTCTCGGCCGCGAAGACCTTGCCGCCGCCCACCGGGATGTCGGACGTCTTCGCCAGTACGCCGCCGTCCCCCGCACCCTGCTGGGTACTGCCCGTACCGCCGCCCGTGTGGTCGCTCTTGCCGCAGCCCGCCAGCGCGGCCGTGCCCGCGGCCGCCGCGAGCACCGCGCGGCGGGTGGTTGCCGTTTCCATGGGGTGCATCTTGGTGCACCTGCGCCGCGAACACGGCGACGCGCGCGTGCCGTACGCCTTATGGCGCAGTCCAGCTCCCCGCGACCCGGTGCAGCTGCTCGACGCCCGTGACCGCCGCCCGCTCGATCGGGCCGTACACATGCGGGAAGGCCCCGTCCCGGCCCTCCCAGCGGACCTCGGCGCCGAGGGCGGCCTCGTCGAGGGACAGCACGAGCAGCGGGGCCGACTCGTCCCCGTAGTGGGCGTCGGCGATCGCCAAGGCGGTCGCCCGGTCGCCGGAGCAGTGCACGAAGCCCTCGGCCGCGAGCGAGGACGGGGCGTACGGGCCTGTCCCGGCCGCCGTCCACTCGGACAGGGGGACCACATGGAAGATCATTGCTTCGTTCTACCCCATGCCGTCGCGGGCCGTCGCGTGACGTCCGTACGGTGGATGCCGTGCCCGGGTGTCAGTGGGGCTGACTAGGCTTTAGGTCTCAGGCCCGGGTCCCCGGGCCCGGGAGTCCGCGCCGCTTCGGCGCCGCACGTCGCAAGGACATCGCCCAGTGAGGACCGCACTCGTCATCGGTACCGGCCTGATCGGTACCTCCGCCGCGCTCGCCCTCGCCGGGCGCGGGGTCACCGTCCACCTCGTCGACCACGACCCGGGCCAGGCCCGGACCGCGGCCGCGCTCGGCGCGGGGACGGACGAGGCGCCGGAGGGCCGGGTGGACCTGGCGGTGGTCGCGGTGCCGCCCGCCCATGTCGCGGCCACGCTCGCCGAGGCGATCCGTTCCGGCGCCGCCCGCGCCTACATAGACGTCGCCAGCGTCAAGGGCGGCCCGCGCCGCGACCTGGAGGCGCTGGGCTGCGACCTCTCCGCGTACATCGGTACGCACCCGATGTCCGGCAAGGAGCGGTCCGGCCCTCTCGCCGCCACCGCCGACCTCTTCGAGGGCCGTCCCTGGGTGCTCACCCCGACCCGGGACACCGACACCGAGGTGCTGAACCTCGCCCTGGAGCTGGTCGCGCTCTGCCGCGCGGTGCCCGTGGTGATGGACGCGGACGCGCACGACCGCGCGGTGGCGCTCGTCTCGCACACCCCGCAGCTGGTCTCCTCGATGGTCGCCGCCCGGCTGGCGGAGGCGGACGAGACGGCGGTACGGCTGTGCGGCCAGGGCATCCGGGACGTGACCCGGATCGCCGCCTCCGACCCCCGGATGTGGGTGGAGATCCTTTCCGCCAACCCGGGCCCGGTCGCGGACGTGCTGTCCGGCATCGCCGCCGACCTGGACGAGACCGTACGGGCGCTGCGCTCCCTGGAGTCCTCGGACGAGCAGAAGCGGCGCGGCGGCGCGGCCGACGTCGAGGACGTGCTGCGGCGGGGCAACGCGGGCCGCGAACGGGTGCCCGGCAAGCACGGCGCGGCTCCCACGGCGTACGAGGTCGTGGCGGTGCTCATCAGCGACCAGCCGGGCGAGCTGGCCCGGATCTTCGCCGACGCCGGCCGGGCCGGGGTCAACATCGAGGACGTGCGCATCGACCACGCCACCGCCCAGCAGGCCGGTCTGGTCCAGCTGATGGTGGAGCCGGCCGCCGCGCCGGGCCTCACCGCGTCCCTGCGGGAGCGGGGCTGGGCGATCCGCCAGTAGCCGCCGGAACGGGCCGCACGTATGAGCCAGTAACCTTGGTGCGGGGCGGATGTGTGCCCGCCCACCCCGTCTCCGTACCAGGAAGGTGTCCGTCACCGTGGAAAGCGCCGCCCGGACCGCTCCGGCAGCTGTGATCGTCGCCATCGACGGCCCTTCCGGCACCGGCAAGTCCAGCACCTCCAAGGCGGTCGCCGCCAAGCTGGGGCTGAGCTATCTGGACACCGGCGCCCAGTACCGGGCGATCACCTGGTGGATGCTCAGCAACGACGTCGACACCGAGGACCCGGCGGCGATCGCCACCGCGGCCGCCAAGCCCGTCATCGTCTCCGGCACCGACCCCTCGGCGCCGACCATCACGGTGGACGGCCTGGACGCGTCGGGTCCGATCCGTACGCAGGAGGTCACCGCCAAGGTCAGCGCGGTCAGCGCCGTCCCGGAGGTGCGGGCGCTCATCACCCAGCTCCAGCGGGACACGGCGGCCGCCGCCGAGACCGGCATCGTGGTCGAGGGGCGCGACATCGGTACGACGGTGCTGCCCGACGCCGACCTGAAGGTGTTCCTCACCGCGTCCCCGGAGGCGCGCGCCGCCCGGCGCAGCGGTGAGCTGAAGGGCGTCGACGTGGCCACCACGAAGGAAGCCCTGATCAAGCGGGACGCGGCGGACTCCAGCCGTAAGACCTCCCCGCTGGCCAAGGCGGCCGACGCCGTCGAGGTGGACACCACCGAGCTCACCCTCGACCAGGTCATCGAGTGCGTGGTGACCCTCATCGAGGAGAAGCAGGCCGCCAAGTGCTGACAGCTCCCACGGAGCGGGGCGCCGAGATCGGGCGCCGGATCGGGGTCGGGCTCATGTACGGGCTGTGGAAGCCCCGGGTGCTCGGCGCCTGGCGGGTTCCGGCGAGCGGCCCGGTGATCCTCGCCGTCAACCACTCGCACAACATCGACGGCCCGATGGTCATGGGCACCGCCCCGCGCGGCACCCACTTCCTGATCAAGAAGGAGGCCTTCGTCGGGCCTCTGGGGCCGTTCCTTGAGGGGATCGGCCAGGTGAAGGTCGACCGCTCGGCCGCCGACCGCGCGGCGATCACCGACGCGCTGGCCGTGCTCGACAACGGCGGGGTGCTCGGGATCTTCCCCGAGGGCACCCGGGGCGACGGCGACTTCGCCTCGCTGCGGGCCGGCCTCGCCTACTTCGCCGTACGGTCGGGGGCGCCCGTCGTCCCCGTGGCGGTCCTGGGCAGCACCGATCGCCCGGGACGGCTGATAAAGGCGCTGCCGCCCCTGCGCAGCCGGGTCGACGTCGTCTTCGGCGACGCCTTCCAGGCCGGGGACGGCAGCGGACGGCGGACCCGGACGGCGCTGGACGAGGCGACCGTACGGATTCAGGAGCGGCTCACCGGCCACCTGGAAAACGCCAGGCGCCTCACCGGGCGCTGAGCGAGACTTGAGACTTGAGTAGTGGACCGGACGCCCGGTCCATCGATGACGCAGAACGAGGAACGGACTTCATGAACGACCAGCACGACCACGGAGCGCTTGGCGACGCCGAGTACGCGGAGTTCATGGAGCTCGCCGCGGAAGAGGGCTTCGACATCGAGGACGTCGAGGGCGCGATCGAGGAGGCGGGCCACGGCCCGCTGCCCGTCCTCGCCGTCGTCGGCCGCCCGAACGTCGGCAAGTCGACCCTGGTGAACCGCATCATCGGCCGCCGCGAGGCGGTCGTCGAGGACAAGCCGGGCGTCACCCGCGACCGCGTCACCTACGAGGCGGAGTGGGCGGGCCGCCGCTTCAAGGTCGTCGACACCGGCGGCTGGGAGCAGGACGTCCTCGGCATCGACGCGTCCGTGGCCGCCCAGGCGGAGTACGCGATCGAGGCCGCCGACGCCTGTGTCTTCGTCGTGGACGCCAAGGTCGGCGCCACCGACACCGACGAGGCCGTCGTCAAGCTGCTGCGCCGGGCCGGCAAGCCGGTCGTGCTGTGCGCCAACAAGGTGGACGGCCAGTCGGGCGAGGCGGACGCCGCCGCGCTGTGGTCGCTCGGCCTCGGCATGCCGCACCCGGTCTCCTCGCTGCACGGCCGCGGCACCGGCGACATGCTGGACGCCGTCCTGGAGGCGCTGCCCGAGGCGCCCGCGCAGACCTTCGGCGGCGCCGCCGTCGGCGGCCCCCGCCGTATCGCGCTCATCGGCCGCCCGAACGTCGGCAAGTCCTCGCTCCTGAACAAGGTGGCGAAGGAGGACCGCGTCGTCGTCAACGAGCTGGCCGGCACCACCCGCGACCCGGTCGACGAGCTCATCGAGCTCGGCGGGGTGACCTGGAAGTTCATCGACACCGCGGGCATCCGCAAGCGGGTCCACCTCCAGCAGGGCGCCGACTACTACGCCTCGCTGCGCACGGCCGCCGCCGTCGAGAAGGCCGAGGTGGCCGTCATCCTGATCGACGCGACCGAGAACATCAGCGTCCAGGACCAGCGCATCATCACCATGGCCGTCGAGTCGGGCCGTGCCGTCGTCATCGCGTACAACAAGTGGGACGACCTCGACGAGGAGCGCCGCTACTACCTGGAGCGCGAGATCGAGACCGAGATGCAGCAGGTGGCCTGGGCCCCGCGCGTCAACGTCTCGGCCCTGACCGGCCGCCACATGGAGAAGCTGGTCCCGGCCATCGAGACCGCTCTGGCGGGCTGGGAGACGCGCGTCCCGACCGGGCGGCTCAACGCCTTCCTCGGTGAGATCGTCGCCGCCCACCCGCACCCGATCCGCGGTGGCAAGCAGCCGCGCATCCTGTTCGGTACGCAGGCGGGCACGAAGCCGCCGCGGTTCGTGCTCTTCGCCTCCGGCTTCCTGGAGCACGGCTACCGCCGCTTCGTCGAGCGCCGGCTGCGCGAGGAGTTCGGCTTCGAGGGCACCCCGATCCACATCTCGGTGCGGGTGCGCGAGAAGCGCGGCGCCAACAAGAAGAAGTAACCCCGTCGCGGGGGCTGTCACAGCCCCCGGCGCGGTGCGGGCGGCAGTGCGGCCGGGAGCGGATGGAGCCCGGTGTGCTGCCGCCCTGTCATATGGCCGGTGCCCGCGCCGATGCCGGTGGGCATGGCGCCCGTGGCGGTGCCGCTCATCTGCCAGGTGACACCGGTGTGCGCGGGGTACGCGGTCAGGCTCGGCAGGGTCTGGGGCTGCGGGCCCTGCGGGTGGAACGGCTGGTTGTGGTGCTGGTGGCCGCCGCGGAAGCCGTGCGCCGCGGCCGCCAGGGCCGCGAAGCCGCGGAAACCGAGGTCGTCCTCGCCGCTGCGGTCGCCCGGCAGAGCCCGGAAGGACCGGCGGTACTCGGAGTACAGCGCGTCGTAGATCGGGGTGGCGGAGTGCCCGCCGAACAGGTCGTGCGCGGGGCGCATGGCCGGGATCTGCGACTGGTACGGCTGGCGGGAGGGCTCGTATGAGTGCACGTATGTGCCAACGACCCCGAGGGCCGTCGGGATGCGGGCCAAAGTGCGGATATCACGCGACACCGGATGCACTGGGGCATCCCGGCGTACGCGGGGCGCTCATGTGTTCCGCCGGTGTACCGGCGGAACGGGTGACACGAAGGCCCCGCTGACTGCGTCTGGGCGCCCCGATGGAACAGGCCGAACCCGCCCGGGGCGATGTGAACGCCCCGGGCACCCGGTCGCACCGGCTCCGGCCCGAGTCGCCACGGCTCCGGCCCGAGCGGACCCTCGCTTCAACACACCGGGGCCCGGGCCGCGTATGGTCCGGGCCCCGGGTCCGTTCGAGCCGTCGGTTCAGCTCACGTGCCCGCCAGCGGCATCGCCGCCGACACCAGCGTGCCGTCGGAGGCCGCCTTCTCCAGGGCGTCGCGCAGCAGGTCCTCGCGGGGCTGCTGGCCGATCGAGCCGACCGGGGCCGCGAAGACGAGGACGCGCTGGGTGCGGTTGGCGGCCGCGCGCCAACCCTCGGTCACCTGGAGCGGCTGATGGGCCTGCCACCACGAGACCGGACTGCCGCCGCCCCCCGTGCCCGGCTGGAGGATCGCGTGCAGCTGGCCCATCGCGAGCAGCACGGACCAGCCGCTCAGCACCGACGGCATCCGGCCGACATCCGTGACCGGCACGAAGCCCTGCTCGATGAGGAGCGGCAGGAACTCGTCCACGGTGCCGCCCGAGCCGGGGCGGGCGATGGGGGCGGTCGGCTCCACGACGAGCGCCGGGTGCAGCGCGCCCTCGATCAGGATGAGGCCGCTGGTGATGCCGAGCACGGCCTGCTCGGGCGCGGCGCCACCGAACTCGTCGCCGGTGATGGACCGCACGGCCCCCTGGAGCTGCTCCTCGGAGACCTGGACGACCTGGGAGGGGATGCAGGAGGCGTGGGCGAAGGCGAGGACCGCGGTCTCGTCGCCGACGAAGAGCACGGTGCTGGTGGCTTCGTGCTCGGAGTCGCCCGGGGTGCGGCAGGAGGTGCAGTCGTAGCTGCCCGGGGCGTTCTCGCCGGCGAGCAGCCGGTCGGCTTCTTCGTCGCCGATCTCGGCGCGGACGTCCTCGCTGACGTCGAGCATGCGCGGCACGGGTGGCTCCTACTGGATGCGATCGCCGGGTGGTTCCCGGCTCCTGAAAGGACAACGGCGGATCTGTGGCAGGGGTCACGCCCCGAGGCGAACGGAATCGAACCGGCGGGCGCACAGCGTGAGCGCGCCCCCGGAACTCCTCACTCCATGTCAACAGGTGGCGGACGCACGGAAGTTGACCCGGTGAGGTGAGTCACAGATCAGCTCGACAGCAGGTCGACAAATCCTGAAATCCCTCAATCAAGTGGGTGTCCTGAAATAGCCGTTACCTGGGGTAATAGTCAACTGGCCTGGAATGACAAGGCATTGGTTGATACCAGGGTGATCCGGTCCCTACATTCCACGCCGTGTGCATCGAGCACCGCCCGGGCAGCCCGCCCCGTACGGCCGCACGAACCAGTACGACTCGTACGACCGCACCACAGGCAAGCGCACGACCCCGGCGGGCGGGGCGGCACGGACCGAGACGCCGGACGCGTCGAGGGCCGTGGCGTCAAGGGGGAACCCCGGGTCCTTCGGAAGAGGGACTTCATGTCTGTTGGTACCAGTCGTTCCGGCTCCAGGCGCGTCCGTGCCACGGCGGCGCTGATCGGAGCCGCCGTGGTGGCGGCGCCGTTGGCCCTGCTCGCGGTCTCCGCCGGCCCGGCGGGCGCGGCGGACGGTGCGGTGTGGGACCGCATCGCCCAGTGCGAGAGCGGAGGAAACTGGCACATCAGCACCGGCAACGGCTACTACGGCGGGCTCCAGTTCTCCGCCGGCTCCTGGCGGGCGTACGGCGGCGGGGCGTACGCCTCCACCGCCGACCGGGCCAGCCGGGCGCAGCAGATCGCCGTCGCCACCCGGCTCCAGCACGCGCAGGGCTGGGGCGCGTGGCCCAGCTGCTCGGCCGTCGCGGGGGCGTACGGGAGCGCGCCATCGGCGCCGAAGCCGTCCGCGCCGAAGCCCAAGAGCGTGTCGAAGACGTTCCACGCGCCCAAGTCCCAGCCGCACAAGGCGGAATCGGGCAAGGCCGAAACACGCCAGGCTCAGCCGGAGCGGGCCGCGTCCGCCGAGCGGCCGTCCGTCCACGCCGACCGCTCCGCGCGCGGCGGCGACTACACCGTGCGCGAGGGCGACACGCTCTCCGCCATCGCGGCGGCGCACGGCACGGGCTGGCAGACGCTGTACGCGGCCAACAAGGCCGTCATCGGCGCCGACCCGAACCTGATCCTGCCCGGGCAGCGGCTCGCGCTGTAGGACGGGTTGTCGTGTAGCGGCGCTACGAACGCGGTACGAACGTGGCCCCACCCGGTCCTGCGACCGGGTGGGGCCACCGGTCATCGGGGCGAGCCGTCGCCGAACTCCGCGCTCTCGCCGCTGAACACCACCCGCCCGCGCCGCAGGTGATGCACGATCGCCGTCCGTCCGGGCGGCAGCCGCTGTTCCGCGACGACGACGGCCGCCTCCCGGGCCAGCTCCGCCAGCAGGTCGTACGTGCGGTCGGCGACCGGCGGGGACATGCCCTGGGTCGGCTCGTCGAGCAGGACGAGGCGGGCACCGCGCAGCAGCGCGCGCGAGACGGCGAGCATCCGCTGCTCGCCGCCGGAGAGCGTGCCCGCCCGGCGCGGGAGCAGCGGGCGCAGCTGCGGATATCCGTCGAGCGCGACCGTGAAGTCGGCGTCGGGGGCGGCCAGTTCGAGGTTGTCGGCGACCGTCAGACCGGCGTGCACGGCCCGGGTGTCCGGGACCAGGCAGAGGCCGCGCCGCGCCCGCAGATGGGCGGGCAGCCGGGTGACGTCGGCGCCCTGCCACACCACCCGCCCGGCCGCGAGTGCCACCGTGCCCGCCAGCGCGCGCAGGGCGGTGGTGCGCCCGGAGCCGTTGCGGCCGAGCAGGACGGTGAGGGCGCGGGCGGGCACGGCCAGGTCGACCCCGTGCAGCGCCTCCAGCGGCCCGTACCGCACCCGGGCGCCGCTCAGTTCGATCTCGACGCCCATGTCCCGCCTCCGCGCCGCGCGCTCATTCGATCCGTCCCGCCCGCATCACATGCACCCGGTCGGCGATGTCCGCGACCAGGTCGAGGTCGTGCTCGACGACGAGGACGGCCATGCCGTCGGCGGCCAGCGCGCGCAGCACCCGGGCCAGTTCGCGGATCTCGGCTGCGTCCAGACCGGCCGAGGGCTCGTCGAGCAGCAGGGTGTGCGGGCGGCCCGCGAGCGCCCGGCCGAGCTCGACGCGGCGCAGCGTGCCGGTCGGCAGTCCGGCCGCGGGCAGCCGCCGTACCGCGCCCGCCAGGCCCATCAGCCGCAGGGCCTGCTCCACGGCGGCCGGGTCCCGCACCCGGCCCTGCTCGGCCCCGACCCGTACGTTCTCCTCCACGGTCAGCGAGGGGAACACGGCGATCCGCTGGAAGGTCCGCGCGATGCCGAGCCGGGTGCGGGCGTGGGCCGGGCGGCGGGTGATGTCGTCCCCGCCGAGCTCGACCCGGCCCGCGTCGGGGCGCAGGGTCCCGCACAGGCAGTGGAACAGGGTGGTCTTGCCCGCGCCGTTGCCGCCGATCAGCGCGGTGACCGAGCCCGGCGGCACGGTCAGGTCGACCCCGGCCAGGACGGTGTACGGCCCGTACGAGAGCCGTACACCGTGCGCGGTGAGCTGCGGGGGCGGCGCCGGGACCGGGCCCGGGCGCGCTGTGCGGGCTGGTGGCGGCTGCGGACGCGCGGGCCGCCGCCACCGGGACAGCAGCTCGTGGACCTGCGGGAAGCGCCCGATCAGCAGCGCGAGCAGGCCCACGACGGCCGCCGCCACCCCGCCCCGGGTCCCCGCGTCCAGGCCGACCAGGAGCGCGGCCCCGGCGAGCGCCCCCAGCGGGTTGTCGGCGCCCAGGACCACCACCGCCGCGAACCAGAGCAGCCCGCGCACCGGGTCGTACGCGCCCGGGTCGAAGGTGCGCAGGCCCATCGAGAGCAGGCCGCCGCCGAGCGCGGCCAGGGCGGCGCCCGTCACGAACGCGAGGAGCTTGAGCGCGGGGACGGGCACGCCCGCGGCGGCCGCGCCCTCCTCGTGGTCGCGCATGGCCGCCAGCGCCCGGCCCGGACGCCCCCGGCGCAGCGCGGCGACCGCGAGCAACGAGCACAGGAGCAGGGCGAGTTCGACGGTGTAGTACGCGCGGTCGTCGGCCAGGCCCGCGGGGCGGGACACGGTCAGGCCCGAGGTCGCGTACGGCTGGGCGAACACGAAACGGCTAGCCGCCACGCCCACCGCCAGCGTCGCCAGGGCCAGCGCCAGGCCGTGCCGGCGGATCGCGGGCCGGCCGGTCAGCAGGCCCAGCGGGGCGACCAGGAGCACCGCGAGGCCCAGCGCGACCAGCTCCGGCACCGACCGCGCGAGCCACGCCGTGAAGAGCGCGCCCAGACCCGCGTACGCCGTCTGGCCCAGCGAGATCTGGCCGCCCCGGCCGGTCACCACGACCAGCGAGAGCAGGATGATCGCCAGCGCCGGGACCTGCACCGAGGTGTGCAGATCGGAGCCCGCGAAGCCGAGCGGCAGCAGGAACAGGACCCCCGCCACCAGCCAGGCCACGGGCGGTATCCGCACCGCCGCCACGGTCGTACGCGACAGCGCGTCCCGCCCGCCGACCCCCGGCAGCACCAGGGCGGCGACCAGCAGCGCCACCACGAACAGGTTCGCCCCCACCGCTTGGAGGAGCGGTTCGGCGCGGCCGGACGGGTGCAGCCGGGTCAGCTGGGCCTGGGCCACGCCGATCAGGAGCGCCGCCGCCACCGCGACCACGGCACTGCGCATCCTGGCGATCACCGCGACCGCGATGACCTCGACGACGAGCAGGGGCAGCCCGTACGGGTCGAGTCGTACGTAGGGCGCGAGCAGGACACCCGTCAGACCGGCCGTGAACGCGCCGAACGCCCAGCCCACCGACGCCACCCGGTCGGTGTCGATGCCGCCGAGCGCGGCCAGTTCGCGGTTGTCGACGACCGCCCGCACCTCGCCGCCGAACCGCGTCCAGCGGGTCACCGTCACCACCAGGGCGGCCAGCGCCGCGACCACCGCCAGCTGGCCCCACGGCTCGTCCGTCACCAGGGCCGGGGCGTCGGGCCGCGCCCCCTGGCCCCAGATCAGCGCGGCGCCGCCGACGAGTAGCACGAACACACCGATCGAGGCGACCAGCGTCCGGGTGGGGTCGTTGCCCTCGACGGAGAGGCGGCGGAAGACCACGACGTCGAGCACGACGCCGACGGCCGGGGCGATCACCACCAGGGTCACGGCGGCCGCGAGCGCGAGCGGCCAGTGCCAGTCGACGACCAACTGGCGCAGCACATAGGCGCACACCATGGCGATCGCGCCGTGCGCCAGATTGAGCACTCCGGTGGTGCGGTAGGTGACGACGAGGCCCATGCCGGTGAGGGCCGCCGCGCTGCCGACCGTGAGGCCCGCGAGCGTCAGGTCGTACGTCAGGGACGCCACGGGTCAGGGCTCGCACAGGGGGCAGGGGTCGAGCGCCCGGTCGCCGACGGGCCGCGCGTCGGGGCGCGCGGCGACCAGCGGGCAGTCGGGCCGGTGCGCCAGCGTTCCGCCCGGCACGCACAGCGGCGGGCCGTCCGAGGACGGCGGCCCGGGTTCCGCCGGGGCCTCGGCCGGGCGAGGCGGTACCTGTGGGGCGGCCTCCACGCGCGCGAGGAGCACCGCGCCCGCCACCAGGAGGGCCGCGCCCGGCACGGAGCAGGAGGCGAGATACGGGATCTGGCGCGCGGCGAACCGCTCGCCGGACACGCCGTACCAGCCCGCCACGCACAGGACCGCGCCGCAGGCGACGGCCGCGAGGCCCGCCCACAGCAGCTGGGAAGTCCGCATCAGGCCCCCAGGTCCCGCGTCGCGTCTGGTGGTGGAAGGCGATTCCTTGCACTATGCCCTGAAGCGGCAGACCCTGGAAGCATTCGGTCTTGGTGGTGAGCCAGATGAGTCTCGGCACTCGCGTTCGACCTGCGGCCTGGGCGGCCGCGGCGGTCCTCGTCCTGGTCCCGGTCGCGTCCGCGTGCTCGGACAGCGGCGGCGGCTCCGCGAAGTCCCCCTCGCCCACGGTGACCGCGCCCGCCAACTCCCCGGCCCTCGACCAACCCGCCGACCCGGCGGCGGCCAAGGCGCGGATCGAGCGGAACTGGGCGGTCTTCTTCGACTCCAGGGCGTCCACCGACGCCAAGGTGAAGGTCCTGGAGAACGGCGACACCCTGCGGCCGCTGCTCGCCGCGTTCGGCGGCGACAAGAACGCGGCGCAGTCCTCGGCGAAGGTCACCGGCGTCACGTTCACCTCGCCCACCGGCGCCGCTGTGACGTACAACCTGCTGGTCGGCGGCAACCCGGCGCTGCCCGGCGCCAAGGGCACCGCGGTGCTCCAGGACGGGACATGGAAGGTCTCGGTGAAGACGCTCTGCGCGCTGGTCAAGCTGAGCGGCAATGCGGCCGCGCCGGGCTGCTGAGGCACTGCTGCTGACGGCGCTGCTCCTGCTCGGCGCCGGCTGCGGCAGCCGGCTTCCCGAGCGGGACTTCGAGGGCGGGCCGACGTCGCCCGCCGCCGCCGAGCCGATCCGGATCGGCATCATCGCCGGCGAGACCAGCCCGGTCGGCGGCGCCGCCTTCACCGGGCCGCGCGACGGCGCCCGCGCCTACTTCGCCGCGCTCAACGCCCAAGGCGGCCTCGGCGGGCGCAAGATCGAGGTGCTGACCTGCGACGACGGGGGCAGCGGGGTCGGCAACACCGAGTGTGTGCACCGGCTGGTGGACGAGAAGAAGGTGTTCGCGCTGGTCGCGACGACCGCGCTCGACTACGCGGGCGCGCCGCTGGTCTCCGCCGCCGGTGTCCCCGACATCGGCGGCCAGCCGATCGGCGCGGCCTATGACACCTATCCGCATCTGTACGGGATCTACGGCAGCGACGCCCCGCGCGACGGCACGGTCGGCTGGGACGGCAGCCTCTACGGCGGCACCGAGGTCTACCGCTACTTCAAGAACGAGCAGGGCGCGCGCACGGCCGCCGTCGTCTCCTACAACCAGGCCGCGTCCGCCGCGTACGCCCGTCTGGTGACCGCCGGGCTGAAGGCCGAGGGCTTTTCAGTGGTCGGCGAACAGGTCGACTTCGTGCTGCCGAACTTCCGTGCCGTCGCCGCCGACCTGAAGGACCGGGGCGCCGATCTGGTCTTCGACGCGCTGGACACCCACGGCAATGTGCAGCTCTGCGAGGCCATGGACGCGCTCGGCGTGAAGGTCACCGCGAAGGTCACCAATGTGCAGAACTGGAACGCGGCCGTCGGCGACGACTACCGCGACGCGCCGCGCTGCCGCAACGCCCTGTGGGCGACCGGCTCGTCGCGCGACTACGACGACAAGGACGACCCGCAGGTGGCGGCGTTCCGCGCGGCGCTGAAGGGCAAGACGCTCTCCCAGTGGCAGTTGGAGGGCTGGGCGGCCGCGATGTGGTTCACGGACGCGGCCCGCTCCTGCCCCCCGGCCGCGCTCACGCGCGCGTGCGTGGAGGACTTCCTGGGCCGCCCGCAGCCTTACACCGCGCGCGGCCTGCTCCTCCCGGTGTCGTACGGGCATCTCGCCCGGCCGCCGAAGGAGCGCCGCACCTGTCTGTCGGTGGCCCGCTGGCAGGACGGCAAGGGGTGGGTTGCCCAGGGGGAGATGACCACGAACTGCTTCACCGTCCCACAGCTGGCCTACCGGCCCTGAGCCGTCGGCGGCTCAGTCGGAGGACGGTCCGGGCTCCTGCCCGACCGGCTCCTTCTCCTTGCGGCCCTCGGCCGCCAGGTCGTCGCGGAACGGGGCGAACTCGGGGTGGTGCAGATCGAAGGCGGGGGACTCGGTGCGGATGCGGGGGATGGTCACGAAGTTGTGGCGCGGCGGCGGGCACGAGGTCGCCCACTCAAGGGAGCGCCCGAACCCCCAGGGGTCGTCGACGCCCACCAGCTCCCCGTACTTCGTGGTCTTCCAGACGTTGTAGAGGAACGGCAACGTGGACATGCCGAGCAGGAAGGCGCCGATGGAGGAGACCGTGTTGAGGGCGGTGAAGCCGTCGGCGGCCAGGTAGTCCGCGTACCGTCGGGGCATGCCCTCGGCGCCCAGCCAGTGCTGGACCAGGAACGTGGTGTGGAAGCCGATGAAGAGCGTCCAGAAGTGGATCTTGCCGAGGCGTTCGTCGAGCATCTTGCCGGTGAACTTGGGCCACCAGAAGTAGAAGCCGCCGAACGTCGCGAAGACGACCGTGCCGAAGACGACGTAGTGGAAGTGGGCCACCACGAAGTAGGAGTCGGTGACATGGAAGTCGAGCGGTGGCGAGGCGAGGATGACGCCGGTGAGGCCGCCGAACAGGAAGCTCACCAGGAACCCCACCGCCCACAGCATCGGAGTCTCGAAGCTCAGCGAGCCGCGCAGCATCGTGCCGGTCCAGTTGAAGAACTTCACCCCGGTCGGCACCGCGATCAGGAACGACATGAACGAGAAGAACGGCAGCAGCACCGCGCCGGTCGCGAACATGTGGTGCGCCCACACCACGATGGACAGGCCGGTGATCGCCATGGTGGCGCCGACCAGGGTGAGATAGCCGAAGATCGGCTTACGGGCGAAGACCGGGATGATCTCGGTGATGATGCCGAAGAACGGCAGCGCGATGATGTAGACCTCGGGATGGCCGAAGAACCAGAAGAGGTGCTGCCACAGCAGCGCGCCTCCCCACTGCGGCTCGAACACCACCGAGCCGAACCTGCGGTCCGCCTCCAGGACGAGCAGCGCCGCCGCGAGCACCGGGAAGGCGACCAGCACCAGGATCGAGGTGAACAGCACGTTCCAGGTGAAGACCGGCATCCGGAACATCGTCATACCCGGCGCGCGCATCCCGATGATCGTGGTCAGGAAGTTGACGGCACCCAGGATCGTGCCGAATCCGGCGAGCGCGAGCCCCATGATCCACAGGTCCGGGCCGACGCCGGGGGAGTGGACCGAGGAGTTGAGCGGCGCGTAGGCGAACCAGCCGAAGGCGGCCGGGCCCCCGGTGACGAAGAACGAGCCGATGACGATGAGCCCGCCGAAGAGGAACAGCCAGTACGAGAGCATGTTCAGCCGGGGGAAGGCGACGTCCGGCGAGCCGATCTGCAACGGCATGATCTCGTTGGCGAACCCGGCGAAGGTCGGGGTGGCGAAGAGCAGCAGCATGATCGTGCCGTGCATGGTGAAGAGCTGGTTGTACTCCTGATTGGTCATGATCTGCAGGCCCGGGCGGGCCAGCTCGGCCCGCATGAGCAGCGCCATCACTCCGGCGGCCAGGAAGAACACGAACGAGGTGACCAGGTAGAGGTGCCCGATCTTCTTGTGATCCGTGGTGGTCAGCCAGTCCACGATCACCCGGCCCGACTGCCGGGCCTCCACCGGTTCCGCGGTCGCCGTCTCCGTACCCATCGCCGCCCCCACTCAGGTGTCAGGCATCAGGCCGGTAGCCATGATGCTCGCGCTGGTACCCGGTCCGACAGGGTGCGTACGTGACCGGGAGAGGCGCATACGAGCCAAACGGGCCGGGCGCAGCCGACGGCGAAGCGGAACCGTCGTCGGTGCGGATTCTGTAAGGATGCCGTGAATTCCCTATGGCCCGTCAATTTCCCACGCTGGGCGCCGGGGAAGTAATTCCCGCGCATGTTTGCGAGACCCCGTCCGGTGAATTCCGTAATGGATCCGAACCATCTGTCGAAGGGTGCCGCATTTCGCGTCGGGCCGCGCGGAACTCCCCGTACGAGTGACCAAGTTCGAGGTAAACCCCACGCCGGATGCTGTGACACAAGTGTGACCGGCGGGGGACGTGGTGCGGACACGGGCAGGGCAGGAGCAGCGGAGGGGCCCCGGCTTCCGTCACCGCGCGGGGCCGCCTACGGTGGCTGACATGGCACCCATACCGACCCCTTCCGCACAGCCCGACGATGCCCCCGACGCCTATGTGGGCCTGCCCGGCGAGGACGCCGAGCGCCTCGCACGCGCGCGTGGCTGGAGCACCGTCAGGTCGCTCCCGCCCGGCTCGATCATCACCATGGAGTACCTCGAAGGGCGGCTGAACTTCGAGGTGGCCGACGGCACGGTGATCCGCTGCTGGCGCGGCTGACCGCGATCGGTCCGTACGTACGACGAAGGCCCCGGCCGCTCCGAGGGGAGCCGCGGGGCCTTCGCCTTGCGGGGGTGGTTGTGCGTACCGGTCCCCCGCCGTCCAGTGTGCCGAGCGGCAGGCGCCGGGTCAGCCGCCGATCGGGCGCGCCGGGGCCGGGCGCGGGGCGCGCTCGGAGTGCTGCGGGCGCCTGCTGGCCGCCGGGGGCACGGGGGGCCGCTCCGGGCGGGAGCCGGAGGGGGGCCGGGTGGCGCCCCGGGCCGCGCGGCCGCTACCGGCCACGCCGACCGGCTCGCGCACCGGCGCGTCGTCCTCGTTGACGCTGCGCTGGGCGAACATCGCGGGCAGCGCGCCGGCCGGAACGGGCAGCGCGGGAGCGGCAGTTCCACGCGCGCGCCACTTGGCGCGCAGGGCGAAGACCAGGGCTTCGGCGCGGGCGATCAGCGGCTCGCACCAGGGCAGCATGAGCAGGATCAGGAGCCCGGCCGCCCAGCCGAGGAGCACGTCGCTCACCCAGTGCGTACCGAGGTAGACGGTGGTGGCGCCGACGCCGAGGGCGACCATCGCCGAGATCACCGACAGCCAGCGCCGGGCCCTCGGGGTGGTGGCCAGATAGGCGAGGATGCCCCAGGTCACCACCGCGTTGGCGGTGTGGCCGGAGGGGAATATATCGCCGCCCGCGAAGAGCTCGGCGGAGCCGATCTGCGTCGCGTAGTGCGGACCGAGGCGGCCCAGGCCGAGCTTGACCGCGCCGACCGTGATGTTCAGGAGCAGCAGCGAGGCGCCGAGCGCGAGCAGCGGGCGCAGGGTGTGCTGCCGCCAGGAGCGCCAGCCCAGCCAGGCCGCGACCATCACCGCCGTCGGGCCGCGCTGGCCGAGGACCACGAAGTAGTCGAGGAAGGCGTGCAGCTGCGGCCACTGCTCGTACGGCCGGTAGAGCATGACCTTCCAGTCCAGCTCGACGAGCCAGGAGGAGGCGAGCACGGCGACGACGATGGCGAGGTAGAACGCCATCGTCGCGGCGAAGAGGATCACGCGGTGACGGCTCATCCGCGGGATCGCTATCTTCGGCGGTTCGGGCTCCCGGTCCAGACGGGCGAAGATTCGGTCGGTACGCACTCAATCGACGTTACAGCGAGTGAGTGACAGCCCAGGCCGATCCGGCGGGTTTGTGATGACGATGTGATGTGGAGTAGGTCTCACGCGCCGGATTATTCCCGGGCCCGGAAAATACGGTGATGACCTTGGGATCTATTCCGTCCGGCCCGGTTCGGGAACGCGCATTGGATCCGATGAATTGGTTCGCCGGGAAGCTGGGCGGAATTCATCGTTCGGTCATCGGCCCCGGCACGGTGTGCCGGGCAATCGCGGCACGGCGTGCCAAGATCATTTATCCTGGCCCGGCCCGTCGCCCCGCCGCACTTCCGTCGTCGCACTTCCTCGCATGGTGAGCTGTGGGTGAAGCGGAGTGCACGCAGGCGTAACGGAGTGGCGTACGCCACACCCGTGGGGCGTACGGGGTGAGAGGTGCACCACGTGCCGATGGCTTGAACTCGCGTACGCTGACGGATCACTCGCATCGTCGATGCCGGGCCCGCCAAGACCGAGCAGGTCGTGGGGCCGCCGAGAGCGAGGGACGACGCGTCACCGCGAGGCCGGCGCGTCCCGGGACCCCGGCAGGGGCCGCCGTACAGGAGGTACACACATGGCAGGAACGACACCGGCCGCCGCTCGCGCGCGTGCCGTCACCGGCGGTGCGAACCGCTGGGTCGTCCTCGTCGTCCTCTGTGTGAGCCTGCTGCTGGTCGCGCTCGACGCGACCGTTCTGCACGTCGCGGTCCCCTCGGTCACCGAGGACCTGCGCCCCAGCGCCACCGCGCTCCTGTGGATCGTCGACGCCTACCCCCTGGTCTGCGCCGCGCTCCTCATCCTCTTCGGCACCCTCGGCGACCGCGTCGGCCGCCGCCGGGTGCTGCTGCTCGGCTACGGGATATTCGGCGCGGCGTCGGCGGTCGCCGCCCTCGCCGGTTCGGCCGAGGTGCTGATCGTGGCCCGCGCGCTGCTCGGGGTCGGCGGCGCGATGATCATGCCCGCCACGCTCTCGATCCTGCGCGCGGTCTTCCCCGACCGTCGTGAACGCGCCACCGCCATCGGCGTGTGGACCGCGACCGCCGCGATCGGCGCCGCCACCGGGCCGGTGCTCGGCGGCTTCCTGGTCCAGCACTTCTGGTGGGGCTCGGTCTTCCTGATCAACATCCCGCTGATGGCGCTGATCCTGCCGCTCGGCCGCAGGCTGCTGCCCGAGTCGAAGGGCTCCGCCGACGGGCCGTGGGACGTGCTCGGCGCGCTGATGGCGGCGGCCGGTGTGCTCACCCTGGTGCTCGGCGTGAAGCGCGTCGGCGCCGGTCACGGCCTCGTGGACGACTGGACCCTGGCGCCGCTGTGCGCGGGCACCGCCCTGATCGTCCTGTTCGTACGCCGCCAGAAGCGCCGCGCGCATCCGCTCGTCGACATGCGGATGTTCTCCCGGCCCACCTTCTCCACCTCGGTGGGGTGCATCGTCCTCGCCATGCTGGCGCTGGTCGGCCTGGAGCTGATCGCGGTCCAGTACCTCCAGCTGGTCCTCGGGCTCAGCCCGCTGGAGACCGGCCTGCGGCTGCTGCCGCTCACCTTCGCCGCGATGGCCGCAGGCGCCACCGGCTCGCACACCCTGCGCAGGTTCGGCCCGCGCACGATGGTCGCCTGCGGCTTCGCGCTCACCGCCGGGGCGGTCCTCCTCCTGGTCCTGATGGGTCAGCACGACCGGCCGGCGCTGCTGACCTGCGCCTTCATAGTCCTGGGCTTCGGCCTGCAGACGACGCTCTTCGGGGCGTACGAATCGATGCTCAGCGAGGCGCCCGCCGACTGTGCGGGCGGCGCCGCCGCGATCGGCGAGACCTCGTACCAGCTCGGCGCCGGGATGGGCATAGCCCTGCTCGGCAGCGTGATGAACGCGGCCTACGCGCCCGGCGTCGCCTCGGTCCCCGGGGTGCCGGACACCGCGTCGGCGGGCGCGGCCAACTCGCTGGGCGAGGCGTACGACATCGCGGCCCGGCTCGGGGGGCCCGCGGGGGAGGCCCTGCGCAGCGCCGCGCGGCAGTCCTTCGTGCACGGTCTGCATGTGACGCTGCTGGTCAGCGTGGGTCTGCTGGTCCTCGGCGCGCTGGCCGCGCTGCGGCTGCCGCGGGTGATGGAGTGCGCGGCGCAGCACGCGGAACTGCCCGCCCAGCGCGCCGACGAGCCGTCGGCGACGGCCGCTCAGCCGATGGTCCCCGCCGCCGAGGCCGCGGGGTCTGGACGCGCGGGACACTGACCCGTAACGTCTGCGCTCAGCAATAACTACCACTGCTAGTTTTAGCTGAGCCGCACAGGTTCCGAGCGAGCCGCCGGAGGCATCCCTCATGTCCGCACCCGCCAAGCTGCCCCCCTTCGACCCGGCCGACCCCCTCGGCATCGACGATCTGCTGAGCGCCGAGGACCTCGCGATCCGCGACACCGTCCGTTCCTGGGCCGCCGACCGGGTCCTGCCGCACATCGCCGAGTGGTACGAGAACGGCGAGCTCCCCGGCATCCGCGAACTCGCCCGCGAGCTCGGCTCGATCGGCGCGCTCGGCATGTCCCTGACCGGTTACGGCTGTGCGGGCGCCACCGCCGTCCAGTACGGCCTGGCCTGCCTGGAGCTGGAGGCGGCCGACTCGGGCATCCGCTCGCTCGTCTCCGTCCAGGGCTCACTGGCGATGTACGCGATCTGGAAGTACGGCTCCGAGGAGCAGAAGCGGCGCTGGCTGCCCGGTATGGCGGCGGGCGAGATCATCGGCTGCTTCGGCCTCACCGAGCCCGACCACGGCTCCGACCCGGCCGGCATGCGCACCTACGCCAAGAAGGACGGCACCGACTGGGTGCTCAACGGGCGCAAGATGTGGATCACCAATGGCTCGGTCGCCGGGGTCGCGGTGGTGTGGGCGCAGACCGACGACGGCATCCGCGGTTTCGCCGTACCGACCGACACCCCCGGCTTCTCGGCGCCGGAGATCAAGCACAAGTGGTCGCTGCGGGCGTCGGTCACCAGTGAGCTGGTCATGGACGACGTACGGCTGCCCGCCGACGCGGTGCTGCCCGGGGTCACCGGCCTCAAGGGGCCGCTCAGCTGTCTCTCGCACGCGCGCTACGGGATCGTCTGGGGCGCGATGGGCGCGGCCCGCTCCTCCTTCGAGGCGGCCGTGGAGTACGCGAAGAGCCGCGAGCAGTTCGGCAGGCCCATCGGAGGCTTCCAGCTCACCCAGGCCAAGCTCGCCGACATGGCGGTCGAGCTCCACAAGGGCATCCTGCTCGCCCACCACCTGGGCCTGCGCATGGACGCGGGCCGGCTCCGCCCGGAACAGGTCAGCTTCGGAAAGCTCAACAACGTGCGGGAGGCCATCGAGATCTGCCGCACCTCGCGCACGATCCTCGGAGCGAACGGGATCTCGCTCGAATACCCGGTGATGCGGCACGCCACCAACCTCGAATCGGTGCTGACGTACGAGGGCACCGTCGAGATGCACCAGCTGGTGCTGGGCAAGGCGCTCACCGGACTCGACGCGTTCCGCTAGGGCCCTGGGAACGGGGATCCGGTGAGCGCCTCGCTCAGCTCTGGTTGAAGAAGCCGCCGGTGGCGCGGCCCGCCTCGCCGCTGACGATCTCGGTGTCGGCGGGGGTCAGCAGGAAGACCCTCGTCGCCACCCGCTCGATGGAGCCGCGCAGCCCGAAGGTCAGCCCGGCCGCGAAGTCGACGACGCGCTTGGCGTCACCGGGCTCCATCGACGTGAGGTTCACGATGACCGGGACGCCTTCCCGGAAGAGCTCGCCGATGCCGCGCGCGTCCCGGAAGCCGTCGGGGGTGACGGTGGCGATCCGGCGGCCCTGCTCCTCGGCCGCCTCGGAGACCACCCGCACCCGCGGGTCCGTCACCCAGGCTTCGCCGGACCCGGCTTCCTCGGTGTACTCGTCGTCGTAGTAGCGGTCGTCGTTGTCCTCGACAAGTCCCAGCCAGGCGCTCGCCTTGCGCACCGATCCCATGGACGCCTCCTCTCACAGCGGACTTCTTCTTGCCACTTCTTGCGTTCCGTATCCCTATGGTCGTCCATGATGCGGATACCGCGCCAAGTGGATAGCCGCCGCACAGGGGATTCGTGACGGTACTGGTGCAGAAGATGTGGCGAATCGTCAGCTTTCTTCCGCTGTATGACGGGTAACGGATACAAAATATGAACTTCCGTCCAGACGGGTGATGGAGGGGGCGTACGAGTGAACGGATGGCTCGATACGATGCCTGGCGCACTGTTGAACGAGGCGTAGGGCGTGTGTCCTACGTCACCGGGGGAGCGTCGTGTTCGGAATCGTCAGGCCCTGCTCGCATCGGCTCAGCGAAGGGCTGAAGACTGAGTGGATGGCCCATCTGTGCGGGCTCTGCCTGGCACTTCGCTCGGACCACGGACAGCTCGCCAGGGTGGTGACCAACTACGACGGCCTGATCGTCTCGGTTCTGACGGAGGCTCAGGTCGAGCGGACCACCGGATGGCGGCGCACGGCCGGGCCGTGCCCCCTGCGCGCGATGCGGACCGCCCCGGTCGCCAAGGGTGAGGGTGCCCGGCTCGCCGCGGCCGTCTCCCTGGTCCTGGCCTCGGCGAAGGTCCGCGACCACGTGGCCGACCGGGACGGCCTGTTGAAGCGCAGGCCCGTGGCGCTCGCCGCCCGCCGGGTCGCCGCGAGCTGGGACAGGGCGGGCGCCCGCACGGGTGCGTCGCTCGGCTTCGACACGGCGGTGCTCGTCGACGCGGTCGACCGGCAGACCGCGATCGAGGCGCTCGCCGGGCCCGGCACCTCGCTGCTCACCGTCACCGAGCCGACCGAGACGGCCACGGCCGCCGCCTTCGCCCACACCGCCGTCCTGGCCGGGCGCCCGCACAACGCGGAGCCGCTGGCGGAGGCGGGACGCCTCTTCGGCCGGCTCGCGCATCTGCTGGACGCCGTCGAGGACCAGGCATCTGACGCCGCGTCGGGCGCCTGGAACCCGCTCACCGCGACCGGCACCGACCTCGCCGAGGCCCGTCGGCTCGCCGACGACGCCGTGCACGGCATCCGGCTCGCCCTGCGCGAGGTCGACTTCGTCGACGGCAAGCTCGCGCACGTACTCCTCGCCCATGAGCTCGGCGAGTCCGTGAACCGGTCGTTCGGGACGGTGGGCTGCGCACACGGCGGTCACGGTGACGGGTCGGCGCGGGCCGCGCATCAGCCGGGACCGTACGGCCCCTACACGCCACCGCCGCCGGGCAACCCGTACGCGCCGAGCCCGGGCAGCCCGTACGCCCCGGTGCCCGGCAACCCGTACGGCGCCCCGCCGCAGGGCGAGGGTCCCCGGCCGCCCGCGCCGCGCGGCTTCCTCGCGGGGTGCGGTGTCTTCGCCGGGCTCTGCTGCACCTGTCAGATGTGCTGCGCCAAGGAGTACGAGGGGCCCTGGTCCCGGCGCAAGCGCGAGGGCTTCTGCCGGGACTGCGACTGTGACTGCTGTGACGTCTGCGACTGCTGCAGCAACTGCAGCGGCTGTGCGGACTGTTGTAGCTGTGAAGGCTGCTGCTGCGACGGATGTGACGGCTGCGGCTGCGACTGCTGACGCGCCGTCATGCCGGTGGTGCGGTGGTGCGAGGGGAGGGGTGCGCGGTGCCAGGTGGGTGAAGGCGCGGGAGGAGAAGAGAGAACCGCGATGCGCGGCCGTGCAGGGGGTCGGCTCAACAGGAACAGGACCACACTCGACCGAAGTCGATGTGGGAGCGCGTGACCAGCCACTGCTGCGGATGCATGGCCCAAGTGGAACAGGCATCCGTATCCGCGTCAACCGACCTGAGACGTACGGCTCACAGTACGGACAGGCTTGACAAGCGGCCGTACGCACCGCATAGCCTCGGCAACGGACCGTGCTGAGGGGCTGGTCCGCGCCGTGTTCGTGAAGGCATCACCGTGTTCGATCTCTGCATCCACGGAGCCTTCGCATGCCCCTTGCCGTCCCGAAACTCCCGAAACCCGCCGGACAGCCGTCGGCCCGGCCCGCCGAAGGCTCCGTTCACCGGCCGTCGATCGTCGTGGTGGGAGCCGGTCCGCGGGGGACCGGATTCCTGGAGCGCCTCGCCGCCAACCTCCCCGAGCTGTACGGGGACCGGCCCCTGGACGTCCATCTGGTCGACCCGTATCCGGCGGGCGGCGGCCGGATCTGGCGCGCCGGGCAGTCGCCGCTGCTGTGGATGAACTCCATGGCCGAGGACGTCACCATGTTCACCGACGAGACCGTCCAGCAGGAGGGGCCGGTACGCCCCGGACCCACCCTCGCCGAATGGGCCGGGATCGACGGGCGGACCTTCCCGAGCCGGCCGGCGCAGGGCGCCTACCTGCGCTGGGTGTACGAGGAGGCGGTGGCCGCGCTCGGGCCGACGGTCACCGTGCACGAGCACCGCACGCGCGCGCTGCGGATCGCCGGACCGCGCGAGGGCCGCCAGTACGTCCGCCTGGAGGGCCGCGCCGAACCGCTGCCCGCCGATCTCGTGGTGCTCACCATCGGCCATCTGGACGCCGAACTCGACGACGAACAGCGGGAGTTGGCGGCTTTCGCAGACCGCCACGGCCTCGTCCATCTGCCGCCGGACTTCACCGCCGACTCGGATCTGTCGGCCCTGCGCCCCGGCGAACCGGTGATCGTGCGCGGCTTCGGGCTCGCCTTCATCGACCTGATGGTGCTCCTGACCGAGGGGCGCGGCGGTCGGTTCGCGGCGGACGGGAGCTACCGCCCGTCGGGCCGGGAGCCGGTGCTGCACGTCGGGTCGCGGCGCGGTGTCCCGTACCACTCCAAGATCGGATACGGCTGGCAGGGCGAACGTCCGCCGCTGCCCCGCTTCTTCGGGCCCGAGGCCGTCGACGACCTGCTCGGCCGGCCGGGCCGCCCCGACTTCCGCCGGGACGTCTGGCCGCTCATCGGCAAGGAGCTCGGCTTCGCCCACTACCACCGGCTCTTCACCGCCCATCCGGAGCGCACGGCCGTCGACTGGCCGGACTTCGAGGAGAAATACGCGGCCGCCGACCCGGGCGGCCCCGAACTGCCCGCCCTGATCGCCGCCGCCGTCCCCGACCCGGCCGACCGGCTCGACCTGGAGGCCCTTGACCACCCCCTGGACGGGGTGCGCTTCGCGTCGTACGAAGCGCTTCAGGAGGGCTTGCGGGGATACATCCGCCATGACCTGACGCGACGTGATGACACCGCCCACAGCGTCGACTCGGCGGTGTTCCTCGGGCTTCTCTCCGTGTACGGGCAGCTGCCCCGGCTCGGCGATGTGGGCCGCTGGTGGCACGGGTTCTTCAGCCATCTCGCCTCCGGCCCGCCCGGCCCCCGGCTGCGCCGGCTGCTCGCCCTCTCCGACGCCGGGATCGTGCGCTTCCTCGGCGCGGGCATCACCGTCGAGAGCGACGAGGACGCGGGCGTCTTCCGGGCGGGCGGCGCCAGTGTGCCCGGGGAGTGGATCGAGGCCCGCGCACTGGTCGAGGCACGGCTGCCCGAGCCGTCCTCGGAGCGCACCCGTAGCCCACTGCTGCGTGCGCTGTACCGGGACGGGGCGGGCGCGTCCGAGGCGGGGCTGCTCACCGTGGACCCCGCCGACGGGCGCGTCCTGGACCGCGAGAGCCGCCCGCACCCCCGCCGTTTCGCGCTCGGCCCGTACACCACCGCGCGGTCGTCCGGCGCCTTCACCCGGCCCCGCACCGGCGGCACCGCGTTCCGGCAGAACGACGCGACCGCGCGCGCCGCGCTGGGTCTCCTGCGCGACCTGGCGTGCCGCCGCCTCAGTGCCTGACCGGTCGGCCGCTCACCCCGTACTCCGTCCGACGCCGCTATCCGAAAGGGACCACCCGATGAGCGCCACCGAGAGGTCGGCCACCCGGCCGCTCCACCTCGCCGCCGAGCTCGGCGGCCCACCGCACTACGACGCCCCGCACTACATCCGGCTCGCCCGGCTCGCCGAGCGCGGCAGACTCGACTTCGTCACCCTCGGCGACTCGTTCGCCCGGCCAGGCCCGGACGCGCTCGCCGTGCTCGCCCGGGTCGCGCCCGCCACCGGGCGGATCGGTCTGGTCCCCACCGTGACCACCACCCACACCGAGCCGTTCCATGTCTCCTCGGCCGTGGCCACCCTCGACTGGGTGAGCCGGGGCCGGGCGGGCTGGCGCCCGGACGTGTCCACGACCGAGGCCGAGGCCCGGCTCTTCGGCCGCCGCCCGGCCGCGCGCTTGGCCGAGCTGTGGCACGAGGCCCGTGAAGTCGCCGAAGTCTCGGCCAGGTTGTGGGACAGCTGGGAGGACGGCGCCGAGATCCGCGACGAGCCCACCGGCCGCTTCATCGACCGCGACAAGCTGCACTACGTCGACTTCGAAGGCCGTACGTTCTCGGTGCGCGGCCCCGCCATCGTGCCCCGGCCGCCCCAGGGCCACCCCGTCACCGTGATCGACGCGACCGGGGCCGAGGCCCGCGCCGCCGCCGTGCGGCACGCCGACGTCGCCCTCGTACGGGCCGAGGACCCCACCACCGCGCGCGAGGCCCGCGAGGAGCTGCGCGACCGGGTGCGGGCCCATGGCCGCGACCCGGAACGGCTCCGGGTGCTCGTCTCGATCCCGGTCGAACTGCGCACCACGGCCGACGCGGTCGGCCTCGCCACTCTGATCGGCGACTGGTGCGGGCAGGGCGCCGCCGACGGCTTCCATCTGCGCCCGGCCGACCCCGGACGCGATCTCGCGCTGATCGTCGACGGGACCGTGCCCGTGCTCCAGCACCATGGCTTACTGCGCGGCTTCTATCCCGGCGCGACACTGCGCGAACATCTGGGCCTGACCCGCGCCGTCAACCAGTACGCGCGGGCCGGGAGGGCGTCATGACCCGGCAGATGCACCTCGCCGCCCACTTCCCGGGCGTCAACAGCACCACCATCTGGACCGACCCGCGCTCGGGCAGCCAGATCGACTTCGCCTCCTTCGAGCATCTGGCCCGCACCGCCGAGCGCGGCCGGTTCGACTTCTTCTTCCTCGCCGAGGGGCTGCGGCTGCGCGAGCACAAGGGGCGCATCCACGACCTGGACGTGGTCGGCCGCCCGGAGTCCATCACGGTCCTCAGCGCCCTCGCGGCCGTCACCGAGCACCTGGGCCTGGCCGCCACGGTCAACGCCACCTTCAACGAGCCGTACGAACTCGCCCGCAGGCTCGCCTCGCTGGACCACCTCAGCGGCGGCCGCGCGGCCTGGAACGTGGTCACCTCGTTCGACGCGTTCACCGGCGAGAACTTCCGGCGCGGCGGCTATCTGGACCGGGCCGACCGGTACACCCGGGCCGCCGAGTTCGTCGCCACCGCGCGCGAGCTGTGGGACTCCTGGGCGGCGGAGGGAACCTCCCGTCCCTTCTCCCATCAGGGTCAGCACTTCGCCATATCGGGGCAGTTCACGCTGCCGCGCCCGCCGCAGGGCCATCCCGTCGTCATCCAGGCGGGGGACTCCGGCGAGGGCCGCGAGTTCGCCGCGTCCTCGGCCGACGTCGTCTTCACCCGGCACGGCGGCCTGGAGGCCGGGCGGGCGTTCTACGCCGATGTGAAGGGCCGGCTCGCCAAGTACGGCAGGAAGCCCGAGGACCTGAAGATCATGCCGGGGGTGACGTTCGTGCTCGGCGACAGCGACGCCGAGGCGCAGGAGAAGGCCGCCGAGATCCGCCGCAGCCAGGTCTCCCCGCAGAACGCGATCGTCGCCCTGGAGCAGATCTGGGGCCGCGACCTGTCCGCGTACGACCCGGACGGCCCGCTTCCCGACATCGACCCGGACCCCGGATCGACGCTGGTGCAGGGGCGGGTGAAGGTGGGCGATCCCTTCGCGGTCGCGGCCAGATGGCGGGCGCTGTCGGAGGCGAAGGGCCTGTCCATCCGGCAGACGGTCATCGAGACCACCGCCCGCCAGTCGTTCATCGGCACGCCCGGGTCGGTCGCCGCCCGACTCGACGAGTTCATCCGCGCCGACGCCGCCGACGGGTTCATCCTCGTCCCGCACCTGACCCCGGGCGGGTTGGACGACTTCGTCGACCACGTGGTGCCGCTGCTCCAGGAGCGCGGCGTGTTCCGTTCGGAATACTCCGGGCCGACACTGCGCTCGCATCTGGGGCTGCGCACCCCCGTACGGAAGGATGGATCACCATGAGCACGGACGCGGCGACGGAACCGCAGGACGCGGCACAGGAGTGGGACCGCTGGCACGAACGGCGCATCGCCACCGTCTCGGCGCCCTACGGCCCCCTGGCGCTGACCGGCACCCACTGGCTCGCCGACGCCGTGGAGGGTCGAATTCCGGCCGTGCCGGGCCGCTGGCGCGAAGACGGCGACGAGGTGGTGCTCACGGCGGGCGCCGAGGACGGGATCACCCTGGACGGCCAGGAGTTCACCGGCGAGGTCCGGCTCACCGCCGACCACGCGCCCATCGGGCAGTCACGGCTGGCCCAGGGCGCGCGGCGGCTCGTGGTGCTGCGCCGCGAGGGGCTGTGGGCGGTACGGATCTGGGACCCCGAGGCCGAGCGCCGGCGCGCCTTCAAGGGCATCGAGGCGACGCCGTACGACGCCCGCTGGGCGGTGCCCGGCACCTTCCGTCCGTACGCCGAGGCGCGCACCGTCAAAGTGGCGAACGCCGACGGGGTGGAGCGCGGGCTCGGGCTCGGCGGCGAGCTCGCCTTCACGCTCGACGGCCGAAACCACACCCTTCAGGTGGCGGTCGAGGCCGACGGCTCGCTCTGGGCCGTCTTCGCGGACGCGACCAGCGGGAACTCGACCTTCCGGTTCCGTTTTCTGCGCCCCGGCGCACCCGCGGCGGACGGCAGCGTGACGGTCGACCTCAACCGCGCACTGCTGCCTCCGTGCGCCTTCGCCGAGCACTTCATCTGCCCCTTCCCGCCCCCGGGCAACACGCTGGACGTCGCCGTCCCGGCGGGGGAGCGGACGGTGCTCACCGGCTGACCCGCGCGCCCCGGTCGCCCAACCGCCCGGCCGAAAGGCGCCCTTGCGCCTGACGGCCGGGCCGCCGAATACTCCCTCCCAGCGCTTGTCAGGAGCACGGCGGCGCTTCATCGTGCTGCCGTCGGCCCTTGGCCGCGCCTCACGGGGTCCCCCCACCCGACCCGGGCCCCTCGACTTCCCTCGGGAGGGAACAGAAGTGAGGATCAAGCGCACCATCCCCCTGCGTCGCGGCTCTCTCGCGAGACGCGCCAAAGCAGCCGCCGTCTCCACCGGGCTCGTCGCCGCCGCCGCTCTCGCGGTCCCCACCGCGAGCGCCAGCCCGGCCCAGACGTTCAGCGCCACCCAGCTCTCCGCCGTGAGCGACGCCGTACTCGGCGCCGATGTCGCGGGCACCGCCTGGCACGTCGACCCCGCCACCCACACGCTGGTCGTGACCGCCGACGCGGGCGTCACCCAGGCCGACATAGCCAAGATCAAGCGGCAGGCCGGGACCGGCGCGTCCGCGATACGCGTCGAGCGGACCGACGGCCGGATCAGCAAGCTGCTCTCCGGCGGCGACGCCATCTACGCGCCGAGCTGGCGCTGCTCGCTGGGCTTCAACGTCAAGAAGGGCAGCACCAATTACTTCCTGACGGCCGGCCACTGCACCCAGGGCTACCCGAACTACTACACCAGCTCCTCGCACGCGACGAGCATCGGCCCCACGGTCGGCACCAGCTTCCCCGGCAACGACTACGGTCTGGTGCAGTACACCAACACCTCGCTCGCCCACCCGAGCGCCGTGGGCAGCCAGCGCATCAGCAGCGCGGCCAACCCCACGGTCGGCCAGAGCGTCACCCGGCGCGGCTCCACCACCGGCATCCACAGCGGCCGGGTCACCGCGCTCAACGCCACCGTCAACTACGGCAACGGCGACATCGTGCGCGGCCTGATCCAGACCACCGTGTGCGCCGAGCCCGGCGACTCCGGCGGCCCGCTCTACGCCGGTTCGACCGCCCTCGGTCTCACCTCCGGCGGCAGCGGCAACTGCACCTCCGGCGGCACGACGTTCTTCCAGCCCGTGGTCAAGGCCATGAGCGCCTATGGCGTCAGCCTCTTCTGACGGCTGATCACTTGGCCGCCCAGGCGGCGGCGAGCCCCCGTCCGGCCACCGGGCGGGGGCTCGTTCTCGTGTGGCCGTAGTCCGCTGCGCACCACTGGACGCGTTGCGCCTTTTTGGGAGGATGTTCACGGCGGAGAGGCGAGCGGACACACGGGGTGAGCCAGTGAAACGCATCGGAGTGACCGGTCACCGAGACATTCCCGCCGAGGCGTTGGGGGAGATCCGCGGCTGTCTGCGCACGCTGCTGTGCGGCCACGAGGGTTCGCTGGAGGCCCTGTCCAGCCTCGCCGCCGGCGCCGATCAGCTCTTCGCGGCCGTCGCCCTCGAATGCGGAGCGTCCCTGACCGTGGTGATTCCCAGCGGCGACTACGAGACGGGCTTCACCGACGCCGCCGAACTCGCCCGCTACCAGGGCCTCAAACGGCAGGCCACGCAGGAGGTCCGGATGGACTTCGCGCACTCCACGGACGAGGCCTACTACGCGGCCGGCGCCTATATCGCGGACAACTGCGACCGTCTGGTGGCCGTGTGGGACGGGCGGCCCGCGCGGGGGCTCGGCGGCACGGGCGACATCGTCGAGTACGCCCGCAGCCTGGGCAGGACGGTCACGGTGGTGTGGCGCGACGGGCTCACCCGGCCCTGACGGAGATGACGTTTTGCTGACGGACGGTCAACTGCGGAGCCGGGCCAGCCAGTCGGTGTGCATGGGTGAGACGACCCGCTCGGTCTCGTACACCGCCGCCGGCCACTCCCGCTCGGTGACCGTGTTCTCCATGGCCACATGCATCTCCATCAGATCCTGCTCCACCAGCGAGTGCGCCGATATCAGCGGCTGATGGCGGCGGATCTCGCTCCAGGCGAGGGCCGCGGCGGCCGCGGCCGAGAGCAGCCCGGCCGGCTTCACGTCCTGCGCCGCCCCGAAAGTGTGCAGCGTCGCGAAGAGCAACGCGAGAAGAGTGAGCAGGGTGATCGCGGAGGTCCACAGCGCGGTGGCCCGCCGGGACGCCTCCTGTCGGCGCCGGTACCAGTTGCGCTGCTCGATCAGCCGGTCCCGTACATACGTCTCCTTGCGTACGGTGAAGGCCTTCGCCCGTAACTCCCGCATGGGCGCGGTGATGAGATCCGCGTCGGCCAGCGCGGACGCCCGGTCCTCGCGCGGGTCCTGCCAGCCCACCTTCCGCAGTTCCCGCAGTCCTTCCTCCAGACGGAGGGTGAACAGACCTTCGGGGGAAGCCGCGTGGGAGTCGAACGGAGCCCCGTGCACCGCATAGCGCCAGCACAGGGATTTGATGAACTCGGCCGCCGAACGATTCAGTTGCCAATGCGATTTGGCGTGCCCGCGGGCGGCGCGGAAGCTCACCGCGAGCACCCCCGCGTACGCCAGTGCGCTGAGCGCGCTCGTCAGCCGGAAGTCACCACCGAGCGTCATCTTCCACGGCAGCGCCGCCAGGGCCGCGCCCGCCACCAGCAGGCACAACTGCCAGCGGGTGACGTTCACCGCGGCCCGCTGACGCCCTATCGCCAGAGAGTCCGCGTGATGGAAGAGACCCGGCAGGTCGTTGTTGCGGAAGACCATGCTTTGCAGAGGACCGGGAATCGCCGTCACATCCACCCCTGTCTGCGGTTTTATCCATCACTCTTTCGATGGAACGACCCGTTCCGTACATCTTCCGCTAAGGCTGTGCCACCTGTTCGTTTCAGGTGGTCGTGCTCAGTTGCCAACAGTGGCCAAGAGAGTAAAGTCGTGCCGCCGACACTGCAACGGTGCATGTCGTCGGTACCACTGTCCACATGCAGGAATTACCCATCAAGGACGGCCGTGAAGACCTCCGTGAATTCTCTCTCCTTCGCCCCTGCGAAGAAGAGCCGTGTGCCCCTGGCAGAGATCGACGTCCGCGGCGCCGATGCCGCCAGGAAGCTCGGCCGCGTGCTGCCCTCGTCCCTCGCCCGTCCTGTGCAGGCCTCGACCTTCAACTCGGCGCTCTAGCCCCGCCCGGAGCCCTAGACTGGCGGAATGACTGGACCCGTGGTCCCATTCCGCGAGATCGTGCTCAAGGTTCACAGCAGATGCGATCTTGCTTGTGATCACTGCTATATCTACGAAGCCCCTGATCAGAGTTGGCGAACCCGCCCCAAGGCAATCTCTGACGAGGCGATCTCCTGGACGGCCCGGCGACTGGCCGAGCACGCCGAGAAACACGTACTGCCCTCCGTGTCAGTGATCCTGCACGGAGGGGAGCCGCTGCTGGCAGGGCCCGCCCGGCTGCGCCGGGTCTGCGAGGAACTGACCGCCGCTCTCGACGGCGTCGCGGCGCTCGATCTGCGCATCCACACCAACGGCCTCCAGCTCAGCCCCCGCTACCTCGACCTCTTCGACGAGTTCGGGGTGCGCGTGGGCATCTCCCTCGACGGGGACAAATCGGCCAATGACCGCCACCGCCGCTTCGCCGACGGCCGCACCAGCCATCCCCTGGTCCTCAAGGCCGTCGAACTGCTCCGGAGCGAGCGCTACCGCCATCTCTTCCTCGGGCTGCTCTGCACCATCGACGTGGCCAACGACCCGGTCGCCGTGCATGACGCGCTGATCGCCCTGGACCCGCCGCGCATCGACTATCTGTTGCCGCACGCCACCTGGGACGCGCCCCCGGCCCGGCCGAACGGTTCGCCCACCGAGTACGCCGACTGGATCCTCACCGCCTTCGACCGCTGGGAACAGCAGGGCGGACGGGTGCCGGTACGGCTGTTCGAGTCCGTACTGTCGACGTTGAACGGCGGCCCCAGCCTCACCGAGTCCCTGGGCCTGGCCCCCACCGACCTCGTGGTGGTCGAGACGGACGGAACCCTTGAGCAGGTCGACTCGCTCAAGAGCGCCTACGAGGGGGCCGCCGCCACCGGATTCGACGTCTTCCGGCACTCCTTCGACGAGGTCGCCGCCCACCCGGGCGTACGGGTGCGCCAGCTCGGGCTCGTGGGAGTGGGGCCCGAGTGCCGCGAGTGCCCGGTGGTGCGTTCCTGCGGCGGCGGGCTCTACACGCACCGCTACCGGTCGGCCCACGCCGAGCGGGGCACGGACGCCTTCGCCGGGCCGTCGGTCTACTGCCGGGACCTGGAGGCGCTGATCCGCGGCATCGAGGCGCGCACGGCCGCCCGGATGGTCCCGGAGGCGGTCACCGACCCCGGTGAACTCGTCGCGTCCCAGCACGAGCTGACCCGCACTTTGCTGGCCCGGCTGCACGTCGACCTCGCCGGGCGCGGTGGGTCCGAGTGGGACGAGGCATGGCGGCTGACCGCCCTCGTCGACGGCCCGGCGCTCGACGAGGTGCTGGCCCAGCCGTACGCGCGCAGCTGGCTGCTCACCGCCCTGGAGGCGCTGCGCGCCGGGCGCGCGGACGCCGTGGCTCATGCCCACCGCCTGGCCGCCTACACCGCCGCGGCCGCCGTCCGCGCCCGGCTCGAACTGCCCGTCGCCGTCGGGTACGAGGACGGCCGGCTGCTCCTGCCGGGCCTCGGCCAGCTGCGTGTCGGCGCCCCGGGCGAGCGCGGCCGCGTCGTGGTGACCGCCGCCGAGAAGGGCTTCCGGGCCCGGGGGGACGGCTTCGAGCTGGACGTGGAGTGCCCGCGCGAGCCGTGCGGCGAGTGGCTGCCGGTGCGGGGCCTCGGCCGGGACGGGGCGCCCGATCCGGCCCTGGACGACCTCGACCCGTACCGCGACTGCTTCGGGACGGACGTGCTGGCGCGCCTGGGTCTCGGCGAGGCCGACGAGTGGAGCGGGCGGCTGGGCGCGGCCTGGGGGCTGCTCTCGGCCACCGTGCCCGGCCACGCCGCCGAGGCGGCCGCGGTGCTGACCACGCTCACCCCGCTCGCCGGGGACGGCGAGCCGGTGGTCGGGCGGCACGGCTACGGGGCACTGGGGGTGCCGGTGGGGCTCACGGGGGAGGCGTTGGCCCTGGGGCTGCTGAAGGGCTTCCGGCGGGCCAAACTGCGCGCCCTGCTCGATGTCGCGGACCTGTACGCGCTCGACGGCGCCTGGCAGCATGCGGTCGGCTGGCGCGGCGAGCCCGTACCGGTGTCGGTCCTGCTGGCCGAAACCCATGAGCGGGTGGCCCTCGCCGCGTACGACAGGAGTGCGCGCACTCTGGCGGAGACCCGGCGCGCGCTGGAAGCTCTTGAGGAGGCGGCGGAACTCACCGTGAGCGGGAAGAGCCTGGTCGCCGCCGTCCGGCTGGAGTGGGAAGAGGCAGCCCGTGGATGAACGAGCCGAGGCAGCGCTGGGGAGCGCGTTACTCGACGACTTGGTGGCGATGGGCGTGCGGCGGGGGGACACCCTGCTCGTACACGCCTCGATGAGCGGTCTGGGGCCCCCGAGGGTGCTGGGACGGGCGCTGATGACGGCGCTCGGCGGGCCGCTGAAGGGCACGCTGGTGGTCCCGGCGTTCACCCCGGCCAACTCGCTCACCTCACCGGCCCATCGGGCCAGGACCAGAAATGTGCGCGATCCCGCCGCGTATCGGGACTTCAAGAACCACATGGAGCCCTTCGACCGGGACACCACCCGCAGCCAGGGAATCGGCCGCTTGGCGGAGTGGGTCCGCAGGCGTGACGACGCGGTACGCAGCGACCATCCGCAGACGTCCTTCGCGGCCTGGGGATGCCGGGCCCTGGAGCTGACGCAGGGACACGCACCGGATTGTCATCTGGGCGAGAAGTCGCCGCTCGGAGTGCTCTATGGCGTCGAGGACGCCAAAGTACTCATGATCAATGTGGGATTCTCCGTTTGCACCGCCTTTCACCTCGCCGAATACCGCTATCTCGCCGATCCGCCGAAGAAGTTGTACAGCTGTGTGGTGCGGGACGCGAACGGTCGGCGGGCCTGGTTCCACTATTCCGATGTGGATCTTGACGACAGCGACTTCGAGGCGGTGGGGGCGGACCTTCCGGAGGAAGTGCGCAAAGAGTGGCAGCTGGGGGCAAGGACCGCCCGGTTGTTTTCGATCAGGGGTGCGGTGGACCATGCGGTGAACTGGATGACCGAAAAGCGGCCTTGTTTGACCGAACGGTGAGGGGATGGAGCGCAGCTCGCTCCGGAATGATGTTCTTCAATACTGCAGGACGGGGGTCGTGTGCACGCATCAGCGCAGCCGCGTCCGGCCGACCAACATCGGCCCTACTTCTTTCTGAGTTACGCGCACACGCCGAGGTACGGGGCGGGCGGCCCGGACCCCGACATGTGGGTGGAGCGGCTCTTCCGTGATCTCTGCGGCCATGTGATGGCCATGACCGACCTGCCCGCCGGTGCGCCCGCCGGCTTCATGGACCGGGAGATACGCTCGGGCGAGGGCTGGTCGGAGCGCCTGGGTGAAGTCCTCGCCTCCTGCCGGGTGTTCGTGCCGCTGTTCTCGCCGCGCTACTTCGCGAGCGAGATGTGCGGCCGCGAGTGGTACGCGTTCGAGCAGCGCACCATCCAGCACCAGGCGTACACCAACCGCCCGGCCGAGGCGATCGTGCCGGCGCTGTGGGTACCGGTCCCGCCCGAACAGTTACCCGGCCCCGCCGAGCGGTTGCAGTTCAACCACCGGGCCTTCGGCGACCGCTATGTCACCGACGGGCTCTACGGGCTGATCAAGCTCAGGATCTTCGCCGAGGAGTACGAGCGGGCGGTCTACGAACTGGCCAAGCGGATAGTGAGCGTCGCCGACGCCACCGCCGTGCGCCCCGGCCGGCACGTCGACTACCGGCTGGCCCCCAGCGCCTTCGGCGCGGCCACCGGTGAAGGCCCCCGCCCCATGCACGTCACCGTCGCCGCACCCACCCGCCATGAGCTGCCCGAGGGCCGCGACGACGCGTACTACGGGGACAGTCCGCTGGACTGGAACCCCTACCACCCCATATCCGCCCGGCCGTTGGCGCTCGTCGCCGAGGACATGGTGCGCTCGCTCAACTACCAGACCACGGTCTCTTCGTTCGACGAGGAGGTGCTGCACCTCGACGGCAAACAGCCGCCGTCGCGGCCCGAGGTCCTGCTGGTGGACCGCTGGGCGCTGGAGGACCCGGACCGCCGGGCCCGGCTCGCGGCCTTCGACGCGGAACACCGGCCCTGGGTGAGTGTGGTCGTCCCCTGGAACCGGGACGACCAGCAGAGCAGAGCCTCGGAGGGGGAGTTGTCGGAGCGTCTGGAGTCGACCATGCCGTCCAAGATGCGCCAGGGACGGGCCGCCTGCCGGGCCGCCGCCAAGGGCGTGCCCAGCATGGAGGCCTTCGGGCAGATCCTGCCCCAGGTCGTGGAGGCAGCCGCACAGCAGTATCTGAGACACGCGACGGTTTATCCGCCGGCGGGGGGCGGGCACACCGAACGGCCGCGCCTGGTCGGGCCGATGGGCACCGATTTCGGCATCACGCAGTACATCCCCGACAGGCTCGATCACGCGCCCGATGCGGAGGAGACGGATGACAGCCAGTCGTGACGGACGCATCGTCACGTTCTACTCGTACAAGGGTGGTACGGGCCGCACCATGGCCCTGGCCAACACGGCCTGGATCCTCGCCGCCAACGGCAAGCGGGTCCTCGCGGTGGACTGGGACCTGGAGGCCCCGGGTCTGCACCGCTTCTTCCACCCGTTCCTGGACCCCTCGACGCTCGGCGCCACCACCGGGGTCATCGACCTGATCACCGAGTACGCCTGGGCCGCGACCAGCCCCGTGCCCCGCTCCGACGAGTGGCACCGGGACTACGCGCGCATCCAGCCGCACGCCGTCTCGCTCACCCCGGAGGCGCTGGGCTGGCAGTTCCCCGACGGCGGCACTCTCGACTTCGTCTCCGCCGGACGGCAGAACCGCGAGTACTCGGCGACCGTCTCCACCTTCGACTGGGACAACTTCTACGACCGGCTCGGCGGCGGCCACTTCTTCGACGCGCTGCGCGACGACATGAAGGAGAACTACGACTACGTCCTGATCGACAGCCGCACCGGCCTCAGCGACATCGCCGACATCTGCACCGTCCACCTGCCCGACATCCTGGTGGACTGCTTCACCCTCAGCGACCAGTCCATCGACGGCGCGGCCTCCGTGGCCCGCCAGATCGACGAGCGCTACAGCGGACAGAACATCCGCATCCTGCCGGTGCCGATGCGCATCGACGAGGGCGAGAAGGAGAAGGCGGACGCCGGCCGGGGGCTCGCCCGGCTCAAGTTCGACCGCTTCCCGGCCGGGCTGTCGGGCGAGGAACTCACCTCCTACTGGGGCGCGGTGGAGATCCCGTACAAGCCGTACTACGCCTACGAGGAGACGCTGGCGACCTTCGGCGACGAGGCCGGGCTCTCCAACTCGCTGCTCTCCGCCTTCGAACGCCTCGCCTCCGTCGTCACCGAGGGCCGGATCACCTCGATGCCGACCGTCAACGAGGAGATCCGGCTGCGGATCCGGGACGCCTTCACCCGCCGCAGGCCCGCCCTACCGGCCGATCTGTTCCTCAGCTACGTGGCCGAGAACCGGATGTGGGCCGACTGGATCGAGTCCGTCCTGACCAGGGCCGGATTCCGGGTCGTGCCGCGCGACGTGTCGGCCGAGCCCAGCAGCGCCGACGGGGAGGCGGTCGCTGCCGAGGGCGCGGCCCGTACCGTGGTGCTGCTCTCCAGCGCCTACCTCAAGTCGGCCCGGGCCGTGGAGATATGGTCCAGGGCCGCCGCCGAGGACCCCTCGGGCGCGCGCCGCCAGCTGCTGCCGCTGAGGGTCGGCGACGTCCGCCTCACCGCCCCCTACATCGACCGCAACCCGGTGGACCTGTTCCGCCTCGACGAGGTGCACGCGACCACCGCGCTGCTGCGCGCCCTGGAGCGGCCGGTGCAGATCAGCGACGGGGTGGCGCCCGGTCCCCGGTTCCCCGGCACCGTGCCGAAGATCTGGAACGCGCCGCCGCGCAACCCGGGCTTCACCGGCCGCTCGCTGGTCCTGGAGCGGATGCGCGACCAGCTCGGCGGCGGCCTCGCCGTCGTCCTGCCGCAGCCGCAGACGCTGTACGGACTCGGCGGCGTCGGCAAGACCCAGGTGGCGCTCGAATACGTCCATCGGTTCATGGCCGACTACGACCTGGTCTGGTGGATGTCCGCCGAGCAGCAGGACGACGTGGTGGCCGGACTCGCCGAACTCGGCGGACGCCTGGGCGTGCAGGGCGGCGACGACATGAACGCCGCCTCCCGCGAGGCCATCGACCGGCTGCGGCGCGGGGTGCCCACCTCGCGCTGGCTGCTGGTCTTCGACAACGCGGACGACCCCGAGCAGATCAAGCGGTTCTTCCCGCCGGGCGGCCCGGGCCACGTCCTGGTCACCTCCAGGAACCAGACCTGGTCGCAGTACGGCGACGCGCTGCCGGTCGACGTGTTCCTGCGCGAGGAGTCGGTCGAGCACCTTCAGCGGCGCGCCCCCGGGCTCTCCGCGGACGACGCCGACCAGGTCGCGATGGCGGTCGGCGACCTGCCGCTCGCCGTCGAGCAGGCGGCGGCGTGGATCGCCGAGACCGCGACACCGGTCGCCGCCTATCTGGAGCAGCTGGCCCAGCAGGCGCCCAGCGTCCTCGCGCTCAACCAGCCCGCCGGATACCCGGAGCCGGTCGCCGCCACCTGGAACGTCTCCATCGAACGGCTGAAGCAGCGCTCACCGGCGGCCGTCCGGCTGCTCCAGCTGTGCGCCTTCTTCGCGCCGGAGCCGATTTCGGCCAATCTCCTCTACAGCAAGGAGATGATCGACGCGCTCAAGCCGTACGACGCCACGCTCCAGGAGAAGCTGGTGCTCGGCCGGGTCATCCGGGAGATCGGCCGGTTCGCCCTCGCCAAGGTCGACCAGGTCGGCTCCTCCATCCAGGTGCACCGGCTCGTGCAGGCCGTGATCCGGGCGCAGTTGAGCGACCAGGAGCAGATGGACGCGCGGCACGCCGTCCACCGCATCCTCGCGGGCGCCCGGCCGGACGCCGACGAGCCGATCGACAACCCGGAGACCTGGCCGCAGTTCAGCACCATCTGGCCGCACCTCACCCCGTCCGGAGCCCGGCTCTGCGACGACCCGGAGACCCGTCGGCTCCTCATCGACCGGGTGCGCTACCTCTGGAAGCGCGGTGACTTCAACGCGGCCGCCAACCTCGCCGAGGACCTGCGCGAGGAGTGGCGCGAGAAGCTGGGGCCCAACGACCTCCAGTATCTGTATCTGCGCTTCCACCTCTCCAACATCCTTCGCTCGCGCGGCCGTTACGTGGAGGCGATGGAGCTCGACGAGGAGACCCTGGCCCGCCAGACGGAGGTGCTGGGCGCCTCGCATCCGCACACGTACATGACCACCAGCGCCCTCGCGATGGACCTCGGCGCGGTCGGCCAGTACAGCAAGGCGATGGAGCTGGCGACCGAGGCGCACGAGGGGTTCCGGCAGATCTTCGACGAGTCGCACCCCCGTACGCTCGCCGCCGCCAACAACCTCGCCCTGAACATGCGCATGCTCGGCCAGTACGCCCGGGCCCGCGAGCTCGACCAGGACGTCTACGACCGGCGCACCGAAGTGCTCGGCCCGGAGCACCCGTACACCCTGTCCTCGGCCATGAACCTGGCGCGCGACCTGCGCGAGGTCGGCCGGTACGAGGACTCGGTGGCGCTGCTCAGCCGCACCTACGACCTGTACAAGGAGCAGCTGGGCCGGGCCTTCCCGGGCACCCTCGCCGCGGCCAAGAGCCTCGCGGTGTCGCTGCGCCGGGCGGGCCGGCTCGAAGACGCGCGGCGGCTGACCACGGCCACCCGCAACCGCTACCGCGCCAAGTACACCTCCGCCAACCCGGACTGGCTGGCCTGCGACCTCAACATGGCCGCCGACCTGTTCGCGGCCGGGGACCCGGCGGCGGCGCGGGAGACCGCGCAGGAGGTCGTCGACCAGTACATAAAGGTGCCGGGGGAGCGGCACCCGTACACCCTCGCGGCCGTGAACAACCTGGGCATCTACCAGTGGGGCTGCGGGGCGCTGGACGCCGCCGAGTCGATGCTGGAGAACACCATACGGACCATGCGCGACATACTCGGCGAGAACCACCCGCACGCGTTGTTCGCCACGGTCAACCTCGCCAATGTGAAGGCCGACATGGGCGATCTGGAGGCCGCGCTGGAGATCGAGCGCAACGCGGTCGCGCGGCTTCGGGAGGTGCTGGGCGCGCATCACCCCGAGACGCTGGCCTGCGCCTCCAACCTGTCGGTGACGCTGGACGGGCTCGGCCGCAAGGAGGAGGCCACCCAGCTGCGGGCGGAGACCGTGGACGAGCTCCAGCGGCTCCTCGGCGACGAGCACGCGTTCGTACGGATCGCCCGGGACGAGCGCAGAGTACAGCGGGACCTGGAGCCGCTGGCGGTGTGAGCCCGGTGGCCGCGCCCGCCGGGTGAGGGGGCGGCCACCGGAGTGGCGGGACGGCCGGTGCGACCGGAGTGATCGCACCGGTTCCCGCCGTCCGGCGGCCGGTCCTCGCGGTCAGTCCTCCTCGATCAGCCAGGTGAGGATGTCGGGCAGCGCGTGCAGGGCGTCGAAGTGGGCGGCGGCCGGTTCCAGTACGGCCGTCGCGCCCGGGATCCGCTCGGCGAGCCAGCGCGAGTGGCCGACGGGCGAGAACACGTCCTTCACGCCGTGCCAGAGCAGCACCTGACCGGTGATGTCGGCGGGGTCGAACCCCCAGGGGCTGCTCAGGGCGAGCGCGTCGTCGATCCACCCGTACGCCGAAGTCCGCAGCGCCTCCTGGTAGTTGCGCAGCAGCATGGAGCGCACACCCGCGTCCTTGACCACCATCCGGTCGGCGTGGGTGAGATCGCGGCGCAGCTCGTCCAGGAGCTGGATCGGGTTTCTGCGGATCTCGTCGGAGCGGGGGATGAGCCGGGCGGCGAACTCCTCGGGGTCGACGCTCGCCGCGGTGTACTCCTCGACGTTGTACGCGGTCATCCCGTCGAACCAGTCGAGCCCGGGCGCGTCCCGGGGCGCCAGGGTGACCAGGGCGGCGGTCCGGGTGACCCGCTCGGGCAGCAGGGCGGCGCAGGCCAGCGCGTGCGGGGCGCCGCCGGAGCGCCCGACGACCGCGAAGCGCTCCAGCCCGTAACTGTCCGCGATCGTTCGCACGTCCTGGACGACATCGGCGACGCTGCGGCCCGCCAGCCGGTCGGATCCGCCGTAGCCGGGCCGGTCGTAGGCGATCAGCTGCATCCGGCGCTGGTAGAGCACCATGCCGCGCGGCGCGGGGCCGAGACGGCTGCCGGGGGTGCCGTGCAGCAGGAACACCGGCCTGCCCCGCGGGTCCCCGAAGCGCTCCACCATCAGATGCCGCCCGTCGGCCGCGCGCACCCGACCGCGCACTCGTGCCCCCTCCGGTCGTGGATCGCGATACCGGCCGCCGGCTGGCCCCTCGTCCCACCGGCCGTATCGATTGCCGTATGCAGGCATTGACTGTTGCGGCATTCCCCTCCCGCCCGTGCTTTACCCATCCAGTGGAGTGTGACCGGGACTCCCCCCGGGGCGGAAGCGGAGTTACCGTCGAAGTACACGTCCGATTCGGACCCTTGGGGGCCGTGATGGTCGAGGCATTGGTGGCGGCGGCAGTGGCTGCCGGATCCGCCGGGCTCGTGTACGTACTGGCGGCGGCCCGGGTCGTCAAACAGTACGAACGCGGTGTGGTCTTCCGGCTGGGAAAGCTCAGGGACGGGGTGCGCGGCCCCGGGTTCACGTTGATCCTTCCCTTCGCCGACCGGCTCCACAAGGTGAACATGCAGATTGTGACGATGCCGGTCCCGGCGCAGGACGGCATCACGCGGGACAACGTCACGGTCCGGGTGGACGCGGTGATCTACTTCAAGGTGGTCGACCCGGCCGACGCGGTCATCCAGGTGGAGGACTACCGCTTCGCGGTCTCCCAGATGGCCCAGACCTCACTGCGCTCGATCATCGGCAAGAGCGACCTCGACGATCTGCTCTCCAACCGCGAGAAGCTCAACCAGGGCCTGGAGCTGATGATCGACAGCCCGGCCATGGGCTGGGGCGTGCAGATCGACCGGGTGGAGATCAAGGACGTCTCGCTGCCGGAGACGATGAAGCGCTCGATGGCCCGTCAGGCCGAGGCCGACCGGGAGCGCCGTGCCCGGGTCATCAACGCGGACGCGGAGCTCCAGGCGTCGAAGAAGCTGGCCGAGGCGGCCGGCGTGATGTCGCAGCAGCCCGCCGCGCTCCAACTGCGGCTGCTCCAGACGGTGGTGGCGGTCGCGGCCGAGAAGAACTCGACGCTGGTCCTGCCGTTCCCGGTGGAACTGCTCAGGTTCCTGGAGCGGGCGGCCCCGCAGGGCCCGCAGCCCACTCCCGAACCCCCGGCGGCGCAGGCCCATTCGAGCCTGTTCGAGGCCGGGGAGGGAACGGAGGCGGAGCTGGAGGGCCCGCCGGGCGGCGAGACACCTTCCATAGACGCCATAGACGAGACGCCTTCCTCCGCCGAGGGGTCGGAGGTTCCGTGAGCCTGACTCCCTGACTCAGGGCTCGGAGGTCTGTGAGCCCGGCTCAGGGTCCGGTGGTCTGTGAGCCCGGCCAGGGCCGGAGGGTCTGTGAACCCGGCCGTGGAGTGCCAATTGCCGTACGGCAGAAGGGCTCTTGCGCTCCTTATGCCCTCGCCCCGACCTCCAGTGCCTCGTCCTCGGGATGCTCGCCCCGCTGGCGCAGTACGGCCATGACCATCGTGACCAGCGCGCCGCCCACCGCCCAGGCGGAGAGCACCAGGAGCGGCCCGGTGACCGCGTTGCCCCTGAAGTACGCGATGGAGCGCGCCACCCAGGTGCCGGCGCCCGGCGGCAGCGCGGGCCCGATCGCCTTCCAGAACGGCGGGAGCAGCGGATACGGATAGGCGCCGCCCGCGCTCGGATTGCCGAGGACCACGATGACCAGGATCGCGAGCCCGATGCCGACGATCCCGGCGAGCCCCTGGAAGGCCAGGGTCGTGGCGCCGACGGCGAACACGATCAGCGCGCCGAGCCCCGCGAGGCCGAGGTAGCTGCCGGGGAGCGCGCCGAGCACCGGCCCGATGATCAGCGCGCCGAGCAGCCCGGCCGCGATCGCGTACACCGCGAGCGCGGCGAGGCGGATCACTGCCCGCTGGACGTTGGCGGGCCGTGCGCCATGGCTGATCGCCAGGATCGCGGCACACAGGTAGCCGCCCACGCACCAGCCGACGACCAGGTAGAACGACGACAGGCCACGGGTGTCCTTCGGGTCCGCCGGGGCGACGTCCACCACCCTCACGGTGCGCTGCTCGGCCTTCTCGATCGTCGTCATGACCAGCTCGACGGCTCCTGAGAGGGACGCCCCGCCGCCGCTCGCGACGAGCAGGGTGTCGGTGGTGGAGGCCGGGTCGACGATCAGCGCGGCGTCGAGATCGCGCTCGCGCAGCTTCTTGACGGCCGCGGCCCGGTCGGCGACCGCGCGGGCGTCCAGCGCGCCGCCTGGCACCGCGTTCAGCCGCTGCACCGCCTGGGCGCTGATCTGCGGGGGCGCGACCACCCCGAGCGGGACGTCCTTCGGCTTGGGGCTGTGGAAGGCCCCGGCGTAGGACGCGATGAACGCGACCATCAGCCCGAGCACCCCGATGACCAGCAGTGCGGCCCGCACGGTGACGGCGTTCTTCACCTCGTCGAGGAAGGTCATGCCCTCACGCTCCGGGGCGGGCGGGGCCCGCGCAGTCAGGGGTGGGCCGAATGGCTGACAGCCGCCCGGCCCGTCTCCGCTGTTCGAACAAGTAGCTCGAACGGATGTCGTACGCATGTTCGAAAAATGGTTTATGGTGAAGGAGGGGGAACGTGAGAACGACTGGTCCAGGAGGTGCGGATGCCCGGTTTCACGCATCTGCGCACCGTTTCGGGGTACTCCCTGCGGTACGGGGCTTCCCACCCGGAACGGTTGGCCGAACGCGCCGCCGAACGGGGGATGGACGCACTCGCTCTCACCGACCGGGACACCCTCGCCGGTGCCGTGCGCTTCGCCAAGGCATGCGCGAAGGCGGGGGTGCGCCCGCTCTTCGGGGCCGACCTCGCCGTCCCGGAACACCCCCTCGAAGGCCTCCGGCAGGCCCCCCGCGCCCAGCGGCAGCGGACCCCGGTCCGGGGTGGCGCCTTCGTCGACGAGTCGGCGCCGCGCGCCACCTTCCTCGCCCGGGACGGCGCCACCGGCTGGGCCGGGCTCTGCCGTCTGATCACCGCCGCCCACGCGACCGCCGACCGGCCCGTGCTTTCCTGGCCCGCGCTGCCCGCCGACGGGCTCACCGTGCTGCTCGGACCCGACTCCGAGGTCGGCCGGGCGCTCGCCGGGGGCCGCCCGGACCTGGCCGCGCGGCTCCTCGCGCCCTGGCGGGAGATCTACGGCGACGCCCTGCGGCTGGAAGCCGTCCACCACGGCCTCCAGGGCACCGGGCCCGGCTCGCTGCGCCTGGCCGCCCGCACGCTCGGCTTCGCCGCCGAACAGGGTGTCCCGGCCGTGCTGACCAACGCCGTACGGTACGCGGACGCCGGACTCGGTCCGGTCGCCGACGTCCTGGACGCGGCCCGCCGGCTCCTCCCCGTCGACCCGGGCAAGGGGCTGGACAGCGGTGAGCGCTGGCTCAAGGACCCGGCCGCCATGGCGCGCACCGCCGAACTGGTCGCCGAGGCCGCCGGGCTCCGCCGGGACGCCGCCCACCGGCTGCTCGCCACGACCGAGGAGACCGCCGCCGTGTGCCTGGTCGACCCCGCGGAGGAACTGGGCATCGAGAAGTACAGCTACTTCCCGGAGCCGTACCTCGTCGGCGCTGCGGGCCGCACCCCGCAGCGGGTCCTGGCCTCCAAGGCCGCCGCCGGCATGGTGCTGCGCGGCCACGGCCACGACCGTGCGTACTGGGAGCGGATGCACCACGAGCTGGACATCATCGCCTACCACGGCTTCGCCTCGTACTTCCTCACCGTCGCCCAAGTCGTCGACGACATACGGAAGATGGGCATCCGGGTGGCCGCGCGCGGCTCCAGCGCGGGCTCGCTCGTCAACCACCTCCTCGGCATCGCCCACGCGGACCCCGTCGAGCACGGCCTGCTGATGGAGCGCTTCCTGTCCACCCGGCGCTTCGTGCTGCCCGACATCGACATCGACGTCGAGTCCGCCCGCCGCCTCGACGTCTACCGCGCGATCATCGACCGCTTCGGCGCCGACCGGGTCGCCACCGTCTCCATGCCCGAGACCTACCGGGTCCGCCACGCCGTACGGGACGTCGGCGCCGCCCTGTCCATGGACCCGGCCGAGATCGACCGGATCGCCAAGTCCTTCCCGCACATCCGGGCCCGCGACGCCCGCGCCGCGATGGCCGAACTGCCCGAGCTGCGCGAGATCGCGGCGGAACAGGGACGGCACGGGCGGCTGTGGGAGCTGGTCGAGGCGCTGGACGCGCTGCCGCGCGGGATCGCCATGCACCCCTGCGGGGTGCTGCTCTCGGACGCCTCGCTGCTGCGCCGCACCCCCGTGGTGCCGACCAGCGGCGAGGGGTTTCCCATGTCCCAGTTCGACAAGGAGGATGTGGAGGACCTCGGGCTGCTCAAACTCGATGTCCTCGGGGTGCGGATGCAGTCGGCGATGGCGCACGCGGTCGCCGAGATCGGCCGCACCACCGGCCGCCGCCTCGACCTCGACGACCCGCGCCAGGTGCCGCAGGGAGATCTGCCGACCTACCGGCTCATCAGGTCCACCGAGACGCTCGGCTGCTTCCAGATCGAGTCGCCGGGCCAGCGCGATCTGATCGGACGGCTGCAGCCCTCGACCTTCCACGACCTGGTCGTGGACATCTCGCTGTTCCGCCCCGGCCCGGTCGCCGCCGACATGGTCCGGCCGTTCATCGAGGCGCGGCACGGCCGCGCCCCGGTGCGCTACCCGCACGAACACCTGGCGGACGTCCTGGGCGAGACCTACGGAGTGGTCGTCTTCCACGAGCAGATCATCGAGATGGTGAACCTCATGACCGGCTGCGGCCGGGGCGAGGCCGACCGGCTGCGGCGCGGGCTCTCCGACCCCGAGTCGCAGGAGAAGGCCCGTGTCTGGTTCGCCGAGCGTGCGTCGCGCACGTACTCGCCCGAAGTCGTCGACCGCACCTGGGAGATCATCAAGGCGTTCGGCTCCTATGGCTTCTGCAAGGCGCACGCCGTCGCCTTCGCCGTGCCGACCTACCAGTCCGCCTGGCTCAAGGCCCATCACCCGGCCGCCTTCTACGCCGGGCTGCTCACCCACGACCCCGGGATGTACCCCAAGCGGCTGCTCCTGGCGGACGCGCGGCGACGCGGGGTGCCCATCCTGCCGGTGGATGTGAACCGGTCCGCGGTCGCCCATCAAATCGAACTGGTGTCCAATAGTCGGGTCTGGGGACTCCGGCTCGCCCTCGCGGACGTCCAGGGAATCAGCGAGGCCGAGGCGGCCCGCGTCCAACAGGGGCAGCCTTACGCCTCGTTGCTCGACTTCTGGCAGCGGGCCAGGCCGAGCCGTCCCGTCGCCGAACGGCTCGCCCAGGTCGGTGCCCTCGACGCGTTCGGCGCCAACCGGCGCGACCTGCTGCTGCACCTGGCCGAACTCCACCGCGCCCAGCGGGCGGTCGGGTCCGGCGGCGGCCAGCTCCCGCTGGCCGACGGGCGGCGGACGGCCCGCGCCGGGCTGCCCGACCTCGACGACGCGGAACGGCTCAGCGCCGAGCTCGGCGTCCTCGGCATGGACACCTCCCGCCATCTGATGGTGGATCACGAGACGTTCCTGAAGGAGCTCGGCGTGGTCTCGGCCAAGCGGCTGCGGGACGCCAGGCACGGTGAGACCGTCCTGGTCGCGGGCGCCAAGGCGGCCACCCAGACCCCGCCGGTCCGGTCCGGCCAGCGGGTCATCTTCACCACGCTCGACGACGGCACCGGCCTGGTCGACCTCGCCTTCTTCGGCGACAGCCACGCCGCCTGTGCTCACACTGTCTTCCATTCCTGGCTCCTGCTGGTACGAGGGGTGGTGCAGCGGCGCGGCCCGCGCAGCCTCAGCGTGGTGGGCGCCGCGGCCTGGAACCTGGCCGAACTGGTCGAACTGCGCCGCGAGGGCGGCCTGGACGCGGTCTCCGCCCGTTTGTCGACCCCGTCCGAGGCGTCGTCCAAGGCGTCGTCCGACGAGGGGAGTGGCGACCGGGAGGACAACAAGGAAGGGGGCCGGACCGATCGGGGCGACGACGGTCGTCGTATCGAGTTGTCCACGGGGTACCGACTGAACCCTTGGGCCGACCTCCAGCCCGCCGGCGAACGATCCGCCACCGGAAGGAAGTTGTGGCATCAGAGCCCGGGGAGCGCGGGATGATCCTCTGCGTGCGATTCCATATGCCTCCTGGTGATAGTGGGTCCACTGGGCGGACCGACGGCGCTGACGGGACCGCGACTGCCGGGGCTGGCAGGGCTGGCGGGGCTGTCAGGCGTACGGGGCCCCGCGCCGCCGCCATGCGTGCGGGCGGCACCGGGGTCGAGGCCGTGCTTCCCGCGCTGTTCGGGCTGCTCGGCGGCCTCACTCCCGCCGTTCAGGCCCTCCCGCCGGACTCCGCGCTCGTCGATGTGCGGGGCGCCGAGCGGTACTTCGGGTGGAACGCGGCCCAGCTCGCCTCCGTCCTGCGGGTCAGGGCGCTCGCGCACTGCGGAGTGGGCTGCACCATCGGCGCCGGACCCAACCCCATGCTGGCCAGGATGGCCGCCCGGGCCGCCCGGCCGGGCACGACCCTGGTGCTGTCCCCGGACGAGGTGACGGAGTTCCTCGCGGAGAAGCCCGTCGTCGCGCTGGACGGGGTCGGCCCCGCGACCGCCCGTACCCTCTGCTCGTACGGGCTCGACTCGGTCGGCAAGGTCGCCGCCGCGCCGCTCGCCACCCTGCAGCGGATCGTCGGCGCGCGCGCCGGGCGCGAGCTCCACGAGCGAGCCCTGGGCATCGACCGTACGACCGTCGTGCCCAGCACCGCCGCGCACCCCTGGCTGTCACCGGGAGGCGCCCCCGCCCTCGGTGCCGAACGCTCCTTCCCCCGCGACGAGGTGGACCCCGAGCGCCGACGCCGTGCGCTGCTCTCCCTCGCCGAGGAACTGGGCGTCCGGATGCGGCGGGACGGGCAGGTGTGCCGCTCCCTGACCCTGACCGTGAGGTACGCCGACCGGTCCACCACCACGCGCGGCCGCACCCTGCGCGAACCCACGGCCCACTCGCCCGTGCTCACCGCGCTGGCGTACGCGATCCACGACTCGCTCGGCCTCCAGCGCGCCCGCGTCCGGGGCATCTCCCTGCGGGCCGAGGGGCTGATGCCCGCCCGACGAGCCTCGCGGCAGCTGACGTTCGACCCGACGGACGACCGTGTACGCCGTATCGAGGCAGTGGCCGACCGGGCCCGAGCCAAGTTCGGTCAGAACGCGGTCGTCCCCGGGGCGTTGGCCGAGCCGAGCGCGACTGTGGTGGCCGGTGGTGCCGGCACCCTGGCTGACGCCGCCTGATCCGCGCTCGGCCTCACCCGCCCCCTCGCGTACTACGCGCCGGACGAGAGCCGCGCGCCGCCGTCCACGGTGAGGACCACACCCGTGGTGAAGCTGTTGCCTATGAGGAACGCGATGGCGTCCGCGATGTCCTCGGGGGCGCCGCAGCGGCCGGCCGGGGTGGACTTGGCGTACGAGGCGAAGGTTTCGGCCTTGGCGTCCGCGTCCATCCAGTCCCACCACGGCGTGTCCACGATGCCGGGCGAGACCGCGTTGACCCGGACCGGGCCCAGCTCGACCGCGAGGACGGGAACCATCGCCGCCACCGAGGCGTTGACCGCGGCGAGGCCCGCCGTGCCGGGCATCGCGGCGCCCGCCGACGCGGCGGTCAGGAAGGTGAGGGACCCGCCGGGGGAGAGGACCTCAAGGGCGGCCCGGGCCGTGAGGGTGTGCGCTATCAGCTTTCCCTCGGACGCCAGGCGCAAGGCCTCCGTCGTCACCGACCGGAACGGTCCCGCCGCGGTCGACCCCGTGGCGGCCACGACCACATGGTCGGCCCGGCCCAGGTCGGTGAAGAACCGCAGGGTGGCCGCCTCGTCCCGGGCGTCCACGACCTCGCCCGTCGCCGTGCCCACCGCGCCCTCCACGGCGCTCAGCTCGGCCAGCGCGGCCTGCAGCCGCTCGGGGGAGCGGCCGGTGACGACCACGTCCCGGCCCTCGATGAGCTGGCGCCGGGCGGTGGCCAGGCCGATGCCGGACGTGCCGCCGATGACCACAACTCGCTCGTTCATGACGTGCCTTCCATGCTTCGAATGATTTCCGGTGCTCCGTGTCTCGTAAAGAGTATTCCGATGCACGGTGTCTTGTAAAGTGGTCCCATGGAGAATCGGGAAAATTCCTCGAAGAAGGCGGGTGAGGGGTCGGCGCCCCGCGGGCGGCCCCGCAGTGAGACCGCCCGGCGTGCCGTGCTGGACGCCGCGTTGGAGCTGTGTCAGCGCGACGGCTACCAGGAGCTGACGATGAAGGGGATCGCCGACGTCGCCGGCGTCGGGCGTCAGACCGTCTACCGCTGGTGGCCGACCAAGCAGGACGTTCTGATGGAAGTTCTGGTCGAGCTCCCGCACCGCGCCCCGGACCGGCTGTTCCCCGACACCGGCAGCGTCCGCCACGACGTCGAGGAACTGCTCCGCTACACCTTCCAGTTGACCCAGGGCGTCACGGGCCGGGCCCTTGTCGGGCTGATGGCGGACGCGCAGGGCGACGCCGAGCTCTCCCGGCGGTTGCAGGAGTCGGTGATCGGCCCGCGCCGGGAGGTGCTGCGCCGGATCCTCGAACGCGGGGTGCGGCGCGGCGAATTGAGCGAGACCGGCGGCGCCTCGCTGGACCTCGCGGTCGACTTCGCGTTCGGGGTGATGTGGTACCGGCTGCTCAGTCGCCATGCTCCGGTCGACGACGCGCTCGCGGCCGAGCTCGGCATGGCGGTGTGCAAGCTGCTCTCGGCCGATGAGGGTGACCGGGGTCGCCGGGAGGTCGCATCGGCTGATCACGGCTGATCGCTGCTGAGTGCGGGCGGCTACGGGCGGCTGTGGGCGGCCAGGGGGGGCGTCGCGAGGTGCGGTGAAGTGTGCGCGGCAGGTGGTCGTGGTGGTCGCGGTGGTTGCCGTGGTGACCAGCGGTCGCCGCTTTGCCGCGCGTAGTGGTCGTGGGTGCCGACACGTCAGTTTTTTACTGACGCGTAACTTCACTCTCAGGCTACTGGTGCGTAATTTGGCGGGCGAACAGCACTTGTGGTCCGGATCACAGGATGCGTGTCATCGCAACTCCCCTTGAGCCGCAAGGAGATCGCCCGATGCTGCCCTGGAAGCCCCGCCATCCCTGGAAACGTGTGCTCAGACCACTGGCCGCGGTGGTGCTCGCCGCCGCGGTCACCACCCTTCCCGCCACCGCCGCGCACGCTCAGTCCGCGCCCACCAGCGGCTGGAACGACTACGCGTGCAAGCCCTCCGCCGCCCACCCCCGCCCCGTCGTCCTGGTGCACGGAACCTTCGGGAACTCCGTCGACAACTGGCTGGCCCTCGCCCCGTACCTGGTCCAGCGCGGGTACTGCGTCTTCTCGCTCGACTACGGACAACTCCCGGGCGTGCCGCTCTTCAACGGGCTCGGCCCGATCGAGAAGTCGGCCGGACAGCTCGACGGTTTCGTAGACAATGTGCTCGCCGCGACCGGCGCCCCCAAGGCCGATCTGGTGGGTCACTCCCAGGGCGGCATGATGCCGCGCTGGTACCTGAAGTTCCTCGGCGGCGCCGCCAAGGTGAACACCCTGGTCGGCATCGCGCCCGACAACCACGGCACCACCCTGCTCGGCCTCACGGCGCTGCTGCCCTACTTCCCCGGCGCCGGCGACCTGCTCAAGGCCACCACCCCCGGCCTCGCCGACCAGATCGCCGGATCGCCCTTCCTGGCCAAGCTCAACGAGGGCGGCGACACCGTCCCCGGGGTGCACTACACCGTCATCTCCAGCCAGTACGACGAGGTCGTCACCCCGTACCGCTCGCAGTTCCTCGACGGGCCGGACGTCAACAACGTCCTCATCCAGGACAAGTGCGTCCTCGATCTCTCCGAGCACGTGGCGATGGGTCTGGCCGACCGCATCACCTACCACGAAGTGGTGAACGCGCTCGATCCCGCGCACGCGACACCCACGACCTGCGCGTCCGTCATCGGCTGAGTTCCCTCTGAACACAACGCGGCCCTCTCACTTCTACGAAGTTAGGAGAGAGGGCCGCGTTGTTGTCGCTGGACCAGCCGCTGGGCCGCCGGGATCAGCCGCTGTGGCGGCTGCCCGTGGCGGCCTTCCGGCGAACAGTGGCGAAGAGGACCACAGCACCGGCGGTCAGGGCGCCCGCGCCGCCGATCGCGAGATACGTGGTGGAGCCGCCCCCGCCCGTCTCGGCAAGGTTCTCGGTCCTGCCCGAGTCCGCCCCGGCGGGAGCGGCGGCCGCGCCGTCCGGCTGCGGTTGGTTGCCGGAGCGGGACGTGCCGCCGGACTTCTCGACGACCGGTCGAGCCGGTGCGCCGGCGCTCGTCCGTGCGTCATCGTCCCCGTGGCCGTGGTGCTCCACGGTCGACTTGGCGGCGCCGTCCTCGACCTGCCGCTCGGTCGGCGCGGAGGCCGTCGGGGCCGGCGCGGATCCGGCACCGGCGCCGCTGTCCTTGCCGAACACCACGTCCGAGCAGGTGTAGAAGGCCTCGGGACTGTCCGAGCGCTGCCAGATCGAGTAGACGAGATGGCGGCCGGACTTGGCGGGGAGGGTGCCGTCGAAGACGTAATCGCCGTTCCGCATCGCCGGGTTCATCGCCTTGGCGAAGGGCGTGGGCTCCAGGTCCGACCACTTCAGCGGCTTGGTGGGGTCGTAGCCGTCCTTGGTGATGTACAGCTCGAACGTGCCCTTGTGGGGTGCCGTGCCCTTGTAGTGGAACGTGTGGCGGCCGGCGGTCAGCTTGGTGGACGGCCAGTCCGCGCGCGCCAGGTCCAGACCCTTGTACTTGTCGTTGCCCGCGCTGCAGAGCTTGCCGTCGGGGATGATCTGCTTCGACTTGCCCGCCGCGTCGGCGATGTTGACCGCGTTCCAGTCGTAGAGGGCCTGGGTGCCGCCGGCGGCGACGGCCGCCTTGCACGCGGCCGAACGCGGGCTCTCCGGCCCCTCGGCGTAGCAGGCGGAGACCCGGCTGACCGGGTCCGTCATCGAGCCGTGGGCGGCCGCCGAACCGGCCGCGAGCCCGGTCAGCGCGAGCGGCGCCACGGCGAGGGCGGCGACGGTGGCGGCCTTGCGACGACGGGGTGCCCCCTGCTCGAACGCGGTGGAGAGCTTGGGGAAGGTCATCGACGTTCTCCTTCGGTGCTGCACGGGGGTGGCGTCATGGGGTCGTGCCACGGGGTGGGCGTGCAGCACGCTAGCCGTCAAAAAACGTGAAATCGCCTGTGGGGGAGGGGTGATGGCGATCTTTATGGCGCTGTTAAGGGGCCGCTGAGAGGCGATTAAGAACGGGCCGCGCCAGCCGTACGGTGGGGGCATGATCCTCATGAACAACGGCATCCATGACGATGCGTTCGATGACATCAGGCCCGCCCTGGCCGCCGACGTCGCGCGCGTGAAGGCCGTCACCGACGCGGCCTACCACCACTACATCGAGCGCATCGGGCTGGTGCCCGCGCCCATGGAGGCCGACCACGCGGCGAATGTGGCGGCGGGGCTGGTGTTCGTGACGGGGGAGCCGGTCGTCGGTGTCCTGGTGCTGGTCCCGGAGGCGGACCATCTCTTCCTGGATTCCATCGCCGTGCACCCGGACGCCAGGGGTTCGGGCCTCGGCAAGAGGCTCCTCCACTTCGTGGAGGAGCACGCCCGCCGACTGGGGCTCGCCGAGGTGCGGCTCTACACCAACGCCAAGATGTGGGAGAACCGGCGGATGTATCCCCGGTACGGATACGAGGTGGTGGAGCGGCGGGTGGACGGGCCCTACGACCGGTTCCACTACCGCAAGGTGCTCTCCCCGCCGTCGAGGCCGTCGAGTTCGGCGGCCCAGCTCTCGGACCACTGACTCAGCCCGGCGAGCGCGGCGCAGGCCTGGCGGCCGAGCGGCGCGAGCCGGTAGTCGGTGCCCGGGGCCTGTTCGACGAGACGGGCCTCCCGCAGCTCGGCGAGCCGCTGGTGCAGCACGCTGGAGGACATCCCGTCGCACCGCTGCTGGAGCGGCCGGAAGCCCAGGGGGCCCGCTTCCTGCAGCTCCCACAGGATGCGCAGGATCCACCGGCGGCCGAAGAGGTCGAGCGCGGCCATCAGCGGCCGCCCGGTGGTCGAGCCGCGCACCTCGCGCCCCGGCATGGGTGTGGTCATGGCTGCCTCCCCGGCATCGGCTGTTCGTCGCTGACTGCTCACCGCTCACCGCCCGCCTCTCTGGCGCTTCGGATTCAGAGACGGTACCGTGAATGTCCCAGCGCTTCTGAATTAGAAGCATCGGATGCCACTGCTGTGCCAGCCCGCCTGGAGGAGCAATGACCGCCCGCATCGTGCCACTTGAACCACCGTACGAGCCCGGGACCGCCGCTCTGCTGCACCGGATGATGCCGGACTCCGAGCCGATCGGTCTCTTCCGCGCCCTCGTACGCAATGTCCCGCTCGCCGAAGCCATGCAGGAGTGGGGCTCGTACATGCTGGGGCGCGGTCTGAGCGTCGGGCGGCGCGAGCGGGAGATCGTGATCCTGCGGACCTGCGCGCGGCGCGGCTGCGCCTACGAATGGGGCGTCCATGTCGCGCACTTCGCGGACCGCGTCGGGCTCGACGAAGGGCAGGTGGCTTCCCTCGCCGGGGGCGGGGCGGGCGACGTCTGCTGGACCGGTGAACGCGACCGGCTGCTCATCGAGCTCGTCGACTCGCTGTGCGACACCGCCGACGTCGACGATGTGCTGTGGGCGCGGCTGACCGGGCACTTCGGTGATGAACAGCTCCTCGACCTGCTGGTGCTCTGCGGTTGGTACCACGCGGTGAGCTTTGTGGCGCGGGCCGGCCGACTGGCACCGGAGCCGGGCGCTCCGGGCTTGGCGGACCACGCGTCCGGTGGCTTGCGGGGGTGACTGTCAGTGGTGGGTGTCACGATCGGTGCATGAACATCGACCGCATCGACGCGACCCTTGCCAGCGACGCCGACGCCGACGACATCAAAGACGCCGACGGCGCCAACGCCAATGACGCCGACGGCGCCAACGACGCCCGTGATCCCATCGATTGGGACGAAGCTGCGGACACCTTCGACGAGGAGCCCGACCACGGGCTGCGCGACCCGGCCGTGCGCGCGGCCTGGGCCGAGCGGCTGGCCGCGTGGCTGCCGGAAAGCCCCGGGGACCTGCTCGATCTCGGGTGCGGTACGGGAAGCCTCGCCCTGCTCGCGGCCGGGCGCGGGCACCGGGTGACCGCCGTCGACCTCTCGCCCAGGATGGTCGAGCGCGCCCGCGCCAAGCTCGCCGGGACCGGCGCCGAGGTGCTGACCGGCGACGCGGTCCGGCCGCCGGTGGACGGGCGGAGCTTCGACGTGGTGCTGGCCCGGCATGTGGTGTGGGCGCTGCCCGACCCGGCCGGGGCGCTGCGGCACTGGTGGTCCATGCTGCGGCCCGGCGGGCGGTTGATCCTGGTCGAGGGGGTCTGGGGATCCGTCGGCATACCCGCCGATCGGCTCACCGAAGCGCTCGCAACGCTGGGTGGACAGGTGCGGTACGAGCGGCTGTCCGGGGACGCCCGGCTGTGGGGGCGCGAGGTGGTCGACGAGCGGTACGTGGTGGTGGCCGTCGCGGGCGAGGCGAGAGCCAGCTGACCCGGAGAGGCAAGAGCCAGCTGACCGGGAAAGGCAAGGGCCAGCTGGCTGGAGAGGCAGGGGGCGGCTGGCCGGGAGCAGTCGGCCGACCGGCGACGGTCAGTCGAGCAATGCCGTGAACTTGCCCAGCCTGGCGAGGAGTTCGAGCTCGTCAAGGGCTTCCTCGGCACGGGACGCCGCGTCCGGGTCGCGGGCGGTCAGGCCGCTCGCGAGGAACTCGTCCTCGTCCAGGCGGAGCACGGTGGCGCCGTCGGCGGAGACCCAGAGGTCCAGGTCCAGGTCCTCGGAGACCACTTCGCCGTCGCGGACCACGGCGGGGCGGGCGATGTCGCAGTACCAGCCCTTGAGCGACGCGTCGGCGGCCCGTACCTCCTTCACCGCGTACCACCGGTCCCGCCAGTAGTGCTCGGTAAAGACGTCGCCCGGCTCGAACCGGACGAAGCCGAAGTCGCGGACGCCGTCTCCTGCCCAAGCGGCGTGCACGGTGAGCCGGGTGCCGTCGTCGGACACCGCCGACGCCGGGTAACTGATCTTCGTACGGCCGGATTTGACCAGTGTGACCGAGAGGAGGGTGCCGGGGTCAAGCGAGTTCGTGGACATGCTGTATCTCCGTGGCGCAGATTTCGTAGCCGAACCATTGGTTGATCGCCAGCATCGGGGCGTTCTCCGCGTCATTGGCGGTGAAGGCGTCGGTGTAGCCGGCGGTGCGGGCGCGGTGCAGGGATTCGTTCTTGGCGAGCTTCGCCAGGCCCCGGCCGCGGAACTCCCGCAGGGTGCCCGTCATGGCGGACAAGTAGCGGGTGTCGCCGTCGGTGTGGGCGGCGGTGAAGGCGGCGACCCTGCCGTCGACCTCCACGACCATGGTGAGGTCGCGGTCCAGGCAGGGGTGGTGCCAGGTGTGGCTGAGCCAGTCGTCGTAGTCCGTCAGGTCGACGTCGACGTCGCCCGGTTCATCGGCGGTGACCTCGGCGTCGGCGGCGAAGACGGGGCGGGGATCGTCGGTGTAGTGGGCGGCGGTGCGCAGTTCGACGCCCGGGGGCAGGTCCTCGGGTGAAAGGCGAGGAGGGAGGGCGCCGCCTGCGAGGTCGACGCGTTGCCAGTGGGCCGCCCGCGAGGGGTGGTAGCCACGGTGTTCGGCGAAGGCGCGGGTGGCCGGTGTGTCGTCCACGGTGCAGTGCACCGAGGTGGCGCCCGCGGTCGCCAGGTGTTCCTCGGCGCTGCGGGCGAGCAGGGTGCCGGCGCCACGGCCCCGGTGGTCGGGGTGGACCTGGAGCGAGAGGAACGCCTGTCCAGGGAGCGGGCTGTCGTAGACGATGCCCATGCGGGCCGTGCCGATGACGGTGGCGTTCTCCTCGGCGACCAGGAGGAGGTAGTGCTGAGCCGGGTTGGCCCGGGCCACGTTGAACGTGACGGCTTGCGGGGTCGTCACCAGATGCGGGGCCACCGCACGGCGTATCCGGACCACGGATTCGGCGTCGAGGGGGTCCTCGGCCCGGAGAGCTCGGACGATGACGGTCATGTGGTCGCACGCTACGCGCGCGGCGAGGTGGGTGCCTCCCATTTTCGCCGGACGCGGGGGAGGGGGAGAATCGGGCTGTGACCCTGAAGATCGTCATTGACCAGGAAGCCGCGAGCGCGCCGTACGAGCAGCTGCGGGCCCAGATCGCCGAGCAGGCTCGGGCGGGGGTGCTGCCCGTGGGATACAAGCTGCCCACGGTGCGCGGTCTCGCCGAGGACCTCGGACTCGCCGCCAACACCGTGGCCAAGGCCTACCGCGCGCTGGAGGCGGACGGGGTGATCGAGACGCGCGGCCGCAACGGAACCTTCGTCGCGGCGGCGGGTGACGCCGCGGAACGCCGTGCCGCGTCAGCCGCTCAGGCTTACACGGAGGAGGTGCGACGGCTGGGACTGAGCCGCGACGCGGCGCTGGCGGCGGTGGAGGACGCGGTGCGGGCGGCGTACGACGACTGAGTCGCCCTCGCCCGGGCGGGGACACGGGGGTGTTCGGCCCCAACTCCGCACGCTTCGGGCCTCGCCGACGGGGCGGCGACATGGGAGTGTTCGATCCCAACCCCGCGCGCCTCGGGCGTCGCGCCCACGCCCCTGCCCTCCTGGCCGGGCCCCGCAGTCTCAGCCCCGCGCGCCTCGGGCGTCGCCGACGTCCCTGCCTTCCTGGCCGGGCTCCGCAGTCTCAGCCCCGCGCGCCTCGGGCCTCGCCCCTCACCCCGGCGACCCGTGCCCGCCTCCCCGACGCGACACCCCGATCCGTCCGCCCCCACCCCGTGCCTCGCGCCCTACAGATACAGCCCCGCGTCCACGTCCTCCCGCGGGTCCGGGACGCTGGGGGGTGTGGATCCTCGGCGCAGGGCGAAGAGTTCGGCCAGGGTCGCCCCCTCGCGGCCGACGCCCTCCTCCGTGCCCAGCCATGTCACGGCCTCGCGGCGGGTCATGGGGCCCACCGAGATACGGGCCAGACAGCGGCCGGGGCGGACGACGGCCGGGTGGAGGCGTTCGAGGTCTTCGTTGGTGGTGACGCCGACCAGGACGTTGCGGCCCTGGCCGAGCAGGCCGTCCGTCAGGTTGAGCAGACGCGAAAGGGCCTGGCCCGCCGTGTGCTTGGCCTCGCCCCGGATCAGCTCGTCGCAGTCCTCCAGCAACAGCAGCCGCCAGCGGCCCTTCGCGGTGCCGTCGTCCTCGCCGATCGCGATGTCCATCAGATAGCCGACGTCGTTGAACAGGCGCTCCGGGTCCAGGACGCAGTCCACCTGGCACCAGTCGCGCCAGGAGCGGGCCAGGGTGCGCAGAGCCGAGGTCTTGCCGGTGCCGGGCGGGCCGTGGAGCAGGAGCAGGCGGCCCGCGATGTCGTCGGGGGTCACCTTCATCAGGCGGTCCATCGCCTCGGCGACCGGTGCCGTGTAGTTGGGCCGCACCTCGTCCCAGGTACCGGCGGCGATCTGACGGGTGGTGCGGTGCGGGCCCCGGCGCGGGGAGACGTACCAGAAGCCCATCGTGACGTTCTCCGGCACCGGTGCCGGTTCGTCCTCCGCGCCTTCCGTTGCCTGTTTCAGGACGCGTTCGGCAAGGTCTTCGCTGGTCGCGGTCACCGTGACGTCCGCGCCCCGGTTCCAGCGCGAGACCAGCAGCGTCCAGCCGTCGCCCTCGGCGAGGGTGGCGCTGCGGTCGTCGTCCCGGGCCGCGCGCAGCACCTTGGCGCCCGGGGGCAGCAGGCTGACACCCTTTTTGACCCGGTCTATGGAGGAGCTGTGCGAGAACGGCTGCTCGCCCGTGGCGAACCGGCCGAGGAACAGCGCGTCGACGACATCGGACGGGGAATCGCTGTCGTCCACATTCAGCCGGATCGGCAGCGTGGCTTCAGGGTTCGCGGACATGGCGCCCATGATCCGGCAACATTCCCCTCCGCGCACGGTGTTTTGTCCCGTTGGACCCGCGTCGCCGACGGAACCGGGAACCGGGGCGGGGCGTGGGACGTTCCATCAGTGTTCGGTTGAAAAAGACGCGAAAGGCAACTCTCGTAGATAGGCTGGATCGTGATGCGTCGTCATGTGGGGGCTTCCATCGTGCTGCTCGGCCTGGTCGCGGCCGTGCTCACGCTGGCCCTCGCCATGAGCGGCGGCACGACCGGCTCGTCCGACGGCAACCCCGCCAACGGCAAAAGCACTGACGGCAAAAGCACTGAGGGCAAGGACGGCGCCGCCTCCGGCGGGCCCACCGGTCCCGCCCGTGGCGACCCCGAGCTCGGCTGGGGCTTCACGCACACGCAGTACAGCGCGGACAGCGGATCGCCCGACGCCGTGGCACGCGCCCGCAAGCTCCTCGCCGGGCAGCCCATGCCACAGGACCAGGCCATCATGGGCTGGGGCGCGGGCAACCCGGAGCCGTCGCCGGGCACGTACGACTTCGCGGATCTCGACCGGCGCATCGCCTTCATCCGGTCGACCGGCTCCACACCCGTGATCACGCTCTGCTGCGCGCCGGACTGGATGAAGGGCGGCAAGCCGGGCGAGACGAACACCGACTGGAGCCTCAAGTCCTTCGAGTCCGCGCCCCTCGCGACCCACTACCAGGACTTCGCCGACCTCTCCGCGACCGTCGCCAAGCGTTATCCGGATGTACGGCACTTCGTGGTGTGGAACGAGTTCAAGGGGTTCTTCGACGACAGCAGCCAGCGCTGGAACTACGAGGGATACACCCGGCTCTACAACCTCGTCTACGACGAGGTGAAGAAGGTCAACAAGGACAACCGGGTCGGCGGGCCCTATCTGGTGATGGACAGCTACGGGCCGAAGGACACCCAGTTCGGCTCCGAGCTCAAGGGCTCCTGGGGCTCGGTCGACCAGCGGGTGCTCGACGCCTTCCGGTACTGGAACGCGCACAAGAAGGGCGCCGACTTCGTGGCGGTCGACGGCGCCGGGTTCACCCGCGACAACCAGATGCCGCCCGATCCCTTCACCTCGCTCGACAAGTTCACCGATGTCGGCCGCTGGCTGCGCAAGGAGTCGGGCGGGCTGCCGCTGTGGTGGTCGGAGTACTACGTGGAGCCCGAGAACTCCGGGTGGAGCGAGGGCCGCCGGGTCGCCGCGCAGGCCGCCGTGATGATCGCCATGGTCCGGGGCGGGGCGACCACGGGGTTCTACTGGAGCCCACAGCAGACCACGGCCCAGTGCCCGGGCTGCCTGTGGGACGCCACCCAATTCCCCGACGGGGGCACCCCGTTGCCGATGTACGGGCTGGTCTCCCGGTTCGCCAGGGAGTTCCCGCCCGGCACCCGGTACGCGCCCGTCGGCTCGGCCGCCGAAGACATACCCGACGTACGGGTGCTGGCGAGCGACAGGACCGTCCTCGTCGTCAACACGCTGGACCACGCCGTCCAGGCCCGGGTCGACGGCCGGTCGTTCCCGCTGACCGCCTACGAGGTGCGCTGGCTCAACCGCTGACCGGCTCAACCGCTGCCGGCTCCGCGTCCGGCGCCGAGCCGCGCAGCACCCCGTACAGCTTCGGTGCCGCGATGGTCGCTATCACGGCGAGGCTCGACGCCTCGGCGATGCCGACGCCTGTGAGGCCCATCGGCGGGAGCAGGGCGAGGGTCGAGCCGAGCACCAGGACGCACAACGCGCCCTGGAGGTAGGCGAGTCCGGCGGTACGGCTCTGCGCACGCAGGACCGCGAAGTACAGCTCGATCACCACCCGCAGCAGTGCTCCGGTCACCAGCAGGCGCAGCAGCGGCGTGGCGTAGTCCGCATAGCCCCGGCCGAAGACGCGCAGTACCAGCGGCGCGAGGACGAAGAGCGTGGCGCAGATCGGGACCACGATCTTCGTCATCCGGATCAGCGCGGCGCGCGCGTTGCGGCCGAGGCGGCTCGGGTCGTGGGCGCCCTCGACGGTCAGGGAGGCGCCCATGTTGATGGCGAGGACTTCGACCGTGCCGCCGATGGTGGCGGTGATGTAGAAGTACGCGTTGTCCGACGAGCTCACCTGGGAGGCGACGATCACCGGTACGAGATAGACCACGGCCAGCGCGAAGAGCGAGCCCGTGTAGTCGCCGGCCAGGAACCGGCCCAGCTCACGGTAGCCGGGCGGGCGTGCCGGCCCCGTGGTCAGCTCGACATGGCGCGGGACGAGGCGTCGGAAGACCAGCCATCCCAGCGGCAGTACGGAGACGGCGATGGCCGCGACCCAGGAGACGAAGACGCCCGTGGTGGGCAGAGAGGCGGCGACGGCGACCAGGAGCAGGAGCTTGACCGTGGAGAAGACGGTGTTGCCGATCGGGACCCAGAACGCACGGCGCAGCCCGGTCAGCACCCCGTCCTGAAGGGTGAGGATCGCCCAGGCGACGACGGAGGCGAGGAAGCCGAGGCCGTGCAGCGGTCCGTGCAGGAAGCGGTAGGAGGGGCCCCAGACGTTCAGAGTGAGGAGGAAGACCACGGCGGCGAGAGCGACGACGACCGCGCTGGCCGCGTAGGTACGGAAGACGAGTCGGCCGGTTCCGGCGCCGGAGACGGGGATGAAGCGGGCCAGCGCGCCGGTCAGGGTGAGCGCGGTGATCCCGGCGAGGAACTTCATCGCCGCGATGGCCGCCGAGCCCTGCCCGACCGCGTCCTCCGAGTAGTACCGCGCGGCCACCAACCAGTAGCCGAGGCCGAGGACCGCGCTGATACCGGTGTTGACCATCAGTGCGTAGGCGTTGCGGAAGAGCGGCGTGCCGTCACGTTTCTCCCGGGCGAGCGCTCTGCGCCGACGCGCCGTGGCCGTCTCGGTCACCGTCACCGTCACCGCTCACCTTCCGGCCAGAGCGCGCCCGGCCCGGCGTCCCCCGCGGACCAGGGCGTATCCCTTGGTGAGCGCGCGGTCCCGGGCGAAGGTGCGGGCGATGGCACGGCCCTCGACGACGCGGGCGAACTCGTCGATGCCGGTAGTGCGCCGGACGGTCACCCGCTCCAGGGCGTACGGGCCCTGCCGACGGCGGGCGAGCGCGTTGCCGACCGCCAGTGCCTGGGTGAAGCCGGCCGCCCGGACGGTGCGGCGCACCCGGCGGGTGGAGTAGCCGTACGGGTAGGCGAAGGAGAGCGGGCGGGTGCCCAGCTCCTCGGCGACGATCTCCTTGCAGCGCAGGGTCTCGAACCAGAGCTGTTCGTCGGGGAGCTGGTCCAGCTGGGGATGGGTGTGGCTGTGGCCACCGATCTCCGTGCCGGCGGCGGCCAGTTCCCGTACCTGGTCCCAGTCGAGCATGGTGTCGAGAGCGCCGCTCTCCTCGTGGGCGCCGCGCAGCCAGCCGGTCGAGACGAAGACAGTGGAGGCGAAGCCGTGCTTGGTGAGGACGGGGAGCGCGTGGCGGTGCACGCCCTCGTATCCGTCGTCGAAGGTGATCAGGACCGGTCGCGGCGGAAGCGCTCCCGCCGTGCGCCACGCGTGGGCCAGTTGGGCGGTGGTCAGGGGGGTGAAGCCCCGGTCGGCGAGCAGGGCCATCTGATCGGCGAAGGCGTCCGGCGAGACGGAGAGGCCGTAGGCGGCCCTGGCCGGGCGGTGGCCCATCGCGTGATACATGAGCACCGGCACGGGCGCGCTCATGCGGCCTCCCCCTCCTGCGCACCCGAAGGCGCCCCACCCGGCTGCTGCCCGCGCGAAAGTTCCCCGCCCGACCGTTCTCCACCCGACCGTTCTCCGCCCGACGCATCCCAGCCCGGCCGTTCCTCGCTACCTGCGATCGGAGCCACCTCGAAGACGACCCCGCCCCGGCGTGCCCGGAGCGTGCCGAGCAGGTACCCTCCGGTCGCCGCCGCCACACCCGTCACGATCGCGGCCGCGCGCCCCGCGCCGCCCGGCCGGCCGAGCACCGCGTCCCGTACTCCTCGTACGACACCGGCCGGAAGCACCCGGGTCGTATAGCGGCGTTCCGATTCAAGTCCCTTGGTGGCGCCCACACTTCGGGCCACCAGGGCCTTGGAAAGGCCCTCGGCGTACGTCCGGGTGCGGAAGTAGGCGAAGTGTTCGCGGACGGACGGGACGCGGTGGTGGATCACCGCGCGGTCGTCGATCAACAGCACCGCGTCGGGCAGCGCGCGGGTGAGCCGGATGCAGAGTTCGGTCTCCTCGCCGCCCAGCGGCCGCTTGTCGCCGTCGCGGCCGATGCCGCAGGCGAATCCGCCGACCGCGTCGAAGGCGGTGCGGCGGAAGGAGGCGTTGCCGCCCAGGACGTTGCGGACCCGCACCCGGCCGGGCGGCAGGCCCCGGTACGTACAGCCGACCACCCAGTCGAACTCCTCGGGGAACCACGCGGGTCGGCGGCCCGAGGACCAGGCGGGCACGGTGCGCCCGCCGACCGCCATGACCCGGGGGTCGGCGTAGCCCTCGGCGAAGTGCCGCAGCCAGTCGCGCTCGGCCACGGCGTCGTCGTCGAGGAACGCCACGAACTCGCCCCGGGCGGCGGCGATCCCGGTGTTGCGTCCGGCCGAGAGGCCACGGGGGCCCGCGTTGGCGAGCACCCGCACCTCCCCGTCGGCCGCGTACCGCTCGTACTCCGCTCCGAGCCGTTCGAGCAGTGCCCGGTTGTGGTCCACGACCAGCAGCGTCTCCAGAGCCGGATGTGACTGATGGCGCACGGAGGAGACCGCCGCGAGGATGTCCTCCCAGCGGTCCTCGGTGTACACGCAGACCACCACGGAGAACGCGCGGGTCCGACGGTCGGCCGAGACGGTCAAGACAGTTCTCCCCGGCGGGCGTTGAGGCCGATCATCTGCGGACGGCGGTGCGCCCGGGGCACGGACTTCTCCTGGAGGATCACCTTGAGCACCCGGATGCCGTCGCGCACCGCGCTCAGGTTGGAGACGCCGTGGATCCGGTTGTACTCGTGGCTGGGAACCTCCTGGACCCGCAGCCCGGCCTTGACGATCCTGATGTTGATCAGGGTCTCTATCTCGAAGCCGCTGCAGTCCAGGACGATCTTGTCGAGGCAGTGCGCCCAGAAGGCGTTGTAGCCGTAGCAGAGGTCGGTGTATCTGGCGCCGAACTTGCGGTTGACGATGGAGCACAGGGCCCGGTTGCCGAGCTTGCGGATCGGCGTCATGTCGTCGGTGCCGCCGCCGTTGGCGAAGCGGGAGCCCTTGGCGAAGTCGGCGCCGCCGACCAGCGCGGAGACATAGCTGACGATCTCCTCGCCGTCGGCCGAGCCGTCCGCGTCGACCATCACGATGATGTCCCCGGTGCAGGCGGCGAATCCGCTGATGAGGGCGTCTCCCTTGCCCTTGCCGACCTGCTTGACGACCTTGACCCCGGGCCACAGTTCGCGGGCCACCCGTACCGTGTCGTCCGTGGAATTCCCGTCGACCAGGACGACTTCGTGGATCCAGTCCGGAAGTGTCTTGAAGACGTACGGGAGGTTTTCCGCCTCGTTCATGGCGGGGATCACGACGCTCACCGGCGGCGCGATCGCGAGATTCGGCGAGACCGCGCGGTAACGCGCGGAATCGGCCGGTATTCGAGTGGCTTCGCCGTCGGCGGCCGGGCCGTCCGACGGGCTGTTCGCGGCACCGTCCGGTGGCACGATGAAGAGATCTTGCTCCCGGCTCGCCGGGCGCACAGAAGAGCTCACGAGTCTCTGTCCCTCTCGTCCGGTGGACCGCCCGCCCCCGGGCAGTCCGGATGAGTATCCGGTTACGAAAGGGGGGTTCCCACCCCGGTCATGACGGTCTGGCACTCCGTGCTGAGGTGAGCTGGCTTTGCTGGCCGCGCGGCCCGTGACCGGTCGAGAACGCACGAAGACCGAGCACGGTACCCCCCTAGCGCGTCCCGCCCCGGCCGCCCCTCGCGGCGCTTGAGCCCTCCCCTAGAGCCGCTTTGCATGATGAGCCGATGCGGGTGGATGTAAGACGGTATTGATGATTGGGGCCATATGGCAAGGCCTGGAACGTGGCCTCACGTTTTTGGGTTTTTGACCATTCTCGACCGGTCGGTTGCGGAGCGATTTACTCCCGTTCCCGCAAGGAAAAGAAGAAAGCTGATCACCGCGACCATAATGATCTCGCTGCGCACGGACCGGACTTCGATGATCGCCATTGTTTCGGCGATCACCAGATTGATGAGTACCGCGCCTGAGAAAGACGCCACCGCGCGCGTGAGCGGTTCCAGTCGGCGCAACGCGAAAGCCAATGCCTCGGCGGGCGCGGCGATCAGGAAGAAAAGCGCGAGCGGCGCGCGCAGGGGGGAGTCGAGCGGGATGTAGGCGAGGGCGGCGCCGACCGCCGAGACGGCGAGCGCGGCGCCGCTCAGCGCGGCCGCGAGGTCGTCGCGGGCCGATGCTCCGTCATGCCGTGGGTCCGACGGGGCCGTAGGCGTCCTGGCCACTTCGTTCCTCTGTGTTCCTCCGCGCCGCTTCGCCGTTCCGCGTGCGGCGGGGCTCCAATGTGGCGCAGCCCGTGAGAGCCGTCAAGGCAAGAGTCGTGCAGTGAAGTTTCCTGCGGTGAAGGTCAATTGATGGGAACTCAGGGTCAGGGTTTCCCCCGATGTAGTGGATTTCTGAAAGTTCTTGGCATGTCCACTTCCGGTGATCCCTACTCGCTGGTACCACATCTGTGGCGGATATCCCGCACTAGGAGGCCCCCACATGAAGCTCTCCCGTATGACGGCCTATGTGTCGTCGATCTTCCTGGCCGCCGCTTTCGCCCTTACCGGGGCAGGCGTGGCCAACGCCGCGACCCAGGCCACAGGCACCGACTATGTGGCGCTCGGCGACTCCTACTCCTCGGGAGTGGGAACCGGTGTGTACGACAGCTCCAGTGGTTCCTGCAAGCGCTCGCCCAAGGCATACCCGTCCCTGTGGGCGGCGTCCCACGCCCCCGCCTCGTTCGCCTTCACCGCCTGTTCGGGCGCCACGACCGACGACGTGAAGGCCAGTCAGCTCGGCCCGCTCAGCGACGCCACCGACCTCGTCTCGATCACCATCGGCGGCAATGACGCCGGGTTCTCCGACGTCATGACCACCTGCGTGCTGAACTCGCAGTCCACCTGCATCAACCGCATCAACCAGGCGCGCGACTACGCCGACAACGTACTGCCCGGAAAGCTCGACTCCGTCTACGACTCGATCAGAGCCAAGGCCCCCAACGCGCACGTCGTCGTCATCGGCTACCCGCACTTCTACAAGATCGGCGGCGGCTGCTTCTTCGGTCTGAGCGACACCTCGCGCGCCGCGATCAACAGTGCGGCGGACGAGCTCAACACGGTCACCGCCAAGCGCGCGGCCGACCACGGCTTCACCTTCGCCTCGGTCGTCCCGGCCTTCACCGGCCATGAGATCTGCTCCGGCAGCCCTTGGCTGAACAGCGTGGTCTGGACCAACATCGGCGAGTCCTACCACCCGACCGCCGCCGGGCAGTCGGGCGGCTATCTGCCCACCTTCGCGTCCGTGGCCTGATCCGCACGAGCGCATCCGAGTACTGGCGCATCTGAGTACCACCGCACACCTCAGTACCACCGCACCTCAGTACGAGCACATCTCAGTGCGAGCACATCTCAGTGCGAGCACATCTCAGCCGGCGGGTGAAGCGGAGCCGCCGCCCGCCGGCGCCGTGTACGAGGAGGAGGCCCCGCCCGTCGGGGTCTTCTCCGTACACGTGACGGTGTACGAAACGGAGTCGGAGCTCGCCGTGACCGGGGAGCGGACCTCCAGCTGCACCGCGTTGTGCAGGGTCTTCCCCGCCTGGTATCCCGACTCGATGTGCGACACCTGCTTGGTCCTCGCGTCGCCCGACCCGAAACTCAGCGTCTTCCAGCCCGGGTCCGACGACTCACCGGTCGCCGTCACCCAGCGGTACTGGACGTCCACCGGCGTACGCCCCACGGTGAACACCGCCAGCACGGCCGGAGCCGCCCCGTCCGGCGGCGGGCAGCTGCCCTCGTAACTCCCGCGTACGGACCGGAGGGACACCTTCACGGACTGCGCGGGCGGTGCCGACGTGGTGGGGCTGTGGCTGGCGGGAATGGTGGTGTCGGTGGTGGCCGTGGTGGCGCCCGCGCCGCCGTGGCTCGCCGTGGTCCCGTCGCTGCGGCTCGCGGTGATCGTGACCTGGCCGGTGCCGGGGGGTGTGTTCGAGCCCGAACCGCTCGACCCGTCGCTGCGCGCCAGCGCCCACGCGAGCCCGCCGAGTGCCAGCAGCAGGACCACCACACCCGCCAACAGCACGACTCCCGGGCGCCGTTGACGCTCCGGCGGCTGCTGGGTGGTGGTCGAGGCGTCCGAGCCGTACGGGCCCGACGGCGCCGGGATCGGCAGGGGCGGCGTCCGGGCGGCACCCGGATCCCCGGCCGTGATCGTCGTGCTGCTGTACGGGCCCACGGGCATCGGGGGAGTCCCGTACGCGGAGCCGACGGAGCCGCCCGCGCCCACCACGCGCAGCTGATGCTCGGCCTGCTCGGCGGAGATCCGATCCGCCGGGTCCTTGCGCAGCAGCCCCTCGATCACCGGGGCCAGCGGGCCCGCGCGGCGCGGCGGCGGCATCTCCTCGTCGACCACCGCCCGCAGCGTGGAGAGCGGGGTGTCGTGCCGGAACGGCGAATTCCCCTCGACCGCCGCGTACAACAGGACGCCGAGCGACCACAGGTCCGACGCGGGTCCCGGGGTGCGCCCCAAGGCCCGCTCCGGCGCGAGGAATTCGGGCGAGCCGACGACCTCGCCGGTCATGGTGAGCGTGGACGTCCCCGCCACCGTCGCGATCCCGAAGTCGGTGAGCACCACCCGGCCGTCGTTGGCCAGCAGCACATTGGCGGGCTTCACGTCACGGTGCAGCACTCCCGCCTCGTGCGCGGCGCGCAGGGCGGCGATGACCTCGGCGCCGATGTGTCCGGCCCGCTGCGGCGGCATCGGCCCTTCCGCTTCCAGTACGTCCGAGAGCGCGAGCCCGCGTACCAGCTCCATCACGATCCACGGGCGGCCGTCCTCGGTCGCCACGTCGTAGACCGTCACCACGTTGCGGTGCGAGATGCGGGCCGCCGCCCAGGCCTCGCGCTCCAGACGGCTGTACAGCCGGTGCTCGTCCGTGGAATCGAGCCCGACCGGCGCGCGCACCTCCTTCACCGCTACCTCGCGCCCCAGAATCTCGTCGCGCGCCCGCCACACCTCGCCCATGCCACCACGGCCGAGCGGGGACAGCAGTCGGTAGCGACCCGCGACAACGCGCTGCTCACTGCCCGGCACTTCGCTCACTGGCGAGCCTCCTCCATGACGGTGAGACCACAACGGCGAATCCATTCCAAATTAGCTCAGGTGACCGCCTCCGCAGCCCCCTTCGTGGCGACCTGCGGCGCCGCGCGATCACTCACGGTGAGCATGTGACGGCCCGTGAGATCCGGACGCGGGATCACCGAGCCCGACCCGGCCGCCAGTTGCGGCGGCGCGGGCGCGCTCATCTGCCTCTTGTCCAACTCGCCCTGGAACCATGCGTATTCGGAGAGTAGCCATCGGGGAATCGTCAACGTTCCCCGGGAGAGGTGAATCCCGCAACCGGGATACACGAGTGTGATGCGAGGGCGATAGGGTTACCCTGCCCGGGGCCGGGTGCCCTCGTATGGGTGGGGAGTGACATGGAACAGATAACAATGCGCAGCAGGGCGAGAGTCCCTGCCATCACCTGCGGGAGCAGTGCGACCAGCTCGCGGCTCGACCGCCACCTCTCGGTGCTGGGCGGTCCTGCCGTCCCGCAGCGCGAGGCGGCCGAGGCCACGTTGCTGATGCGCGAACTGACCTCGCGTGATCTTGCGCACAGCCGGAGGAGCAAGAGCGCCCGCGTCTCGCTCTTCGCCCCGCTGCGGCGCCTGCGCCGCTCGCTCTTCGGCAGCCGCGGCTGAATCCCACGACAGCTCACGACCAGTGACTTCCTGAAACGCGCGCAGGCGTTCACGCCGTCCCGGCGCAAGCGCTGCTGTCAGCTCTTCTGTCACCCCAGGGCTCACAGCAGCGCTTCGGTGTGCCCGCCCGCAGCCGCACCCACCTGCCGTGGTGACGTTCAGAGCAGCGCGAACTGACCGCCGGGGCCTTCCTCGGGGTGGTCGAGTACGGATGCGGGGCGGCGGGCCGAGGCCGGGACCGGCAGGACGCGTGCGTCGACCAGGTCCGCGGGCGTGAATCGGTCGCCGTCCCCCGACACCTCCCCGGCTGTGGGGAGTTCGCTCAGCAGGGCCAGCGCGGTGATCAGCTCCAGGAGCTCGGAGGTCCACTCCTGCGGCCAGGACGCGGGCCGGATCGCCTCCAGAGTGCCCGGCTCGCCCGCCTCCGTACGCCGCTCGAACCACAGCTCCAGTACGCGTACGCCGCTCACCCGGTACTCCCAGGCGCCGGGCGGTACCGGCGAGATGCGGCCCTCGCCGAGATGCAGGGCCTCGTCGTTGGGGTCGTAGCGCAGCTCGTCCGGGCGGGCCGGGATCGCGGCCCGGACATACGGCCTGCGTCCGCCGGGGTTTCTCGCCGCCGCGTGTGCCGCGCAGCATCAGGGCGATGGCGCGGTGGCCCGACTCGACGCCGGCGGCCCAGCGCCGGGGGTCGGCGGTGAGGGGCAGCGCGCATCCGGCGGGTGTGGCGCGGGCGGTGGCGACGGTCCAGGCGAGCAGGTCCTCGGGACCGACATCGTGGCCGTACGCCTTGCCGAGGAAGGTGAGCAGGCCGGGGGCGATGTTGGGTTCGGCCGCGCCGGGACGGCGGTAGAGGGGGCGGATGCGGCCGGGTCGGCCGGCGGGGGAGCGGCCGTCGGGGAGCAGGGCCGAGACGGTGAGGGCCTGGCCTGCCGTGCGCGCGGCCCCGGCCGGTTGGGGTACGTGTCCCTGCTCGACCGCGAACAGCTGGCGTTCGTCGGCGACGCGCCACAGCTCGGGGCGGGCGGCGTCGAGGAGGCGATGGTCCGGTATCAGCCACTGGTGGTCGAAGGGGCCGTGGGTGATGCGGCGGGGTGTGGGGCAGGGGCCCGTCTCGCGGCTCAGGGGGCCGGTGTTGGCGGGGGCGCCGGGCAGGGCGGGGGTGGTGGTGCGGAGTGTGCGGGTGCGGGTGGCGTGGAAGAGCCGGTCGCGCTCGTCGCCCTCGGCTCGTACGAGGGCGTCCCAACGGGCCCTGAGCGCACGGTCGTCCGGTCCGACCACCCACGCCCGCCCGGTCCGCAGCGGCGCCACGGACCAGGGCATCAGATCATCGAGCAGATGCAAGTCGTCACTCACGGGGGGCCATGGTAGGCGGTCCTGTGGAAGTCCGATGCGGTTCCGCGCGCCCCCTCACCGCGCCTCCACCGTCACCGAGAACGAGAACCGGTCGCCCCGGTAGCGGATTTGGGCCACGTCGACCACCCGGCCCGTCGCGTCGTACGTCACCCCTGTGTAGTGGAGGATCGGGGACAGGAGGGGGACCTGGAGGAGTTCCGCCGTCGTCGGGTCCGCCAGGCGGGCTTCCACGGTGTCCGTGATGCGGCTGATGCGGACGCCCACCGCGTCCCGCAGCACCTTGGTCATGGGCCAGCGTTCGAGGTCACAGAGCTCGATGGACGCCGCGAGTTCCGGACGGACCGCGTTCTCCGCCCAGTTGGTGGGCTCCCCGGTCTTGCCGTCGCGGCGCAGGCGGCGATAGGTGACGACCGAGGCGCAGTCGGGGAAGTACTCCGCGAGTTCCCCCGGCACCGGCCCGGGGCCGTGCCCCAGGATCGTCGTCGGCTCGCCCGACTGCTGGGCCACGATCGCGTCGATCGAGCCGAGCAGCCGGACGGGCGCCCCGCGCCGGGCGGCCGGCTCGATGAACGTGCCGCGCCGCCGGTGCCGGGTGATCAGCCCCTCCTCCTCCAGCTCCTTGAGCGCCTGCCGCATGGTCAGCACGCTCACCCCGTAGTGCGCGGCCAGCTGCTCCTCGGTGGGCAGCCGCAGCGAGGCGTCCGGGGTGCGGCCGAGTATCGAGGCGCGCAGGGACTGCGAGACCTGGTACCAGAGCGGCAGCTTGCGGTTCAGGACCAGCGAGTCGGGAGCGAAGGATGAGGTCACAGTGGCTCCCTATCAGGCGAACGGCAGAAGCGGAAGACGCTGCTCAGGGGGCGGAAGCCCCGGGCCGGGTGCGCGCAGGCGGCGGCTCGGGGGCCAAGAGCCCGGGGCCGTGGTGCTCAGGGGCGGAAGTGGCGCTCCATGCCCCGCCACACCTCGTCATACCCCCGCTGGAGATGATCCGCCGACGCCGCCTGCTCCGTCGCCGTCACCGGCCAGCGCGTCTCGAACATGAAGGCGAGACCGTCGTCGATCTTCTGCGGCTTCAGCTCGGCGGCGCTGGCCTTGTCGAACGTCTCACGGTCGGGGCCGTGCGCCGACATCATGTTGTGGAGCGAGCCGCCGCCCGGCACGAATCCCTCCGCCTTCGCGTCGTACGCGCCCTCGATCAGGCCCATGTACTCGCTCATCACATTGCGGTGGAAGTACGGCGGCCGGAACGTGTCCTCGCCCACCAGCCAGCGCGGTGCGAACACCACGAAGTCCACGCCCGCCAGGCCCGGCGTGTCCGACGGGGAGGTGAGCACCGTGAAGATCGACGGGTCCGGGTGATCGTAGGAGATGCTGCCGATGACGTTGAACCGGTGCAGGTCGTAGACGTACGGGACGTGGTTGCCGTGCCACGCGACGACGTCCAGCGGGGAGTGGTCGTACGTCGCCGACCAGAGGTTGCCGCAGAACTTGTTGACCACCTCCACCGGACCCTCGCTCTCCTCGTACGCCGCCACCGGCGCCCGGAAGTCGCGCGCGTTGGCGAGGCCGTTGGCGCCGATCGGGCCGAGGTCGGGGAGCTGGAAGGGCTGGCCGTAGTTCTCGCAGACGTAACCACGCGCCGTCTCGTCCAGGAGCTCGACACGGAAGCGCACGCCGCGCGGGATCAGCGCGACCTCGCCGGGGCGGGCGGCGAGCAGGCCCAGCTCGGTGCGGAGCAGCAGCCCGCCGCGCTCGGGGACGATCAGGAGCTCGCCGTCCGCGTCGCTGAACACCCGCTCCATGGGCGCGTTGGCGTGGTAGAGGTGCACCGCCATGCCCGTGCGCTGGGTGGCGTCGCCGTTGCCGCCGAGCGTCCACAGGCCCGCCAGCCAGTCCGTCCCGGCCACCGGCTCCGGCAGCGGGTTCCAGCGCAGCCGGTTGGGGTCGGGGACCGTCTCCGTGAAGGGCGCGCTGCGCAGGTTGCCGTTGTCGGTCCGTACGAACGCGGGGTGCGCCGCCGACGGTGTGATCCGGTAGAGCCAGGAGCGGCGGTTGTGCGCCCTCGGCTCGGTGAAGGCCGAACCGCTCAGCTGTTCCGCGTAGAGGCCGAGCGGGGCGCGCTGCGGCGAGTTCCGGCCGTCGGGCAGAGCGCCGGGAACCGCCTCCGAGCTGTGCTCGTTGCCGAACCCGGAGGAGTACGCGAGCGCCTCCGCCGTCTTCCTGGCCTGCTCGCTGCTGGTCGTCATCGTCCGCTCCCGCCGCCGAAGGAATCCTGGAATCCTATGGGCCACCGTAGGATTCCGATTCGACCACGTCAACGGCAAAATCGGCCGGGCGCGGCATGATGGGCCCCGTGCCCCATGCGAACCTCCGCCGCGCACCGGTGCAGCAGCGCAGTGCCCAGCGCCTCAGCCGCATCCTCGACGCCTGCGCCGAGCTCCTGGACGAGACCGGCTACGACGAGCTGTCCACCCGGGCCGTGGCCCAGCGGGCCGGGGTGCCCATCGGGTCGGTGTACCGGTTCTTCAGCAACAAGCGCGCGATGGCGGAGGCCCTGGCCGCGCGCAACCTGGACCGGTTCGCCGAGATCGTCGGCGCCCGGCTGGGCACGATCGAGGCCGAGGACTGGCGCGGCGCGATCGACGCGGTGCTGGACGAGTACCTGGTCCTGAAGAAGACCGTGCCCGGCTTCAACCTCGTCGACTTCGGCGGGCCGCAGCCGGTCGCCGACCCGGCCTCCGACGCCAACCACCTGCTCGCCGACCGCCTCGCCGAACTGCTTCCGGCCCAGTTCGGCCGCGCCCCCGACGCCGAGCTCCGCCGGACCATCCTGGTCGCCGTGGAAGCCGCCGACGCCCTGCTGAGGCTCGCCTTCCGTACGGATCCGGAAGGCGATCCGGGGATCGTGGCGGAGACCCGGGAGCTGCTGCACGCGTATCTGGCGCGGACGCTGGGCTGAGCGGCACGCCTCCCGTCCCCGGCCCCGTCCTTGGCTCCACTCCTGGCCCCACCCCACCCCTGGCCCCACCCCACCCCTGGCCCCGCTCCACCCTGGCCCCGCGCCGTCCTGCCCCGCGCCCGCATCGGCCGCGCACTTCTCTGGCCTCCATGCCTACCGGTCGGTATGCTCGGGACCGCCCGTGCGCCACCGCCGCCCTGGGGAGGACGAATGTCCCGCACAGCCCTCCGCATCTGCCCGCTCTGCGAAGCCACCTGCGGGCTGACCCTGACCGTCGAGGGGACGCGGGTCACCGGCGCCCGCGGCGACCGGGACGATGTGTTCAGCCAAGGCTTCATCTGCCCCAAGGGCGCCTCCTTCGGCGAGGTCGACGGCGACCCCGACCGGCTCACCGCACCCCTGGTCCGCCGTAACGGCGTGCTGGAGCAGGCGAGTTGGGACGAGGCGTTCGACCTGGTCGCCGCCCGGCTGCGGCCGCTGATCGAGGAGTACGGGGCGAACGCGGTCGGGGTCGTGCTCGGCAACCCCAATGTCCACACCATGGCCGGGGCCCTGTATCCGCCCGTACTGCTCGGCGGGCTGCGGACCAGGAACCTGTTCACCGCGAGCACGCTCGACCAGATGCCCAAGCACGTCTCCAGCGGGCTGCTCTTCGGCGACCCGTTCGCGATCCCGGTGCCGGATCTGGACCGTACGGACCATCTGCTGCTGCTCGGCGCCAACCCGCTGGAGTCCAACGGGAGTCTGTGCACGGCGCCCGACTTCCCGGGCCGGCTCAAGGCGCTGCGCGGGCGCGGCGGCACCCTCACCGTGGTCGACCCGCGCCGCACCCGCACCGCCAAGCTGGCCGACCGGCACGTGGCCCCGCGCCCGGGCACGGACGCGCTGCTGCTCGCCGCGCTCGCGCACGTACTCTTCGAGGAGAAGCTGACCTCGCTCGGGGAGCTCGCGGAGCACGTCGAGGGGCTGGCCGAAGTCCAGGACGCGGTACGGGAGTTCACGCCCGAGGCGGCCGGGGCGGCCTGTGGGCTCGACCCGGACGAGATCCGCGTCCTGGCCCGGGAGCTCGCGGCCGCGCCCACCGCCGCCGTCTACGGCCGTATCGGCAGCTGCACCGTGGAGCACGGCACCCTCGCCAGCTGGCTCGTCGACGTGCTCAACATCCTCACCGGCAACCTCGACCGGCCCGGCGGCGCGCTCTTCCCGCTCTCCGCCACCGACAAGTCGCCCCGCCCGGCAGGCCCCGGCAAGGGGTTCGCCATCGGCCGCTGGCACAGCCGGGTCGGCGGACACGCGGAGGCCAAGTCCGAGCTGCCCATCGCCGCCCTGGCCGAGGAGATCGAGACACCGGGGGACGGGCAGATCCGCGCGCTGATCGTCAGCGCCGCCAACCCCGTGCTCTCGGCCCCCGACGGCGACCGGCTCGACCGGGCGCTGGCCGGGCTCGACTTCATGGTCAGCGTCGACCCGTATCTCAACGAGACCTCGCGCCACGCCGATGTGGTGCTGCCCCCGCCGCCGCCCTCGCAGAGCGCCCACTTCGACTTCGCCTTCAACACCTTCGCCGTGCGCAACCAGGTCCGCTACACCCGGGCCGCCGTCCCGCTCGCCGAGGGCAGGCTCGACGAGTGCGAGATCCACGCCCGGCTGGTGCTCGCCGCGACCGGGATGCACGGCGCCCCGGCGGACGCCGTCGACGCGCTGGTCGTCGAGCGCACGCTCGGCAAGGCCGTCGCCGATCCGCACTCGGCGGTGCACGGACAGGACCCCGAGGAGCTCGCCGCGCGGCTCACCGGCGAGAGCGGTCCCGAGCGGCGGCTGGACATGATGCTGCGGCTCGGGCCGTACGGGGACGGCTTCGGCGCCGACCCGGACGGGCTCACCCTGGAGCGCGTACTGGCCAGTCCGCACGGCATCGACCTGGGGCCGCTGCGGCCGCGCCTGGCGCAGGTGGTCAGGACCCGCAGCGGGCGCGTCGAGCTGCTGCCGGGCCCGATCGCCGACGACCTGCCCCGGCTGCGCGCGGCACTCGGCGAGCGCCCGGCCGGTCTCGTCCTGGTGGGCCGGCGCCATCTGCGCTCCAACAACAGCTGGCTGCACAACATCCCGTCCCTGAACGGCGGTTCCAACCGCTGCACCCTCCATGTGCACCCCGAGGACGCGGCGCGGCTCGGACTCGCCGACGGCGACCCCGTACGCGTCAAGGCCGACGGGGGTGAGGTGGCGGCTCCCGTGGAGATCACCGACGCCGTCCGCGCGGGTGTGGTCAGCCTGCCGCACGGCTGGGGCCACAACCGTCCCGGCACCCGCCTCGGGGTTGCGGCCGTTCGGCCCGGCGTCAACGTCAACCAGCTGCTCGACGGCTCCCGGCTCGACCCGCTGTCGGGGACGGCGGTGCTCAACGGCTTCCCGGTCGAGCTGATCGCACTTCGCTGACCCGGGCTCAGCTGACCTGGGCTCAGTTGACCCGGGGTCAACTGAGCCACGTGTTGCGCCGGACGGGCGAAATCCGGCCGTCCCTTCGGCGCTGCGCCGCCGTTTCCCCGTACAGGTGTGACAGAGAGTCAGAGGAAAGGTCGATTTATATGACAATCTGACACAAAGGAACGCGCATGCCTGACTCACCACCCACCGCCCTGCGCCGCCCGGTCGTCACCGCCGGCGCGGCCGCGGCTCTCGCGGGAGCCTTCCTGGCCGGAGCCCCGGCCGCCCACGCCGCGCCCGGCGACAACGGCGATGTGAAGATCCACAACGTCGGCACCCCGTTCACCGACCAGCGCGACGAACCCAAGGTGTGCAGCTTCTACCTCGACGCCTTCAACTTCGACGTCGCGCAGGGCATCACCTGGTCCATCCAGACCCAGCCGCTCAGGGCGGGCGGCGCCACGCTCAAGGGCTCCATCACGCTCGCCACCGGTGTCGGCCACACCGTGCCGCTGACGCTGCCGGACGGGCAGTACAAGCTGACCTGGAACATCACCGGCGGCAAGGGCGCGGGCAAGCACAAGGTCTTCAAGGTCGACTGCGCCCCGGTCGGCAGTTCCTCCGGCGGCGCCGTCGGCGGCCCCAACGGCGGGGTGCCCGCGGGCGGCGGCGGCCTCGCCGGGACCGGCGGCGGCCTCACCGACGGCATCCCGCCCGTGGGTGGTCTCGCGGCTCTCGGCCTGGTCGGAGCCTCCGGGGTGTTCTTCCTGCGCCGGCTGCGCCGTCGCCCCCATGGCGCCGCGTAGCGGTTCCCCCAGGCCCTTGCACCGTACGCGCGGCTACCGGCTGGCGCGGACGGCGGCGCTCGCCGTGACCCTGGTCGTCGGCGGCGTCTGGTGGTCCCAGGACGACGGGTCGGTCGCACCGGTCGCGATGGGTGCCACGGGGACCGGGGGCGCGGTGGCGTCCTCGGCCCCCACGGGGGCCGACGGGGACAAGCAGGCGCCGGGGGCGGCCGGGCGCGGTGCCAACCCGCCCGGCCACGGCGGCCGTTCGGCCCAGGGGGGCCGGGGGCGGTCCACCGGACCGGCGCCCTCCGCGCGGCCGCCCGCGCCGCTGCCGCCGTCCAGGGCGGTCGCTCTCGCCATCCCGTATCTGAGCCTGAAGGCGCCGGTCGTCGGCCTCGGGCTCGACCCCTCGCATCATCTCGCCACGCCGCCGGTCGACGACCCGAAGCCGGTCGGCTGGTACGCCGGCGGTCCCACACCGGGCGAGAACGGCACCGCCGTCGCCGTCGGCCACCGCGACACCCGGACCGGGCCCGCCGTCTTCGCGGGTCTGTACGCGTTGAAGCCCGGCCGGCTCGTGGAGGCGCGGCGCGCGGACGGCAAGGTCGCGGTGTACACGGTGGACGCGGTCAAGAAGTACGACAAGGCGCACTTCCCCGACGAGGAGGTGTACGGCCGACGGAACCGGCCGGAGCTGCGGCTGATCACCTGCGGCGGCAAGTTCGACCGCAAGGCGGGCTACGAGAGCAACATCGTCGTCTTCGCCCACCTCACCGCCGTCACCGGTCCGGGAGCCGGTCCGTGACCGCGAGCCCATAGGTGAGGATCCACAGGGCAGGCCCTAACCTCCTCCTGACGCCGGGGGCCCCTGGTGCCGGAAAACTACCGGCGCTAGTTTGGGTCCCCGGAAGCCGAGGCTCAGGAGGAGTGCGATGGACGCCCACGGGGTGTACGAGGCCCAGGACGGCATGTACATAGGCGGTCGCTGGCGGCCCGCCGCCAGTGGCGACACGATCGAGGTCGTGAACCCGGCCGACGAGCGGGTCATCGCGCACATCCCGGCCGGCACCGCCGAGGACGTGGACGCGGCGGTGCGCGCGGCCCGCGCGGCGCTGCCGGGCTGGGCCGCGACCGCGCCCGCCGAGCGCGCCGCGCACATCGCGGCGCTGCGCGACCGGCTGGCCGCCCGCAAGGACGAGATCGCCCGGACGGTGACCGCCGAGCTCGGGGCGCCCGAGCAGTTCGCGCAGCAGGTGCACGTGGGTCTGCCGATCGCCGTCGCCGGTTCGTATGCCGAACTCGCCTCCTCGTACGCCTTCGAGGAGCGGATCGGGAACTCCACGGTCTTCCACGAGCCGGTCGGTGTGGTCGGCGCGATCACGCCCTGGAACTACCCGCTGCACCAGATCGTTGCCAAGGTGGCACCCGCTCTCGCGGCGGGCTGCACGGTCGTCCTCAAGCCCGCCGAGGACACCCCGCTGACCGCGCAGCTCTTCGCCGAGGCGGTGCACGACGCCGGTGTGCCCGCCGGTGTGTTCAACCTGGTCACCGGCCTCGGCCCGGTCGCGGGCCAGGCGCTCGCCGCGCACGAGGGAGTCGACCTGGTCTCCTTCACCGGCTCGACGGCCGTGGGCCGGCAGATCGGCGCCACGGCGGGCGGGGCCGTCAAGCGGGTCGCCCTGGAGCTGGGCGGCAAGTCCGCCAACGTCATCCTGCCCGGCGCCGACCTGGCCAAGGCGGTCAACGTCGGCATCGCCAATGTGATGGGCAACTCGGGCCAGACGTGCAGCGCCTGGACCCGGATGCTGGTCCACGCCGACCGCTACGAGGAGGCGGTCGAGCTCGCGAAGGCCGCCGTCGCCAAGTACCCGGCGGGCGACCGGGTGGGCCCGCTGGTCAGCGCCAGGCAGCAGGCACGCGTGCGCGGTTACATCGAGAAGGGAGTGGCGGAGGGTGCCCGCCTCGTCGCGGGCGGCCCCGAGGCGCCGCTGGAGCAGGGCTACTACGTGGCGCCCACCGTCTTCGCGGACGTCACCCCCGAGATGACCATCGCCCAGGAGGAGATCTTCGGCCCGGTCGTCTCGCTCATCGCGTACGCGGACGAACAGGACGCGCTGCGGATCGCCAACGGCACGGTGTACGGGCTGGCGGGCGCGGTCTGGGCCGGGGACGACGCCGAGGCGGTGGCGTTCGCGCGGCGCATGGAGACCGGGCAGGTCGACATCAACGGCGGCCGGTTCAACCCCCTTGCCCCGTTCGGCGGTTACAAGCAGTCGGGCGTGGGCCGCGAGCTCGGCCCGCACGGTCTCACCGAGTACCTCCAGACCAAGTCCCTGCAGTTCTGATCTCCCGCAGTTCCGACTCCGTCCCGTTCTGACGTTCCCGTTCCGTCACTCCCAGCCCAGGAGCATCATCGTGGTCCGCGCCGCAGTCCTTCCCGCCATCGGGTCCCCGCTGGAGGTCACCGAGATAGAGCTCCCCGAGCCCGGCCCCGGTCAGGTGCGGGTCCGTATCGCCGCCGCCGGGGTCTGCCACTCGGACCTCTCGCTCTCCAACGGCACCATGCGGGTCCCGGTCCCGGCCGTCCTCGGCCACGAGGGGGCGGGCACGGTCGTCGCCGTCGGCGAGGGCGTCACCTCGGTGGCGCCCGGCGACGGCGTCGTCCTCAACTGGGCGCCCTCGTGCGGCGGTTGCCACCCCTGCTCGCTCGGCGAGGTCTGGCTCTGCCTCAACGCGCTGAGCGGCGCGACCTCGGTGTACGCGCGCACCGCCGACGGGCGCGAGCTGCACCCCGGTCTGAACGTCGCCGCGTTCGCCGAGGAGACGGTCGTCGCCGAGAACTGTCTGCTGCCGCTGCCCGAGGGCATCCCGCTGGCCGAGGCCGCGCTCCTTGGCTGCGCGGTCCTCACCGGTTACGGGGCCGTCCACCACTCGGCGAAGGTCCGCGAGGGCGAGACGGTCGCGGTGTTCGGCGTCGGCGGTGTCGGTCTGGCCACCCTCCAGGCGGCCCGGATCGCGGGCGCCGCGCGGATCGTGGCGGTCGACGTCTCCCCGGCCAAGGAGGAGCTGGCCCGCCGGGCGGGCGCCACCGATTTCGTGATCGCCTCGGAGACGACGGCCAAGGACATCCGCAAGCTGACCGGCGGCCACGGGGTGGACGTGGCCGTCGAGTGCGTCGGGCGCGCGGTCACCATCCGTACCGCCTGGGAGTCGACCCGGCGCGGCGGCCGCACCACGGTCGTCGGCATCGGCGGCAAGGACCAGCAGGTCTCGTTCAACGCCCTGGAGATCTTCCACTGGGGCCGTACGCTCTCCGGCTGTGTCTACGGCAACAGCGACCCCGCCCGCGACCTCCCGGTCCTGGCCGAGCACATCCGGGCCGGGCGCCTCGATCTGAGCGCGCTGGTCTCGGAGCGGATCGGCCTCGACGGGATCCCGGCGGCGTTCGACACCATGGTGGCGGGCAAGGGGGGCCGGGCGCTGGTGGTGTTCTAACCGGCGGGCTCGGGTTCCGCGGTCAGCTCGACGCTGCCGTCCCCCGGTTCCGTACGGCGCCGGGGGCGGGAGCGGGAGACCGCCACGCCCGCCAGGCACAGGGCGCCGCCGACCAGGGTGAGCCAGCCGGGTACCTCGTCCAGGATCAGCCAGGACATCAGCACGACGAGCGCGGGCACCACATAGGTGGTCGCGCCCATCCGGCCCGCCGTCGTACGGGCCAGGGCGTACGCCCAGGTCGTGAAGGCCAGCGCGGTCGGGAACACCCCCAGGTACACCACGTTCAGCGTGGCCTTGAGCGGCGCGTCCGCCGCGTCGGACACCAGCTGCCCACTGAACGGCAGGCAGGCCACCGCTCCCACCAGGCAGCCGAAGAAGGTGACCTGGAGCGCGCTGCCGTGGCGCAGCGCGGGCTTCTGCGCCACCACGCCGCCCGCGTACGTCACGGCCGCCAGCAGGCACAGCGCCACGCCCAGCACGGACGCGCCGCCGTCGCCGGACATCGAAAGGCCGACGGCCACCGCCCCCGTGAACGAGACGCCCATGCCCGCCACCAGTCGGGGCGGCAGCCGCTCGCCGAGGAACCGGGCGCCGAGCAGCGCGATGAGGATCGGCCCGATGTTGACGACCATGGCGGCCGTGCCCGCGTCGACCTCCTGCTCGCCCCAGTTGAGGACGACCATGTACAGGCCGAACCAGAGCAGCCCCGACAGGGCGATGCCCCGCCAGGCCGCTCGCGGCGGCAGCCCTTCGCGGCGGAGGACGAGGACCGCGCCGAGCACCGCCGTACCGGCGAGCAGCCGACCGAGCGCGAGGGCGCCGGGGGAGTAGGCGGCACCGGCGCTGCGGATCGACACGAACGCCGAGGCCCACAGGACGACGGAGAGCCCGACGGCGCCGAGGGCGAGCCGCTGCGAACCGGGGCCGGGGTGCGAGGAGTTGGTCATGAGCTGAAGGTAAGCGCGAAACGGTTCGGCGTTCACCGAAATATCGGCGGGCGGGGGCCGGAGCGGGTCCCGCCGTCCGGCGCGCCTGCCCGCCCTCGCCGACACGTCACCGCGTCACCGCGTCACCGCGTCACCGCAGGCTCGCCTTCTCGATTCCCAGCGATTCGCGCAGCGCCTCCACGCCCTTCGGCGTCACCCGTACCGCCCGCTCGGATCCGATCCGTACGCACCACTCCTCGTCCAGCGCGTGGGAGCACAGCGCGGCTCCCGCGAGGCCTGCCAGATGGGGGCGGCGCTCGGTCCAGTCCAGGCAGGAGCGCACCAGCGGCCGCCTGCCCCGGGGTTCGAGCGGGATCCCGGACTCCCGGTACCAGGCGATCCCCTGGGCGGTCAGCGCGAATCCGGCGTCCTGGCCGAGCAGCCCCCGTGCGGTCATCGCGTCCGTGATCGCGATGCCGAGCCGGCCGGCGAGATGGTCGTAGCAGGTCCGCCCGCGCGCCATCGCGCTGCTCGCGGACGCGGCCCGCAGGGTGCGGGGCCTGGCGGGCGCGGTGTGCGCCGCCAGCTCCTCCACGAGGTGGGCGACCTCGGCGTCGGCGAGGCGCAGATACCGGTGCCGCCCCTGCCGCTCCTCGGCGAGCAGTCCGCCCGCGACGAGCTTGCCCAGGTGCTCACTGGCCGTCGACGGCGCGACCCCCGCGGACCGCGCGAGCTCCCCGGCCGTCCAGGCCCGCCCGTCGAGCAGCGCCAGGCAGAAGGCGGCCCGGGTCTCGTCGGCGAGCAGCGAGGCGAACGCGGCGAGCCCGGAACCCGACGCGCTCGCACGCGATATGCCGGAACCCGATGTGGTGGTCATGCCTCCAGCATGCCGCGATCACCGTTCGGCCGGTACCGAACCGTGGGCGGCGCCGTGGCGTGCGTCGGCGGGCAGCGCGTCGTACTGCGCCGAAAGCCCGTCGAGCAGCGCCCGCAGCCCCGTCTCGAAGGCGCCCTCGTCGATCTTCTCCTGGCGTTCGGCGAGCAGGTGCGCCTGGCCGAGATGGGGGTAGTCGGCCGGGTCGTACGCGCTCTCGTCGTCGACGAAGCCGCCCGCGAACGAGCCGAGGGCCGAGCCCATGACGAAGTACCGCATCAGCGCCCCGATGTGCGTGGCCTGCGCGGGCGGCCAGCCCGCCGCGACCATCGCGCCGAAGACGGCGTCGGCCAGGCGCAGTCCGGCCGGGCGGCGGCCGGGGCCGTGGGCCAGGACCGGGACGATGTTGGGGTGGCGGGTGAGGACCGCGCGGTAGGCGACGGCCCAGTCGTGCAGCGCGGTGCGCCAGTCGCGGGGGTCGGCCGGCTCGAACATCGACAGGTCGACCTGGGCGGAGGTGGCGTCGGCCACCGCCTCCAGGATCTCGTCCTTGGTCCGGAAGTGGTTGTACAGGGACGGCCCGCTCACCCCCAGCTCGGCGGCCAGGCGCCGGGTCGAGACGGCCGCGAGCCCTTCGGCGTCCACCAGCGCGCTCGCCGCCGTCACGATGCGGTCGGTGCTCAGGAGGGGCTTGCGCGGTCGGGCCATGCGGCACATAGTAGGCCCGCGCACATAAAACTAGCAGTGGTAATTAAAACCGCGATCGCCATGTGATCCGACGGAGCCTGGAGTCCGCGTGAACCTGGAGCTGAGTGAGGAGCAGGCCGCCGTGCGGCGGCTCGCGAAGGACTTCGTGGCCCGCGAGGTCGCCCCGAACGCCGTCGCGTGGGACCGCGCCGAGAGCGTCGACCGGTCGATCGTGAAGAAGCTGGGCGCGCTCGGCTTCCTCGGGCTCACCATCCCCGAGGAGTACGGCGGCTCCGGCGGCGACCACCTCGCGTACTGCCTGGTCACCGAGGAGCTGGGGCGCGGCGACTCCTCGGTGCGCGGCATCGTCTCGGTCTCGCTCGGCCTGGTCGCCAAGACCCTCGCGCACTGGGGGAGCGAGGAGCAGAAGCGGGCGTGGCTGCCCCGGCTCACCTCCGGCGAGGCGCTGGGATGCTTCGGGCTCACCGAGCCCGGGACCGGCTCGGACGCCGGGAACCTCGCGACCCGGGCCGTCCGCGACGGCGGCGACTACGTGCTCAACGGCTCCAAGATGTTCATCACCAACGGCACCTGGGCGGATCTGGTGCTCCTGTTCGCCCGCACCAACGACACCCCGGGCCACCGTGGCGTCTCCGCGTTCCTGGTGCCCACGGACACCCCCGGCCTCACCCGTCGCCCCATTCACGGCAAGCTCGGACTGCGCGGGCAGGCGACCGCCGAACTGGTCCTGGCGGATGTGCGCGTACCGGCGGACGCCATGCTCGGCCCGGAGGGCAAGGGCTTCTCGATCGCGATGTCCGCGCTGGCCAAGGGCCGGATGTCGGTCGCGGCCGGCTGCGTCGGCATCGCGCAGGCCGCGCTGGACGCGGCCGTCGGGTACGCCGGGCAGCGCGAGCAGTTCGGCCGCTCCATCGCCCACTACCAGCTGGTGCAGGAGCTGATCAGCGACATCTCGGTGGACGTGGACGCGGCGCGCCTGCTGACCTGGCGGGTGGCCGATCTGATCGACCGGGGCCGGGAGTTCGCCACCGCCGCCTCCAAGGCGAAGCTCTTCGCCTCCGAGGCAGCCGTGCGCGCGGCGAACAACGCCCTTCAGGTGTACGGGGGTTACGGCTACATCGACGAGTACCCGGTCGGCAAACTGCTGCGCGACGCGCGCGTGATGACGCTGTACGAGGGCACCAGCCAGATCCAGAAGCTGATCATCGGCCGCGCGGAGACGGGCGTCTCGGCCTTCTGAGTACGCCGGGGACCTGCCGAGGACCTGCCGGGAACCTGAGTACGTACTGAGTACGCGAGCGGATGTGGCCCGCACCACGTCCGCCGCATGCTGTCCGGCATGAGTGAGACACCGGTCAAGCAGCAGAACACGGCCGCGTACTACGGACAGGCCGTCGCGTCCTTCGCCGTCGCCCTCGGCGCCACGGCCATCGGCATCACCCGCCTGCACGCCGACGCCTGGGTCCGCGCGTTCCTCGGCATCGCCGTCCTCTACCTCGTCACCTCCGCCTTCACCCTCGCCAAGGTGGTCCGCGACCGCCAGGAGGCCGGGCAGATCGTCAGCCGGGTCGACCAGGCCCGCCTGGAGAAGCTGCTCGCCGAGCACGACCCGTTCCAGAAGCTCTAGCCCACCTGCGAGCCCGGCCACCCACCAGCCCCGGCCACGCCCTCTAAGCGCTTGCTCAGCTTCGGGGTATGGTGTTCGTCCTACGGGAAGGGGCAAGCGATGGGTACGGCTGAGCAGACGGTCGACGGCGATGAGAAGCCGTGGGGCGAGGTCACGCCCGAAGCCGCCCGGAGGCTGCTCGTCGCCGCCGTGGAGGCCTTCGCCGAGCGGGGCTACCACGCGACGACGACCCGTGACATCGCGGGCCGCGCCGGGATGAGCCCCGCCGCGCTCTACATCCACTACAAGACCAAGGAAGAGCTGCTCCACCGGATCAGCCGGATCGGCCACGACAAGGCCCTGGAGATTCTGGAGACGGCGGCGGGCGCCGACGGCACCGCCGCCGAACGCCTCACCGACGCCGTGCGCTCCTTCGTACGGTGGCACGCCGGGCACCACATGACCGCGCGCGTGGTCCAGTACGAACTCGACGCGCTCGGCGAGGCGCACCGCGCCGAGATCGTGGAGCTGCGCCGCCGCAGCGACGCCGCCGTGCGGCGCATCCTCAACGAGGGCGTGGCGGCGGGCGAGTTCGACGTGCCGGACGTACCGGGCACCACGCTCGCCGTGCTCTCGCTCTGCATCGACGTGGCGCGCTGGTTCAACGCCCAGGGGCGCCGCACGCCGGACGAGGTCGGCGCGCTCTACGCCGACCTCGTACTGCGGATGGTCGGGGCCCGGACCCCGGCGAAGTAGCGCGACTGGGAAGCGAAGCGGCGCGGCTCAAAAGAAGTAGCGCGACACCGACTCGGCGACGCACACCGGCTTGTCGCCGCCCTCGCGCTCGACCGTCACCTTCGCCGTCACCTGCACACCGCCGCCGACCTCCTCGACCTCGGTCAGTACGGCGGTGGCGCGCAGCCGTGAGCCGACCGGCACGGGCGCCGGGAAGCGGACCTTGTTGGTGCCGTAGTTGATGCCCATCCGCATGCCCTCGACGCGCAGGATCTGCGGGACGAACGTCGGCAGCAGGGACAGTGTCAGATAGCCGTGCGCGATGGTCGTCCCGAACGGCCCGCTCGCGGCGCGCTCCGGGTCGACGTGGATCCACTGGTGGTCCCCGGTGGCGTCGGCGAACAGATCGATGCGCTTCTGCTCGATCTCCAGCCAGTCGCTGTGCCCGAGCGGCTCGCCCACCCCGGCCCTCAGCTCCTCGGCGGATGTGAAGATCCTCGGCTCTGCCATGCCCGGTTCCTGCCTCTCTCGCATGCTCCCGCTGCTCTGCGGCTCATGGTTTCCAAGCGCTTGCTCAGCATGCTGGGGGCGGTGCCCGCTGTCAACGGTGAGCGGCCCCGAGCAGTAGGGTTCGAGGGGTGCCGCAGATTCCAGAGAAGGTCCATGAACTCACGGTCGGGCAGCTGTCCGCGCGCAGCGGGGCGGCCGTGTCCGCGCTGCACTTCTACGAGTCCAAGGGCCTCATCAGCAGTCGCCGGACCTCGGGCAACCAGCGCCGCTACAGCCGTGACGTGCTGCGTCGCGTCGCGTTCGTACGGGCCGCCCAGCGGGTCGGCATACCGCTCGCCACGATCCGGGACGCGCTCGCCGAGCTGCCCGAGGAGCGCACGCCCACCCGGGAGGACTGGGCCCGGCTGTCCGAGACGTGGCGGTCCGAACTGGACGAGCGGATACGGCAGTTGGACCGGCTGCGGAACCATCTGACGGACTGCATCGGGTGCGGGTGTCTGTCGCTTGAGACGTGCGTGCTGTCCAACCCGGACGACATCTCGGGCGACATCCTCACGGGGTCGCGGCTGCTGCCGGAGCGCAAGAAGAAGCGGGGGGCCGCGAGCGCCGCGCACTGCGCGGATTGCTGACGCGGGCTGCCGGACGTCGCGGGGGCGACTTTCTTGTCGCCCCCGCTCGTCTTATGCCGCTGATGCCAGTGCTGCGTGCCGTAGGGACTTGGAGCGGGCCAGGGCCTCCGTGGTCAGTACCGGCTGCGGGACCAGGATTCCGCAGGCGGTGCAGACCGGGCCGCACCAGGGGTCGTGGGCCAGATCCTGTCGCCAGACGAGCCGCTGCCCGTCGCACACCGGGCAGTCCGTGCCCGGCACGGTCCGCAGGGCCGCGATGAGCCGCCCGAGCACCTCGGCCAGGGGGCGCGCCGGGTGCACCGACGGGTCCTCGCACCAGGCCACCCCGAACCCGCCCCAGGTGCGCCGGTGCCAGTCGTCGAAGGAGCCGGGGATCCGCAGGCCGGCGTGCTTCTCGCGCTTCCTGCGGGCCGCGAACTCCGCTTCGTAGGCGAGCCAGACGGCCCGTGCCGCCTCCAGCTCGTCGAGCGCGGCCACCAGCCGCGCCGGATCGGGTGCCCGGTCCTCGGGCCCGATACCGTGCCTCGCGCACAGATGGTCCCAGGTCGCCCGGTGCCCATAAGGGGCGAACCGCTCAAGGCACTTGCGCAGTGAATACCGGCGCAACGCGAGATCGTTCCCCGGATCGCGTACCTGTCTCGCCAGACTGCGGAAACCGGCCATGGCCCTGCCACCTCCGTCGCTCGTACTTCGGTGAATGCTTCGGCGTCGAGGAATGGACGTACGACTACCCGATCCGGCTCCATCGAAAATCCGATGGCGGCCATCAGATGGCGCTTTCCCGGCCGTGCCGCGCGCCCCCCGCCGCACTCCGGGCGCACGGGCGCAGCGGACCGACTCTGTGATGATTCGGGAAAGGTGACGCATGCTCATCTTCCCTCGTCGGGTACCCCTCAGTAACCTCCGCCGCATCGGTCCTCACTAGGAGCACGCATGCGACGACCCACCGCACGGCTCAGAACCGCCACCGCCGCCACTGTGATCGCCCTGTCCGCCGCCCTGCTGGCCCCCGTGGGCCAGGCGGGCGCGGCGGAGGTCCCCCATGACGACTACTGCCTCGGCCGGTGCGGCGACATCCTCCCGCCCGGCGAGAACGGCAACGCCACCCTCGTCGACATCCTCGGCAACAAGGCGTTCGGCACCCATCCCGCGCACAGCGACGACCAGCTCGGCAAGTACGACGCGCTGGTGGCCGGCCAGTCCTCGCTCACCGACGACAAACTCAACTCGTTCTTCAACGACGCCTCCTTCGGGGTCCCCAGCGGCCAGGTCGCCTCCACCAGCTCGCCGCGCCCCGACGTCACCATCACCCGCGACAAGGCCACCGGCGTCCCCCACATCAAGGGCACCACCCGGTACGGAACGGAGTACGGCGCCGGTTACGCGGCGGGCCAGGACCGGCTCTGGCTGATGGATCTGTTCCGGCACATCGGGCGCGGCGAGCTCACCTCGTTCGCGGGCGGCGCGCTCGCCAACCAGGGCCTGGAGCAGGAGTTCTGGCCGCAGGCCCCGTACACCGAGGCCGACCTCCAGGCGCAGGTCGACCGCATCCGCACCACCAACGGCGCACGCGGCGAGCAGGCCATGGCGGACGCCCAGGCGTACGTCGACGGCATCAACGCCTATGCCAAGCAGTCCAAGGACGGCCGCTACTTCCCCGGTGAGTACGTCCTCACCGGCAAGGTCGACGCCATCACCAACATCGGCGAGATCCAGCCCTTCAAGCTCACCGACCTGATCGCGCTCGCCTCCGTCGTCGGCGGTCTGTTCGGCGGTGGCGGGGGCGGCGAGGTGCAGGCCGCGCTCTCGCTCCAGGCCGCACAGCAGAAGTACGGCGTCGCCGAGGGCACCAAGGTGTGGGAGTCGTTCCGCGAGCGCGACGACCCCGAGGCCGCGCTCACCGTGCACGACGGCACGAGCTTCCCGTACGCCACCAAGCCCGCGAACGCGCAGGGCACCGCGATGCCGGACCCCGGCACGGTCGTCCCCGAACAGCTCGTCTACGACCGCACGGGCTCGGCGCTCACCAAGGCCAGGGCCGACGTGAAGGTGCCCGACCGGCTGAAGTCCCTCAAGGGGATCTTCAACAACGGCGCGCTGCCCGGCTTCGACATCGGCAAGCCGCGCGGCATGTCCAACGCCCTGCTCGTCTCGGGCAGCCGCACGGCCAGCGGCAACCCGGTGGCGGTCTTCGGCCCGCAGACCGGCTACTTCGCGCCGCAGCTGCTGATGCTCCAGGAGATCCAGGGCCCGGGCATCAGCGCCCGGGGCGCCTCCTTCGCCGGGGTCGGGATGTACGTCCAGCTCGGCCGGGGCCAGGACTACGCGTGGTCCGCCACCTCCGCCGGACAGGACATCACGGACACCTACGCCGTCGAGCTCTGCCAGGACGCGGCCCACTACCTCTACCGGGGCGTGTGCACCCCGATGGAGAAACTGGAGAAGACCAACGCCTGGAAGCCGACGACCGCCGACAACACGGCGGCGGGCTCCTACCGGATGCAGGTCTGGCGGACGAACTACGGCATCGTCACCGCCCGCGCCACGGTCGGCGGCAAGCAGATCGCGTACACCTCACTGCGCTCGACCTACCGCCACGAGGCCGACTCGATCATCGGCTTCCAGATGTTCAACGACCCGACGTTCGTCAAGGACGCGGCCACCTTCCAGCAGGCCGCGCAGCACGTCGACTACGCCTTCAACTGGTTCTACGCGGACTCCCGCACGGCCGCGTACTACAACAGCGGCAAGAACCCGGTCCGCAACCCGGACGTCGACCCGGCGCTTCCGGTCCGCGCCGACCGCGCCTACGAGTGGCAGGGCTTCGACCCGGCGTACAACACCGCCGACTACACACCGCCCGCCCAGCACCCGCAGTCGATCGGGCAGGACTACTACATCTCCTGGAACAACAAGCAGGCCAAGGGGTACACGGCAGCCGGGTTCGGCAACGGCTCGGTGCACCGGGCCAACCTTCTCGACGACCGGGTGAAGGCGCTGGTCGCGCAGGGCGGGGTGACGCGTTCCGCGCTCACCCGGGCCATGGCGCAGGCCGCCGTCACCGATCTGCGAGGGGAGGACGTGCTGCCCGAGCTGCTTCAGGTGATCCGGAGTGCGCCGGTCACCGATCCGCAACTGGCCACCGCCGTACAGCAGTTGGAGTCCTGGAAGGCCGACGGTGCCCAGCGGCGGGAGACCGCGCAGGGGTCGCACACCTACACCCATCCCGAGGCCGTGCGGCTGATGGACGCCTGGTGGCCGCTGCTGGTGGAGGCCGAGTTCAAGCCGGGGCTCGGGGACGGGCTGTACTCGGCGCTCACCTCGAACCTGTCCACCGACGAGGCGCCCTCGGCCGGGCACGGGCCCACCGGTTCGCATGCCGGGTCCTCGTTCCAGTACGGGTGGTGGAGTTACGCGGACAAGGATCTGCGGACGGTCCTCGGCAAGCCCGTGCAGGGGCCGCTGGGGCGGGCGTACTGCGGCGACGGGAAGCTGTCCGCGTGCCGTGACGCGCTGCTGGCCTCGCTGGGGCAGGCCGCGGGGAAGAGCGCCGCGCAGGTGTATCCCGGGGACGCGTCGTGCTCCGCCGGGGACCAGTGGTGTGCCGACTCGATCGTGCAGCGGCCGCTTGGCGGGATCAGCCAGAACGCGATCAACTGGCAGAACCGGCCTACGTATCAGCAGGTCGTGGAGTTCGCGTCGCATCGCTAGCGCGCGGCTGGAGAGCCCCGTGCCCCTGAAGAATCAGGGGCGCGGGGTGCTCTCACACGCAGCCGATATGGCCCGCAGCCAGTATCACCCTCGCCAGTTCCGGGTGACAGATGTCGCTGTGGGCGCCCGACGGGGGGCCGCCCGCGCGGACCACCGCTTCCGCGTTCACGCTCACGCAGCCCGAGTCCGGGATGCCGTCGCGCAGTACTTCCGCCAGGGTCAGTTCGGCGCAGGGGGACACCGACTGGATGCCGTCGTGGCCGATCGCCCACCAGCGGCGGTCGAGTTCAAGTAGGCCCTGGTAGTCGCAGGCGAGCTTGGACGCCAGGGGGTAGAGCACCCCCAGCGCGGTGTCGAAGCGTGAGTAGCAGGAGACCACCGGGCCGTCGACCCGCCGCTGGAGCGCCGCGAGCGCGCCCGCGCCGCCGAGTCCGTCCGGCAGCTGCTCGGCGAACGCGTAGTGCGAGAAGGCCCCTTCGAGCAGGGTCACCGACTTGACGTTCCGGGCGCCGTCCGGAAGGCCCTTCAGGGCGAACGCGACCAGCCGGCCGCCCTGGCTGTGCCCGACCAGATGGATCCGCATCGACGGTCTGGTCCGGGCGAGTTCCCCGAGCAGCGGGCCGAGCCCCAGTTGGCCGACCTTGCCGGAGCGGCGCTTCATCTCGTAGTACGTCGTCTGCCGCAGGACCTCCTTGGCGCCGTCCCAGAGGTGCTTGAGGGAGTCACCGATCGAGAACGCCGGTCCGGCCGGGCCGGGTTCGACCGCCATGCCGGTGTCGGACAGGGCGAGGGTGAACTCCCGGTACAGGCCGAGCGTGTCCTGGGTGAGGAGGGCCGCGGCGCCGTCCGGGCCGTCGTCGAGGGTGTCGGCGGCGAAGCTCGCCGACCCGTCGCCGTGTGCCACGAGCTGCCGGGTCAGCTCACCGAAGTGGCGCAACGCGTCCTCGGAGTCCGGCTGTTGGGCGAGGAGTGCCGCCAGCTGGTCGACGCTCTCGTCGTGGCCCGGGAACGTCCGCTTCAGGGCCTGAACCGTCGCCGGGTCCAGGCCCGGGCCCTGGCCCGGGTCGGCGGCCACGGCGTGCGGGAAGTTCGGTATCTGCTCGTCCGTGAACCGGATCGACGGCCAGACGATGCCCGCGTACCCGAGCCGCACCTGCGCGGCCGGCGCCCCCGATGCCGCGAGCAGCCCCGGGAACGGCTGGAAGAAGTGGGCGTACAGGGCCGTCGCCACCGACGGGGTGTTGTTCCAGCCGTGCGAGAACATCACCAGGTCCGTGACGTCCAGGCTGGTGAGGGCGGCGCGCTCGGCGGGATCGGCGTCGCCGTCCGCGTCGAAGGTGATCTCGCGGTACGGCTCGATTCCGATGTCCACCATGGCGGGGGCCTCCGGTCCGTTCGGACGGCAATGAGACACGCTGGCCTCATATCGTCCCGCCGGACCGGAGGGGTGACCAGAGCTCGGACAGAACAGGAACGGGGAGATCCGGGGAGGTCAGAGCCGCCGCGCGGCCGTCACCCGGTGCAGGTGCACCAGTACGTCGAACGAGGCGCCGAGACGCACCTGATCGATGGGCTCCGGCCAGGAGTTGCCGATGAACCGCGTCGGGCGGAACGCGTCCAGCCACTTCTTCGCGGCGGCCGGAACCGTACGCATGTCGAGGTAGTAGTCGCGCGGCGACACCCGTTCCAGGACCTCCTCGTTGCTGCCCGGCGCCATCGGTCCCACCGTGAACCGGCGGATCGGCTCCGCCGGGTCGTTCAGGTCCATGGCGTTGAACGAGCCCTGGCCGAAGGTGAATCCGATGGCCGTGTACGCCGTGCCGACCAGCTCGCGGAGGTAGCCGCCCTGGGTCCTGGGGTACTCGGCGGTGAGCGTCGGCGCGTACCCGACGTGGCCGTTGTGCGCCGAGAGCAGCATCTTGGCGCCGGTGTGACGCTGCCACCACACCGTGTTCCGCGCCATCGTCTCGTCGCGGTAGCGCCGCGACTCGCGCAGCTGGGCGTCGTCGAAGAAGTCGTACGACCACATGGCGCCGGTCTGCGCGATGGTCCGCGCGTACTGGAGAACCCACTCGTGCTCCGCGCGGTCGGGGCCGGGCCGCTCTGCGGCGAGCAGGTCATACGCCCTGCGGACGTCGTCGGCCTGCCGCCGGCGCTCGGCCGGCGGCTGCTTCAACCGGGCCGACATGGTCGCGCCGACGCCTGCCGTGGGCCGGGACTCCCGGTACAGGGCGGTGACGCGGGGGAGCAGCGCGGGGTAGTGGCGGGCCGTGTACGCGGTCACCTTGTCGAACAGGTCCGTGCCCGCGTATCCCATGTCGTCGCCCATGAACTGGAGTTGGCGGGCGTGATGGAGGTTGTACTGCCGCATCCAGCGGATCAGGTCCAGATACTCCCTGGTCGCCCAGATCTCGTACGAGCCCTGGAACTCCTCGCGCACGATCCGCTCGGGGTCGCCCTTGCCGTACCGCACGTAGTCGTTGACGCGCATCCCCGACGACCAGGAGGTCTCCAGGGCGAAGGTGGTGAAGCCCTTGTGCTCGACGAGGTACTGGAAGACGCGGTGCTTGGCCGCGAAGAACTCGTGCGAGTTGTGCGTCGCCTCGCCCAGGCCCACGATGTCCGCCGAGCCGGTCATCCGGCCGAGCGGGGCCAGATCGGTGAACGGCTTCGCCGAGCTCGCCAACTGCCGTTCAAGGGTGGGGGATTGCGCCCGAGCTGTCGGGATCGCGGCGGTGAGGACGCCCAGGGTCAGGCCGAGCAGCAGGAGCAGGGACTGCCGTGAACGGTGGTGGGTGTCGCTGAACAGATGCATGGGACAAGCGTGTCGAACGGGCGGGGGCCGGGCCCATCCCGCCAGCCACCTTCCGGCGCGGGGGTTTACCCCCCGTTCGTTCACTTCACCGGTAGAGCAGGTACTTCTCGCGTGTCGCGCGGAACGCCCGCAGCCCGTCCTGCCAGGCGCCCACCACCTCGTCGGGGTCCGCGCCCGCGTCAATCAGGGTGCGGACCGTCGCCGAGCCGGTGAGCTTGTCGATCCAGTGGTCGGACCGCCAGGCGAAGGCGCTCCACACCCGTTTCGCGGTCACGAGCAGCGCCACGCCGGTGCGCACCGGGTCGTACGACTCGCGGTCGTGCACGTGGAGTTGGACGCCGCCGACCGTCTTGCCCTGGAACTTGGAGAAGGTCGGCGTGAAGTACGCCTCGCGGCAGCGGACGCCGGGCAGGTCCAGGGCGTTCACGGCGGCGGCCCACCGGCCGTCGACGCCCTCGGCGCCGAGGAGTTCGAAGGGCCGGGTGGTGCCGCGCCCCTCGGAGAGGTTGGTCCCCTCGAACAGGCAGGTGCCCGCGTACACCAGGGCGGTGTCGGGGGTCGGCATGTTCGGGCTCGGCGGGACCCAGGGCAGTGCGGTGGCGTCGTGGAAGTCGCCGCGCCGCCAGCCGGTCATGGCCGAGGTCGTCAACTCCACCCGGCCGCGCAGGAATTCGGCGTTGAAGAGCCGGGCCAGCTCGGCCACCGTCATGCCGTGCGCCTGCGCGATCGGCTCGCGTCCCACGAACGTGGCGAACGCCTTGTCGAGGACGGGCCCGGACGCCGTCCGCCCGGTCACCGGATTCGGCCGGTCGAGCACGAGGAACCGCTTCCGGGCGAGGGCGGCGGCCCGCATGCAGTCGTAGAGCGTCCAGATGTACGTGTAGAAGCGCGCGCCCACGTCCTGGATGTCGAAGACGACCGTGTCGACCCCGGAGGCGGTGAAGATGTCGGCGAGCGTCTGGCCGCTCACGCCGTACGTGTCGTACACCGGGAGCCCGGTCGCCGGGTCCGTGGAGCGGCCCTCGGAGCCGCCCGCCTGGGCCGTGCCCCGGAAGCCGTGCTCGGGCCCGAACACCGCGACGAGCCGCACGCGCGCGTCGGCGTGCATGACGTCCACGATGTGGCGCACGTCCCGGGTCACGCCGGTCGGGTTGGTGACCACGCCGACCCGTTGGCCCGCCAGCGCCCGGTAGTCGTCGGCGGCGAGCCGGTCGAAGCCGGTGCGGACCGGTCGGTGCCCGTGGCGCGCGGACGTCGCGGACGCGGGCGACGCCGAGGCGGCGCCCACCATCGCCATCGTCCCCGTTCCGGCCAGCAGACCCCGTCTGGACAGGCTCATCGGCGTACCTCCCGGACCGCTGCGGGTGTCATGGCCACGCACGCTAGCGCGCGCGAGGGGCGCGGGGAACGAGCCGCACGGGACGGTTGCGCACGGCCCCTTCCATCCGTACATACCGACTGGTTAGTCTGCTCGCAGTCGGCATGCGGAGAGGTGGATTCTCGATGGGTACGGTCAAGGGCGCGGCAGTGGTGGTCACCGGGGCGGGCGGCGGTATCGGCGCGGCCCTCGCCCGTAGATTCGCGGCGGAGGGCGCCCGCGTCGTCGTGAACGACCTCGACGCGGCCAAGGCGCGCGCGACGGCCGAGGAGATCGGCGCCATCGCCGTCCCGGGCGACGCGTCCGGCGTCGTCCCCGCGGCCCGCGAGGCGCTGGGCGGCGCCATCGACATCTACTGCGCCAACGCGGGCCTCGCCTCGGCCGGTTCGGAGGCCGCGTCCGAGCAGGTGTGGGCGGCGGCCTGGGACGTCAATGTGATGGCGCACGTCCGCGCGGCCCACGAGCTGCTGCCCGAGTGGCTGGAGCGCGGCAGCGGGCGGTTCGTCTCGACCGTGTCGGCGGCCGGGCTGCTGACCATGATCGGCGCGGCCCCGTACAGCGTCACCAAGCACGGCGCGCTGGCCTTCGCCGAGTGGCTGTCGCTCACCTACCGCCACCGGGGCGTCCAGGTCCACGCGATCTGCCCGCAGGGGGTGCGCACGGACATGCTGGACGCGACCGGCTCGGCCGGGGACCTGGTCCTGGTCCCGACCGCGATCGAGCCGCCTGCCGTGGCCGACGCGCTGTTCGACGCGATGGCCAAGGAGCGCTTCCTGGTGCTGCCGCACCCGGAGGTCGCCGAGTACTACACGGCCCGCGCGTCCGCCCCGGACCGCTGGCTGACCTCGATGAACCACCTTCAGCAGAAGTGGGAGGCAGTCGGCGAATGACCTCCATATACGCGGCGAAGCCGTGGCTCGGGCAGCTGAGCGAGGCCCAGCGGGCTCCCGTCGACCCGCCCGCGAGCGTGGTGCACGCCTTCCGCTCCGCCGTGCTGCGCGCCCCCGACCGCACCGCGCTCGCCTACTTCGACGGGCGGCTCAGCTACCGCGAGACGGACGCGCTCTCCGACTCGGTGGCGGGCCATCTGGCCGCCCGGGGGCTGCGGCGCGGCGACCGGGTCGCGATCATGCTCCAGAACACCCCGCACTTCGTGATCGCGCTGCTCGGCGCGTGGAAGGCGGGCGCGACCGTCGTCCCGCTCAACCCGATGTACAAGTCGGCCGAGGTCGGGCACGTCCTGAAGGACGCCGAGGTCACCGCGCTGATCTGCGCCGACCGGGCGTGGCAGGCGTATCTGCGGGACACCGCCGCCGACTCGCCCGTCGCGATCGCGCTCACCGCCTGCGAGCTGGACCTGCAGAGCCGCGACGACGCGCGCGTGCTCGCGTTCGAGCGGCTGCCGGTGCCCGACGACACCGAGGACCTGCTGGCCGTCGCCCGCCAGGGCCTGGCCGCTCCCGAGGGCCGCGAATCCGCCCCGGACGACACGGCGTTGATCAGCTACACCTCCGGGACCAGCGGCACCCCCAAGGGCGCCATGAACACCCACCGGGGGATCACCTACAACGCCGAGCGCCAGCGCACCGGCCTCCCCGTGCCCGAGGGCGCGGGCTACTTCGCGCTGGCCCCGCTCTTCCACATCACCGGCATGGTCTGCCAGTTGGCCGCGTGCGTGGCCAACGCGGGCACGCTGGTCCTCGCCTACCGCTTCCACCCCGGCGTCGTCCTGGACGCCTTCACCGAGCACCGCCCCGCGTACACCGTCGGGCCGTCCACCGCGTTCATGGCGCTTGCGGGCACCCCCGGTGTCAGCCGCGACCACTTCGACTCCTTCCGGGTGATCTCCTCGGGCGGCGCACCGGTGCCGCCCGCGCTCGTCGAGCGGTTCCGCACGGCGTTCGGCCCGTACATCCGCAACGGCTACGGACTCACCGAGTGCACCGCCCCCTGCGCCGCCGTGCCGCCCGAGCGGGAGGCCCCGGTCGACCCGGTCTCGGGCACCCTGTCGGTCGGCCTGCCGGGGCCCGAGACGGTCGTACGGATCGTCGACGAGGAGGGCGAGGAGGTGGACTTCGGCGAGCAGGGCGAGATCCTGGTGCGCGGTCCGCAGGTCGTGCCCGGCTACTGGCGCCGCCCGGAGGCCACCGCCGAGACCTTCCCGGACGGCGAACTGCGCACCGGCGACATCGGGTTCATGGACCGCGACGGCTGGCTCTATGTGGTCGACCGCAAGAAGGACATGATCAACGCGTCGGGCTTCAAGGTCTGGCCGCGCGAGGTGGAGGACGTCCTCTACACCCACCCGGCGGTGCGCGAGGCGGCCGTCGTCGGCGTCCCGGACGCCTACCGGGGCGAGAACGTCAAGGCGTACGTGAGTCTGCGCCCGGGCCTCGAAGCCGCGCCCGAGGAGCTCTCCGCGTACTGCGAGGAGCGTCTTGCGGCGTACAAATATCCCAGGGTGGTCGAGATCCTGCCGGAGCTGCCCAAGACGGCGAGTGGGAAGATCCTGAGACGGGAACTGCGTTCCCGCCACTAGAGCGGGGAAAACGGCGCGAAAAGAGCGTCGGCAACGACAAGAGAGGTGGCGACGGCATGGCCAGGACGACGGACGGGAGCGGCATCCCCGTCCCCCAGAGGCTGCTGGCCGCCGCCACCCGCCTCTTCGCCGAGAACGGCTACGACCGGACCTCGGTCCAGGAGATCGTCGAGGCGGCGGGCGTCACCAAGGGCGCGCTCTACCACTACTTCGGCTCCAAGGAGGACCTGCTCCAGGAGGTGTACGCGCGCGTGCTGCGCCTCCAGCAGGAGCGTCTTGACGCCTTCGCGGACGCGGATGCGCCCGTCGAGCGGCGGCTGCGCGACGCGGCCGCCGACGTCGTCGTCACCACCATCGAGAACCTGGACGACGCGGCCATCTTCTTCCGCTCGATGCACCATCTGAGCCCCGAGAAGAACAAGCAGGTACGGGTCGAACGGCGGCGCTACCACGAGCGGTTCCGGGCCTTGATCGAGGAGGGCCAGACCGCGGGCGTGTTCTCCACGGCCACCCCGGCGGACCTGGTGGTGGACTACCACTTCGGCTCGGTCCACCACCTGTCCACCTGGTACCGGCCGGACGGCCCGCTCACCCCGCAGCAGGTCGCCGACCACCTCGCCGACCTGCTGCTCAGAGCGCTGCGCCCCTGATCGCGGTCACAGGTACTTCTTCAGCTCCCGCCGCGCCAGCGAGCGCTGGTGCACCTCGTCCGGGCCGTCCGCGATGCGCAGGGTGCGGGCGGCCGCCCACAGCTCGGCCAGCGGGAAGTCCTGGCCGACACCGCCGGCGCCGTGCAGCTGTACGGCCTTGTCGATGATGTCGACGACCGTACGAGGCGTCGCGATCTTGATGGCCTGGATCTCGGTGTGGGCGCCGCGGTTGCCGACGGTGTCCATCAGCCACGCCGTCTTCAGCACCAGCAGGCGCAGCTGCTCGACGGCCACGCGCGCGTCCGCGATCCACTCTTGGACCACGCCCTGCTGGGCGATCGCCTTGCCGAACGCGGTCCGCCCAACCGCCCGTCGGCACATCAGCTCGATGGCCCGCTCGGCCATGCCGATCAGCCGCATGCAGTGGTGGATCCGGCCGGGCCCGAGCCGCGCCTGGGCGATGGCGAAGCCGCCGCCCTCCTCGCCGATCAGGTTGGCGGCGGGCACGCGCGCGCCGTGGAAGACGACCTCGGCGTGGCCGCCGTGCGCGTGGTCCTCGTAGCCGTACACCTGCATGGCGCGCCGGACCTCGACGCCGTCGGTGTCGCGCGGCACCAGGACCATCGACTGCTGGCGGCGCACGTCCGCGTTGTCCGGGTCGGTCTTGCCCATCACGATGAAGACCTTGCAGTCGGGGTTCATCGCGCCGGAGATGTACCACTTGCGCCCGGTGAGGACGTACTCGTCGCCCTCGCGCCGGATGCGGGTCTCGATGTTCGTGGCGTCCGAGGAGGCGACCTCCGGCTCGGTCATCGCGAACGCCGAGCGGATCTCCCCGGCCAGCAGCGGCTCCAGCCACTGCTTCTTCTGCTCGTCGGTGCCGAACTGGGCCAGCACCTCCATGTTGCCGGTGTCCGGCGCCGCGCAGTTGAGGGCGGTGGGCGCCAGGTGCGGCGAGCGGCCGGTGATCTCGGCGAGCGGCGCGTACTGGAGGTTGGTGAGCCCGGCGCCGAACTCGGCGTCCGGCAGGAACAGGTTCCACAGCCCCTGGCTGCGGGCCTCGGCCTTCAGCTCCTCCACCACCGCGGGCGTGTCCCACGGCGACTTCAGCAGCGCGCGCTGCTCGTGCGCGGTCGTCTCGGCCGGGTAGACGTACTGCTCCATGAAGGTGAGGAGCCTGGCGCGGAGTTCTTCGGTACGCGCGTCGAATGCGAAGTCCATGGCGGGGGTTCAGCCTTCCTGCGACTGGAGGGTGGTGAGGCCGTGGTCGATGAAGACGGGCACGAGGTCGCCGATGCGGTCGAAGCCCGCGCCGACGGTCTGGCCCAGCGTGTAGCGGTAGTGGATGCCCTCCAGGATCACGGCGAGCTTGAACCAGGCGAAGGCCGTGTACCAGGAGATGGCCGAGGTGTCCCGCCCGGACCGGGCCGCGTACCGCTCGATCAGCTCGGCGGGGGTGGGGTGTCCGGCGGCCCCGGCCGTGGTGGAGACCGGCGAGTCCTGCACCCTCAGCTCGGCGCTGTACATCACCAGGAGCCCGAGGTCGGTGAGCGGGTCGCCGAGCGTCGACATCTCCCAGTCGAGCACCGCCTTGATCTCGTCGTCGTCCCCGACCAGGACGTTGTCGAGCCGGTAGTCGCCGTGGATCACGGTCGGCGCGGGGGAGTCGGGCAGCGCCCGGCCGAGCGCCGCGTGCAGCTCGTCGATGCCGGGCAGGTCACGGTTGCGCGAGGCGTCGAGCTGCTTGCCCCAGCGGCGCAACTGCCGGTCCAGGAAGCCCTCCGGGCGCCCGAAGTCGCCGAGCCCGACGGCCTCCGGGTCGACGGCGTGCAGCTCGACCAGCGTGTCCACGAGGCCCAGGATCGCGGCCCGGGTCCGCTCCGGGCCCAGCGGAGCCAGCTGCTCCGCCGTCCGGTACGGGGTCCCGGCCACGTACTCCATGACGTAGAACGGCGATCCGAGCACCGACTCGTCCTCGCACAGCAGCAGCGGCTCCGGGACCGGTACGGCCGTCGGGTGCAGCGCGCTGATCACCCGGTGCTCGCGCTTCATGTCGTGCGCGGTGGCCAGCACATGGCCGAGCGGCGGCCGCCGGACCACCCACTGGCCGGTCCCGTCCGTCACGATGTACGTGAGGTTCGACCGGCCTCCCTCGACCAGACGGGCACTGAGCGGTCCGTTCACGAGGCCGGGCCGCACACGGTCGAGATGGGCGCGCAGCCGCTCCGGGTCGAGGCCTGGCGGGACTGAGCTCATGGCGGGGTACCTCCGGGAAACGACGATGGTCGGTAGGGTGTCACAGACACGCTACCGACCAGTCGGTATGTCGTCCAGATCCTGTCGGAGATACGTCGCGGAGCGGAGCGGGCTAATGGTCGTCCCAGTGACCGTCGTGCGCCGCGTGCCGATGCCCGTCATGGACGTAGTCCATATGGTCCCCGTGCGCCACGGACTGATGACCGCAACCGACGCCGTGCTCGTGCGCGTGCCCGTCGTGCGCGACATGCCCCGCGGGCTCGCACTCGTCCCAGTGCCCCGAGTGCTCCCGGTGCATGTGCCCGTCGTGCGCGTAGTCCGTGTGGTCGCCGTGCGGCACCGCGCGGTGCCCGCAGGTGGGCCCGTGCACATGCTCGTGCGTGGGGTGCTCCTCATGACCGACGGTCATGGCGCTCACCTCCCGGTACGACGTCACTTCCACCGTAATCCGCCGCACACGGCTCCGCTTGCGCAGACGCGCCGCAGGTCAGAGGCTCTTTGCCATGAAGGCGATCAGCTACAGCCGGTACGGCGGTGCCGAGGTCCTGGAATACGGCGACCGGCCGGACCCGAAGGTCGGACCCGACTCGGTCCTGGTCAAGGTGCGGGCCGCCGCCGTGAACCCGGTCGACTGGAAGGTCCGCCAGGGGTACATGGACCCGGTGCTCGAAGCGGTCTTCCCGGTCGTTCCGGGCTGGGACGTGTCCGGGGTCGTGGTCCAGCCGGGCGTGTCCGTGCCGGAGTTCGCGGTCGGGGACGAGGTGATGGGGTACGCGCGCGAGGACTTCCTGTCCCGGGGCACCTTCGCGGAGTACGTCGCCGCACCCGTGCGCACCCTCGCCCGCAAGCCGCGCAACCTGAGCTTCGAGGAGGCGGCGGGGCTGCCGCTGTGCGGGCTCACCGCGTACCAGACGCTGGTGCGGGCCCTTCAGGTGCGCGCGGGCGACACGGTCCTGGTGCACGCGGCGGCCGGCGGCGTCGGCTCGCTGGCGGTGCAGCTCGCCAAGCATCTGGGCGCCCGCGTCATCGGCACCGCCAGCGAGCGCAACCACGACTTCCTGCGGGAGCTGGGCGCGGAGCCCGTGGAGTACGGGGACGGGCTCGTCGACCGGGTCCGCGCGCTGGCGCCCGACGGTGTCACGGCCGCGTTCGACACGGTGGGCGGCGACGCGCTCAGGGCCTCGGCGGAGCTCCTGGCCCCCGAGGGCCGACTGGCGTCCATCGCGTCGGGCGAGGTCATCGGGCTCGGCGGGCACTACCTGTTCGTCCGCCCGGACGCGGCGGACCTGCGCGAACTGGCCGACCTGGCGGAGCAGGGCGTCCTCTCGGTGCACGTCGACGCCACGTTCCCGCTGGAACGGGCCGCAGACGCACACCGGCTGAGCGAGGAGGGCCGCACCCGGGGCAAGATCGTGGTGACGGTGGACTGGGAGTAGCCGCTCACACCAGTGGGGAGCAGCCGCTCAGACCAGTATCGCCACCGCGAACCCCGCCAGCGCCGTCACGCACGCCATCGCCGTGACCGCCTCGCGCGCCCGCAGCGCCCGCGGACGCGCCACACCGGACAGGGACTGGATACGGCCGTGGGCCACCACCAGGAAGCCCACCCAGACCAGGACGCTCAGGGCCACCGCGATCAGGCTGACCGCGCTGAGCCCGCCGCGCAGGGCCTGCCGGGCCGCGAGCACCGCCGCGACCGTGCAGGACAGGGTGGTGCGCCGCCAGGCGAGGCGGGTCCGCTCGGGCTGGAGCCCGGGGTCGCGGGCGGGCGCCCCGGTCACCCGGCCCAGCCGAAGACCACGGCCACCACCATGACCACGGCGACCACCGCGACCGCGACGCTCAGCACCGTCGGGAACCGCGACACCGGCAGATCCTCGCCGCGCCGCATCGCCCGCTCGCAGCGCACCCAGTGGTTCACGGCCCGCAGCGCGCACAGCACCCCGGAGCCGAGCAGCGCGAGCGCGAGCCCGACCCGGACGCCCCAGCGCAGGTCGGGCAGGAACTGGTCGACCGCGAAGCCGCCGCCGACCAGGGCGAGCGAGGTGCGGATCCAGGCCAGGAAGGTGCGCTCGTTGGCGAGCGAGAACCGGTAGTCCGGCGTCTCGCCCTCCTCGCCGATGCGCTGCGGCGCGAACCACAGCCGCAGGGTCTGCGCAATGCTGATCACATTTGCACACTACCCGCAGCGGATCACCCAGCCCGGTGCGCGCGCAGCCGCCGGTACGCGTCCAGCCCGTCCGGCACCCACTCCCAGCTCTCCAGCCGCCGCTCCAGCTCGGCCTCGGGCAGGAAGTCGTGCCAGGCGACCTCCTCGGCCTGCGGATCCACCGGCAGCGTGCAGCGCACCTCGTACACGGCCGACCACCAGGTCTGCCGCCCGTCGGCCCCGCCCTCGTACAGGAATCTGAACAGCGGTACGGGCCGGGGCAGTCCGCTCACCCCCAGCTCCTCCTCGGCCTCGCGCAGCGCCGCGTCGTCGTACGTCTCGCCCGCGCCGACCACGCCGCCCACGAACATGTCGTACAGCGACGGGAAGACCAGCTTCGTCGGGGTGCGGCGGTGCACGAAGATCCGGTCCTCGGCGTCCCGGGCGAGGATGAAGACGCACCGGTGGCGCAGGCCCCGGGCGTACGCCTCGCCGCGCGGCGCCCGGCCCACGACCTGGTCGTGCTCGTCGACGATGTCGAGGATCTCTTCGGCGGGGTCCGGGGGAGTCTGGCTCGTCATGACCCCCATCCAAGCACCGCCGCGTCGCGCGTCAGTGGGACTGGAGGTCCTTCGTACGCTCCTCGGGCGCCGTCCCGGACGGCATCGCCGGGTGCATGCCGAGCAGCACGATGCCGCCCACGATGGCCGCCAGACCGATCGCCTCCCAGGTCAGCGCGGCCACGTCGGTACGCACGCGGTCGCCCAGGAAGCCGACGCCGCAGGCGATCCCGGCGAGCGGCTGGGCGGCCGTCAGGGCGGGCAGCGACATCCGCAGCGGGGCGGTCTCGAAGGCGCTCTGCACCAGGATCAGCCCGCTCACCCCCAGCGCCACCACGGCGTACGGCTGCCAGCCGGTGAGCGCTTGCGACCAGCCGCCGGCCGACAGGCGCTCGCCGGTGACCCGGGTGAGCGCGTCCTGGAGGCCGTAGAGCATCCCGGCCGCCAGGGCGAGCAGGGTGGGCCCGGCGCTGAGGCGGGAGCGCTGCGCGGCCACCGTGAGGAGCATCGCGATGCCGACGACGAGGCCGATGATCAGCCAGTGCCGCAGCGGTCCGGCCACCTCGTTCCCGCCCTGCGGCTGCCCGGCCACCATGAACGCGGTCACCCCGCCCGCCAGCAGGGTGAGCCCCGCCCAGCCCTGGCGGCCCAGGGACTGCTTGGTCTGCCAGCGCGAGAGCGCCATCGCGAAGAAGAGGTTGGTGGCGAGCAGCGGCTCCACCTGGGAGACCTCGCCGTGGCCCAGGGCCAGCGCCCCCAGCACCATGCCCGCGACCATCAGCCCTATCCCGGCCAGCCAGCGCGGCACCCGGATGAGGTCGAGCAGCAGGCGCGGCGAGAGGAAGTCGCTCAGCGGGGCGTGCTGGGCGGCGTTTTGCTGGAGGACAAACCCGAAGCCCAGACAGCAGGCCGCGCCCACGGCGAGAGCGAGGACCAGAACCGACACGTCGTACACCTCAAGTACGGCCGGGGGGTGCGAACTTGCTTGACCATAGCGCTCCGGGGCGGCAGGCGCCTCCCGAGTACCCACCCGGGCTGCGCGCCGCACCACTTTCGGCCCTGTCCCGGTCGTCGGGCCGGCCCTGGCCGGTCCCGGTGCAGGTCAGCGCCAACTTCCGCCCCGGTAGAGCTAGTTGAAGCAACAAGGAGCCCGGCCCGACCTTGACGCGGAGCGTTGGGTACCGCTTTGCTGTGCGCGATCACCCTGTGACTCGTCCCGGCAGCCCCATACACCACATGCACCCCACCCGCATTTCATACGACTCCACGGGAAGTACGCGGATGTCCCCGCCCCCGCTCGGCCGCCCCCTGGGGGTTCCCTCCGGACGCAGTTCCTGGGGGCGGGGCGGCAGATCCTTGGACCCGGCGCTCGACGACGCCGAACTCGTCACCGTACGCGCCCAGTTGGCGCAAGGGCGGTGGACCAGGGTCCGCGCGCTGCTCGCCGCCACCGGCGACGACTGGGACCGGCGCGGCCACCGCCTCACCGTCCTGGGCGAGCCGGACACCTCCGCGGGCTGGGCCCACGAATGGCTGCTCAGCGAGCCCGACAGCGCGGACGCGGCCGCCCTGTACGCCTGCGCCCTGGTCCCGCGCGCCCTGCGCGGCAAGGCGAGTCAGGACCGCGCCCGCGACGCCTGTCTGGAGGCGGCCCGGCTCGCCCCCGCCGACCCCACCCCGTGGCTGGCCCTGCTCGCCCTCTCCTGCCGCCTGGGCTCGGACAACGAGACCGAGCAGATCTTCGCCGAGGTGTGCGCGCGGCACCCGGACCACCACCACGCCCACCACCTCATGGCAGCCCGGCTCGCCGAGCGCCGCCCCGGCGACGGCGCCGACCCGGCGCACGAGGTGTACGCCTTCGCGGCCGCCTCGGTCGCCCGCGCCCCCGCCGACTCCCCGCTCGCGCTGCTCCCGCTGGTCGCCCACGCCGAGCGCTACCGCGTCCTCGCCGGCCGGGGCGCGGCGCCCGAGGACCCGGCCGACTCCGGGCACTGGACCGGCCGACGCGCCCGGCAGGTGATCAGGTCGGCGTTCGACTGGTGGCTGGAGTGGGAGCGCGAGGACCATCCCCGGGCCGGGGTCGATCTCAACTTCCTCGCCCACGCCAAGCACTGCGAGGGCCGGTCCGCCGAGGCCGCCGCCCTCTTCCAGCGCATCGGCCGGCACGTCACGCCCGCGCCCTGGTCGTACCCGGACCGCGACCCCTACCGCGCCTTCCAGGCCGCCCGCAGCGCGGCGCTCGGCACCGGCTGAGCCCGTACCGCACCGCAGCCGGACGTCCTGGATCTGACGGAATCATGACGGCGGGCCGCGGCCCCTGGTGTCCCGGGGCCGCGGGTGCTCGAATCGGGGTGTGAAACCGGAACCACCTGAACCACCCGCCGACGAGAGCGCGCCGGTAGGGCGCCGGATCGTGCTCGGCATGCTCGGCCTCGGCGTCGCCGGGGTCGCCGCCGCCCCGGTCCTGCAGCGCGGCCTCGAAGCGTTCCTGGGCGCCGCGGCCGGGAAGGACCCCACCGGCCTGACCGGGCTGCTGCCCAACGGCGGCGGCTTCCGCTACTACTCGGTCGCCGACTCCGTACCGCACAAGAGCGCCGCCGACTACCGGCTGAGCGTCGACGGTCTGGTCGAGCGCCCGGGCACGTACACGCTCGACGCCCTGCGCGCGCTGCCGCAGACGCGCCTGGTGCGGGACGTGCAGTGCGTGACGGGGTGGCGGGTGCCCGGCACACCGTTCGCGGGGGTGCGGCTGTCCCGGCTCCTCGACGCCGCAGGGGTGCGCCCAGGAGCCGGAGCGGTCCGCTTCACCTGCTTCGACGGCACGTACACCGAGAGTCTTACGCTCGAACAGGCCCGGCGCGACGACGTCCTGGTCGCCCTGAGCATGCAGGACAAACCGGTCTCCCACGCGCACGGCGGCCCGGTCCGCCTCTATGTGGCGCCCATGTATTTCTACAAGTCGGCGAAATGGCTCTCCGGGATCACCGTGACGGGCAAGGTTCAGCGGGGATTCTGGGAGGAGCGGGGCTATGACACGGACGCCTGGGTCGGCCGGTCCAACGGACGCGAGGACCACCCCACGAGCTGAACCGGCGCCGCGCGTACGGAGGTTCGGCCGCGCCGAGCGCTGGGTGCACCGGTCCAACTACCTGGTGATGGGGGTGTGCGTCGCGTCGGCGGCGGTGCTGTATCTGCCGCAGCTCGCCGAGGCGGTGGGGCGGCGCGAGCTGGTGGTGCGGGTGCACGAGATCTCCGGGGTGCTGCTGCCGGTCCCGGTGCTGCTCGGTCTCGCCTCCCGCGCGTTCCGGGCCGATCTGCGCCGGCTCAACCGGTTCGGGCCGCACGACCGCGCCTGGCTGCGCTCGGCGCTCACCCGGGACGAGCGCCCGCGGACGGCGGGCAAGTTCAACGCCGGGCAGAAGGTCTACGCGGGCTGGATCACCGGGGCCACCCTGGTCATGCTCGGCACCGGCCTGTTCATGTGGTTCACGCATCTGGCGCCGCTGCCCGTACGGGTGGGCTCCACCTTCGTCCACGACTGGCTGGCGCTGGCCGTCGGCATCGTGCTCATCGGCCATGTGACCATGGCGCTCCTCGACCCGGAGGCACGCCGTGGCATGCGCACCGGGTCGGTGGAGCGCCCCTGGGCCCGGCGGGAGCACCGCCTGTGGCTGGAGGAGCTGGAGCGGGAGGAGCCCGAGGTCCGTCGCTAGATCACCAGCGACAGCAGCAGGACGAAGCCCAGCGCCACCACCGAGATGATCGTCTCCATCACCGACCAGGTCTTGAGCGTCTGGCCGACGTCCATCCCGAAGTACTCCTTCACCAGCCAGAACCCGGCGTCGTTGACATGGCTGAAGAAGAGCGAGCCCGCGCCGACCGCGAGGACCAGCAGGGCCGTGTGCGCGGTCGACATGTCGGCCGCGAGCGGCGCCACCAGACCGGCCGCCGAGATGGTGGCCACGGTCGCCGAGCCGGTCGCGAGCCGGATCGCGACCGCGATCAGCCAGGCGAGCAGCAGCGCCGGGATCGACCAGTTCTTGGAGAGGTCGAGGATCATCTGGCCCACGCCGACGTCGATGAGGGTCTGCTTGAAGCCGCCGCCCGCGCCGACGATCATCAGGATGCCCGCGATCGGGGCGAGCGACTTCTCGACGGTCGAGGAGATCCGCTCCTTGGAGAACCCGGCGGCCCGGCCCAGCGTGAAGATGGCGACGAGCACGGCCGCGAGCAGCGCGATCAGCGGCGAGCCGATCACATCGGTGACCCGCTGGACGTGGTTCTTCGGGTCGTCGACCACGATGTCGACCAGCGCCTTCGCCAGCATCAGCACGACCGGCAGGAGCACGGTCGACACGGTCGCGGCGAAGCTCGGGCGGGTTTCCAGGTCCTCGGAGGGGCGCGACGCGGGGGTCCGGGGGGAACCCCCGGTTGAGAACAGCATCCGGTCCGGCGCCGGGATGTCCACCCAGCGGGCCGCGTACTTGGAGAACACCGGCCCGGCGATGATCACGGTCGGGATCGCGACCAGCACGCCGAGGGCGAGCGTGACGCCCAGGTTGGCGCCGACCGCGTCGATGGCGACCAGCGGCCCGGGGTGCGGCGGGATCAGCCCGTGCATCACCGAGAGTCCGGCAAGGGCCGGGATGCCGATCCGCATCAGCGAGTAGTTGCCGCGCTTGGCGACGAGCAGCACCACCGGGATCAGCAGCACGATGCCGACCTCGAAGAACAGCGGCAGCCCGATGAGCGAGGCGATGACGACCATCGCCCACGGCATCGCGCGCCCGCCGGACTTCCCGGCCTTCGCCAGGATCGTGTCGACGATCTGGTCGGCGCCGCCTGAGTCGGCGAGCAGCTTGCCGAGGATGGCGCCCAGGGCGATGAGGACGCCCACTCCGGCGACGGTGTTGCCCAGGCCCGTGGTGAAGCTGGTGATCGCCTTGTCCAGGGGCGCGCCCGCGAAGGCGCCGAGCGCCAGCGAGCCGAGGGTCAGGGCGAGGAACGCGTGGAGCTTGTACCGGGTGATGAGCAGGACGATGACGGCGATGCCGGCGAGTACGGCGATCCCCAGCCGGGCGTTGCCCGCCGAGGTGATCGGAGCGGTCGCGCCCGCTGCCAGGATCTCGACGCTGAGACTGGTCACGGTGGTGTTCCTTAGCTGGCGAGTGGTGGCTGTCGGGTCAGCCGGCGATCCGGCGCAGCGCGGCGACGGCCCGGTCGGTGATCTCTTCGGGGGTGCCGGACACATCGACGGCGACGCCCGCCTCGTCCGCGGCGAGCTGCTGGAGCGCGGCGAACTGCGAGTCGAGCAGCGCGGCCGGCATGAAGTGCCCCTTGCGCTCGCGCATCCGGCGCTCGATGAGCTCGCGCTCACCGGTCAGATGCAGGAAGACGAGCCCGGGGGCGGCCGCCCGCAGCCGGTCGCGGTAGACGCGCTTGAGCGCGGAGCTGCTGACCACTCCGCCCAGGCCCGCCCGGCCGTGCGCCCACTGCCCGATCGCGTCGAGCCAGGGCCACCGGTCGGCGTCGTCCAGCGGGGTGCCGGCCGACATCTTGGCGACGTTGGCCGCCGGGTGGAAGTCGTCGCCCTCGGCGTACGGAACGCCCAGGGCCCGGGCGACGAGGGGGCCGATCGTGGTCTTGCCGGTGCCGGCGACGCCCATCACCACGACGACGTGGGGGGTGCTCATAGGTGGTGCCTCGCTGTCTTCGTCGACATCGATGTGTCGCGCTACTGAAACCCAAAAGGTGCGACGTATTCAAGACCCTGTGATGAATAAGTAATACTTTTCAAGAGGCGCCCCCGCGCGCTCGTCCCGGCCCGCGTCCACCGCCCCGTACGCTTACGCCCATGACCACACAGGCCCAGGGACTGCACGCACAGGTGCTCGACACCCTCGGCCGCGCGATCACCGCAGGCGAGTACCCGCCCGGCAGCGTGCTGCGCGGCGACGAGCTCGCCCAGCGCTTCGACGTCTCGCGCACCGTGATCCGCGAGGCGATCCGGGTCCTGGAATCCATGCAGCTGGTCGAGTCCCGGCGCCGGGTCGGCGTGACGGTACGGGCGAGCGAGCAGTGGAACGTGTACGACCCGCAGGTCATCCGGTGGCGCTTGGCCGGGGCCGACCGGCCGCGCCAGCTGCGCTCGCTGACCGTGCTCAGATCGGCCGTGGAACCGGTCGCCGCCGGACTCGCCGCCCACCACGCGACCCCCGAGCAGTGCGCCGCCCTCACCGAGCAGGCCCTGGGAATGGTCGCCACCTCGCGGGGCAGACAGCTGGAGGGATATCTGGTGCACGACGTCGCGTTCCACCGGATCGTCCTGAACGCCTCCGGCAACGAGATGTTCGCCCGGCTCGGCGACGTGGTCGCCGAGGTCCTGACCGGCCGCACCCACCATCACGTGATGTTCGAGGACCCCGACCCGGCGGCCGTCACCCTGCATGTCCGGGTGGCCGAGGCGGTCCGGGAACGGGACGCGGAACGGGCCGAAAGCCTCACCCGCGAGATCGCTGTCGGGGCACTGAGAGAACTGGACGTACTCGCCCCGTAAAGCTCAGATTTACCTCAGATTCATCACAGTTCTGCCCGTACGTGACATTGGCCACTGCCAAAATGCCCATCGAGCCGCGAGCATGTCCGGAATCAGCCACGCCGCGGTGACCCTCGATCGAGCTCACCGGAACGGGACGCATCACCGGCACCGCCCGGTATCGCACGACCGCATGACCCCTCACGAAGGCGATACAGCTACATGAGTGACCGCACCGCCATGCCTGCGGCCGAGACGACGGCGGCGACGCCGACGCAGGGCACCCCCCACATCGATGCCGGTGACGCCGGTTACAGCAAGGACCTCAAGTCCCGCCACATCAACATGATCGCCATCGGCGGCGCGATAGGCACCGGCCTGTTCCTCGGCGCCGGCGGCCGCATGGCGGGCGCGGGCCCGTCGCTCGCGATCGCGTACGCGGTCTGCGGCGTCTTCGCCTTCTTCGTGGTCCGGGCGCTCGGCGAGCTCGTGCTCTACCGCCCCTCCTCCGGCGCGTTCGTCTCCTACGCCCGTGAGTTCATGGGCGAGAAGGGCGCGTACTCGGCCGGCTGGCTGTACTTCCTGAACTGGTCGACCACCGCCGTCGCCGACATCACGGCCGCCGCGACCTACGCCCACTTCTGGGCCATGTTCAGCGACATCCCGCAGTGGGTCCTCGCCCTGATCGCGCTCGCGGTGGTGCTCACCGCCAACCTGATCTCGGTGAAGTACTTCGGCGAGATGGAGTTCTGGTTCGCGATCATCAAGGTCGCGGCCCTGGTCGCCTTCATGCTGGTCGGCATCTACCTCGTCGTCACCCAGCACAGCGTCGACGGCAACACCCCGGGCCTGGCCAACATCACCGACCACGGCGGCATCTTCCCGATGGGCATGCTGCCGATGCTCCTGGTCATCCAGGGCGTCGTCTTCGCGTACGCCTCGGTCGAGCTCTGCGGTGTCGCCGCGGGCGAGACCGAGAACCCGCAGAAGATCCTGCCCAAGGCCATCAACTCGATCATGTGGCGCGTCGGCATCTTCTACGTCGGCTCGGTCGTCCTGCTCGCGCTGCTGCTCCCGTACACCCAGTACTCCGGCGACGAGAGCCCTTTCGTCACCGTCTTCGAGAAGCTCGGCGTGCCGGGCGCGGCCGGTGTGATGAACCTGGTCGTGCTGACCGCCGCGCTCTCCAGCCTGAACTCGGGCCTGTACTCCACCGGCCGCATCCTGCGCTCGATGGCGATGTCGGGCTCCGCGCCCAAGTTCACCGGCCTGATGAACAAGGGCCAGGTGCCCTACGGCGGCATCCTGCTCACCGCCGGCTTCGGCGTCCTGGGCGTCGGGCTGAACTACGTCGTGCCCGGCAAGGCCTTCGAGATCGTGCTGAACTTCGCCTCCATCGGCATCCTCGGCACCTGGGCGATGATCATGATCTGCTCGCTGCTGTTCTGGCGCCGCGCCCAGGAGGGCAAGCTCACCCGTCCGTCCTACCGGCTGCCCTGGGCCCCCTACACCCAGATCGTGACGCTGTTCTTCCTCGCCTCGGTCGTCTTCCTCATGTGGTACGGCGGCGGCGTCGGCCGCACCACCACCTACTGCCTGCCCGTGATCGCGGCCATGCTGGTCGGTGGCTGGTTCCTGGTCCGCAAGCGGGTCACGGAGCTCGCGGCCAAGAAGTAACGGCGGCGGCACACGGTTCACCAGGGCGGCACCCCGGCGCGGGGTGCCGCCCTTCGCCATGAGCCGGGTAACGTGCCAAGGCCGGGCCCGTACACATTTCCGTACGTACGGGCGGTGCGAGAAAGGAAGTTCACGCATGCCGCAGCAGGTCCGAGGGGTCATCGCGCCGGGGAAGAACCAGCCCGTGCGGGTGGAGACGATCGTGGTGCCGGACCCGGGGCCCGGCGAGGCCGTGGTGAGGATCCAGGCCTGCGGGGTCTGCCACACCGATCTGCACTACAAGCAGGGCGGGATCAACGACGACTTCCCCTTCCTGCTCGGCCATGAGGCGGCCGGTGTGGTGGAGTCGGTCGGCGCGGGCGTCACGGACGTCGCCCCCGGCGACTTCGTGATCCTCAACTGGCGCGCGGTGTGCGGCCAGTGCCGGTCCTGTCTGCGCGGCCGCCCCCAGTACTGCTTCGACACCCACAACGCGAAGCAGAAGATGACGCTCACCGACGGCACCGAGCTCTCGCCCGCGCTCGGCATCGGGGCGTTCGCCGAGAAGACCCTGGTCGCGGCCGGGCAGTGCACCAAGGTCGACCCGTCGGTCTCGCCCGCCGTCGCCGGACTGCTCGGCTGCGGTGTGATGGCGGGCATCGGCGCCGCGATCAACACCGGCAACGTGGGTCGCGGGGACTCGGTCGCCGTCATCGGCTGCGGCGGCGTCGGCGACGCGGCGATCGTGGGCGCGCGGCTCGCGGGCGCGGCCCGGATCATCGCCGTCGACATCGACGACCGCAAGCTGGCCACCGCCAAGGCCATGGGCGCCACCCACACGGTCAACTCCCGCACGGACGACGCCGTCGAGGCGATCCGCTCCCTCACCGGCGGCTTCGGCGCCGACGTCGTCATCGAGGCGGTCGGCCGCCCCGAGACCTACCGGCAGGCGTTCTACGCCCGCGACCTGGCCGGGACCGTCGTCCTCGTCGGGGTGCCGACGCCGGACATGAAGCTGGAGCTGCCGCTGATCGACGTCTTCGGGCGCGGCGGCGCGCTGAAGTCGTCCTGGTACGGCGACTGCCTGCCCTCGCGCGACTTCCCGATGCTGATCGATCTGCACCGGCAGGGCCGCATCGACCTGGCCGCCTTCGTCACCGAGACGATCGCTCTCGACGACGTGGAGAAGGCCTTCGAGCGCATGCACGAGGGCGACGTCCTGCGCTCGGTGGTGGAGTTCTGATGACCGCCCGTATCGAGCAGCTGGTCACCTCGGGCACGTTCGCGCTGGACGGCGGGGTCTGGGACGTCGACAACAACGTCTGGATCGTCGGCGACGACGAGGAGGCCGTGGTCGTCGACGCGGCCCACGACGCGCAGGCGATCCTGGCCGCCCTCGGCGGCCGCACCCTGCGGGCGATCCTGTGCACCCACGCCCACAACGACCACATCGACGCGGCCCCCGCGCTCGCCGAGGCCACCGGCGCACCGGTGCTGCTGCACCCGGACGACCTTCCGCTGTGGAAGCTCACCCACCGGGACCGGGCCCCGGACGGCGAACTGACCGACGGGCAGCACCTGTCGATCGCCGGTACCCGCCTCGACGTGCTGCACACCCCGGGCCACGCCCCGGGCGCGGTGTGTCTGCACGCGCCCGACCTGGGCACGGTCTTCACCGGCGACACGCTCTTCGCCGGCGGCCCGGGCGCGACCGGCCGCTCCTTCTCCCACTTCCCGACCATCGTCGACTCGATCCGCGACCGGCTCCTGACGCTGCCGCCGGAGACGGTCGTACGGACGGGCCACGGCGACTCGACCACCATCGGCGCCGAGGCACCCCACCTGGACGAGTGGATCAGGCGCGGCCACTGAGCCGGTAGACCCGATCGGCCGTACCGCCGAGGACCTGGGCCCGCTCGTGCGGGCTCAGGTCCCCGATCAACTCCCTCGCGGTGTCCAGGACCTGGCCGTACGAGGAGGCCAGCAGGCACACCGGCCAGTCGGAGCCGTACATCAGCCGCGCGGGGCCGAAGGCCTCCAGGGCCGTGTCCGCGTACGGCCGCAGATCGTCGACGTGCCACCGCGCCCAGTCGGCCTCGGTGACCAGGCCCGACAGCTTGCAGACGGTGTTGGGGAGCGCGGCGAGCGCGCGGACGGCCGACGCCCAGGGCTCTGTGGCGCCGGAGGCGATCGGGGGTTTGCCCAGGTGGTCGAGGACGAAGGTCAGCCGCGGGTGCCGCTCGGCGGCCCGTACGCAGGCCGGGAGCTGATGGGGGAGCACCACCAGGTCGTACGCGAGCCCGGCCGCCGCGACCGCCGCCAGCCCCGCGCCCACGTCCGGCCGCAGCAGCCACCCGGGGTCGCGCTCGCCCTGCACCTGGTGCCGGATCGCCACCAGCCTGGTGCCGCCGGGGAGTTCGCCGAGCCGGGCCAGCTCGTCGGCCACCCCGGGCGCGGTGAGATCGGTCCAGCCGACGACCCCGCGCACCAGCTCGCTGCCCGCCGCGAGCGCCAGGAGCTCGGGGGTCTCCTCGGCCACGGTCACGGTCTGGACGAGCACGGTGGCGGACACACCGGCGGCGGCGGTCCCGGCCCGCAGCTCGTCGAGGAGGAAGTCCCGGCGCAGGGGCGCGAGGTCAGGAGTGCTGATCCAGTCCTGGTCGCGGACGGCGAGGTCCCAGAGGTGGTGGTGCGCGTCGACCACCCGGCCCGGCTCCCCGGTCATCCGCCCAGCTCCTCCCAGAGCGCGTCCGGCACCGGGCGCGCGAACAGCGCGGCGGCGTCCCGCACTTCGGCCGCCGACCGGGCCCCCACCAGGACGCTCGCCACCGCCGGGTGGCGCAGCGGGAAGGCGAGGGCGGCGGCCCGCAGCGGTACGCCGTGCCGCTCGCACACCGCCTTCAGCCGCAGCGCCCGGTCCAGCAGGCCGGGCGGCGCGGCCGTGTAGTCGAAGGTGGCACCCGGCCGGGGGTCGGCGAGCAGCCCCGAGTTGAAGACCCCGCCGACCACCACGCTCTTGCCGCGCGCGGCAGCCTCGGGCAGCAGTTCCTCGGCCGCCCGCCGGTCGAGCAGCGAGTACCGCCCGGCGCACAGCACCGCGTCCACATCCGTGTCCCGGACGAACCGGGCGAGCATGGCGGCCTGGTTCATCCCGGCGCCTATGGCCCGGACGACCCCTTGCGCGCGCAGCCGTTCCAGCGCCGGATACGCCTCGCGCAGTGCCTGTTCGCCGTGGTCGTCCGGGTCGTGCAGATACACGACGTCGACCCGGTCGAGCCCGAGCCGCCAGAGGCTGTCCTCGATGCTCCGCAGCACCCCGTCCGCGCTGAAGTCCCAGCGGCGGCGGTGGGTGGCGGGGACGGCGAACCCCTCCGCGAGATCGTCGCCGTACGGCTGAGGGGCCGGTTCCAGGACGCGGCCGACCTTGGTGGACACGCTGTACGCGTCCCGGGGGCGGCCGCGCAGGGCCTCGCCGAGTCGGCGCTCGGAGAGGCCGAGGCCGTAGTGCGGGGCGGTGTCGAAGTAGCGCACCCCCACGTCCCAGGCGGCGTCGACCGCGCCCCGGGCATCGGCGTCGGACACCTCGCCCAGGAGGTTTCCCAGCCCGGCCGTCCCCAAGGCCAGCACGCTGACAAGGCAGCCACTGCCACCGAGCTTCGTGACCCGCATGTCTGCATATTTATCAGACCTCTGCGGCCTTCAGGCACCCCTGGGACGGCGAATTCGGGGTGCGGGGCGTTCATTGACCCGATGTATCCCGCCGCGGTGTATCTCGTGCAACGCGCTCGTCGACGGGAGCGGGCCAGCTCTCCAGGCTCAGCCCGCTCTCGAACCTCCGCACCCGCCCGTCGACCGGATCGGTGAACTCCAGGACCTTGGCGAGCAGTTGCAGCGGATGTGTGAAGTCGTCCGGAGCGGGTTCCTCGGCCACCACCGGGTACACCGGGTCGTTGAGGATCGGCAGCCCCAATGCGTTCATATGGACCCGCAGCTGATGGGTGCGCCCGGTGGCGGGCAGCAGGCGGTAGCGGCCGAGGGCGCCCCGGCGCCCGGCCGGCTCGATCCGGCTCTCGGCGTTGGGCTCGCCCGGCTCCTCGTGCGCGGCGATCACCCCGCGCTCCTTGACGATCCGGCTGCGCACGGTCACCGGCAGCGCCACCTTCTCGTCGTACGGGGCCACCGCCTCGTACTCCTTGCGCACCAGGCGCGACGCGAACAGGTTCTGGTACGCGCCCCGGTCCTCGGGACGCACGACGAACAGCGCGAGCCCGGCGGTCAGCCGGTCCAGGCGGTGCGCGGGCTGGAGCGCGGGGAGACCGAGGTCGCGCCGCAGCCGGGCGAGGGCGGTCTCGGTGATGTGCCGTCCCCGGGGCGTGGTGGCCAGGAAGTGCGGTTTGTCGGCGATCACGATCCGCTCGTCGCGATGGACGATCCCGATGGGGAACGGCACCGGCACCTCGGGCGCGAAGTCCCGGTGGAACCAGACGTCCATCCCCGGCCGGTACGGCAGCTCGGCGTCCACCGGCCGCTCGGCGGTCACGAACCGGCCCTCGCGCAGCATCCGCGCCACGCCCTCGGCCCCGATCGCGCCCTGGAACCGCTCGACCAGATGCTCCCCGACCGTGCCCCACACCCCGTCCGGATCGGCGGGCAGCCGCACCCGGACCGGGTCGATGCCGTCGCGCTGGGGGAGCGGGGCGGCGGGCGTCCTGGATCTGCGTGTCACCGGGCAACGGTAGCGGCCACCACGCCACGGCCCGGCCGGACCCGCGTCGGGCCGCGTCAGGTCCGTGTCAGGCGAACTCGGTGCCGAGCCGTGGCTCGCGCCGCGACCGCCAGGTCGGGGACAGGGCCTCGACCGAGAAGTGGTCGAGGGAGACCCCGGTGAGGTCGGTCAGCCGCTCCCGTAGCTGCTTCCAGCGCTCCCGGCTCACCGTCACCCGGTCCTCGTCCAGCACCTGGTCGCAGAAGAGATCGAGCCAGTCGGTGAGTTCACGGGTGACCCGGGGCACGTCGGCGCCGGGCGTGCGCTGCGCGACGCCCGTCAGATGGGTCTCTATCGCCGTGATCACCGGATGCCTGCGGTTGAGCAGTCTGCGCGGGCGTTCGGCCGGGGCCGTCTGGGAGCGCCGCCGGGTCACGCCGTCCGCGCGGCCGACGGTCCCGTACCGCTTCGGCAGTGGCACATACAGCGAGTCGCCGAACACCTCGCTCTCCGCCAGCGCGTGATCGGCCCGCAACAGCTGCCACACATGCCCCTCGCGCACCTCCGGCAGCACGCGCTGGAAGTCCTCGGTGAGCTCGGTGGCCTGGTCGACGACGCGCAGCGACTTCTCGTGCGGCCAGGCGTCCTGGATGAGCCCGAGCTCGCGCTTGTCGGCGGCGACGATCCACTGGGTGAGGCCGTTGGCGCGCGAGAACGCCGGGAAGACGGCGTGCCGGGTCAGCCCGTCGAGAGTGGCGACCGAGCACGTCTGCGGGTCGATGTCGGCGAGGCAGACATACGCCGTCTTGCCGGCCGCCGAGCGCACCCGGGTCAGGCAGTGCTCCAGATACGTATGGGTGGCGGCCTCGGTGAGCTCCTGCGACTTGTGGAACTTGCCCCATTGGTTGCGGTCCTGGAGCACATCCGTGAGCGCCAGATAGCCGGCCCTGCGCCGCGCCGAATCGTTGAGGCAGGTCACCTGCGCGGCCCGCACCAGCTCCGGGAGGAGCGCGGCGACTTCGCGGAAGACCAGCCGTTCGACCTCGTCGTGCAGCTCCTCGTGGGTGTCCAGCTCGTTGCGCGAGGCGGTCACCGGGGCGCTGTCGCGCCGGAAGTCCACGGTGAGATGGCAGCCGGAGAGATTGGCGTCCCGGCTTTCGGTGTACGCGTACGCCCCCTCCTCCTTGGGGCGCAGCCCGCGCTGCTCGGTGATACGGATCCCGTCGACGCAGAACGTCACCGAGGTGTGGCCCATGTTGCTGTACGTGGGCGTCTTGTCCTTGTAATTCCCCTTGCGCTGGCTCGGCTTGGGGTCGTGCAGCACCTGGAGCTTGAAGTCGGCCGCGTACGGGCCGAACTGCGCGGAGCCGTAGCGGTCGCGGGTCCGCCAGCCGTTCAGATCCTCCTGGAACCGCGCCAGCGGCGAGAAGTCGCGCAGCGACGTCGGCAGCCGCAGATCCGGTACGACGTGCAGGCACGGCGGCAGATAGGCGAAGAAGTCGACCATGGCGTCCCGGAAGTCGGCCGTGCTCAGCGTGTCCGAGAGCTGGATGCGGATCTCGGTGCCCGGCTCGCAGGTGGTGTGGTCGGTGTAGAACGGCCGGTCGGGGCTGGAGAACTGGACCAGGATGCCATCGACGGGACGGCCGTCCGGGACCCGGGTGCGCACCTCGACCGAGGCCGCGGCGCTGAAGACCGAGGCGAAGCCGATGCCGAAGCGGCCGAAGAGCGCCGGGCCGTCCTCGGCCGCCTCCTCCTGCTCGGCCTCCCGCCACCCGGAGCGCCCGAGGACCGACAGCTGCGTCACCACCTGCTGGTAGGTCATGCCGACGCCGTTGTCCCGGATCACCACATGGTGGGCGTCCTGGAGCTCCACCTCGACACGCGGCACATAGTCCTGCTCGCCGCCCTTGACGCGCATCTCGGTGGCGTCCACCGCGTTCTGGATCAGCTCCCGCAGCCAGACGTGCGGCCGGTCGCCGTAGAGCGCCGAGCCCATCAGGAGCCGGGTGATCGGCCGTGCGTCCACCCGCAGCTCATGGCTCTGCAGGCTGCGCTCGGTCCAGTTGGGGGTGCGCAGCTCGAACCGTACCGGCGGCCGGATCAGCTGCCACTTGCGCCAGGCGTCCTCCAGCTCCGTGAAGTACAGATGCATGGTGTGCAGCGCCTCGGCGGCCAGGTGGAACGCCTGGCGCCCGCGCGTCGCCAGGTCGAAGACCAGACAGCTGTCGGAGGCGTCCCGCTCGTGCACGCCCAGCACATGGCGGCGGAACTCGCCGGTGCGGACCGCGTCGGCGTCCATCAGGCCGGGGTTGTCGAGGAGCTGCGCGAGATGGGCGAGCCCCCACAGGAAGGCGAACGAGGCGGCCGTCGGATGGCGGCGGAAGTCACCGGCGCGCTTGATCCGCGCCGGTTCGCTCAGGCTCAGGTGCTTGAGCAGCCGGCGCAGCTCGCCCGCGTCCTCGGCGGACACGTCCTTGGCGGCCACGGCGAGCCGGTCGAGCACCCCGGCCGTCGCGGCCGCGCCCGCCGCCTCGGCTCCCGGCACCACGCTCCGGGCGCTGTGCCGTGCGATGGCGGCCTCGGCCAGGACGTACGCGAACGCCACCTGCTCGGCGCTGCCGTACGCGGTCAGCGGCGAGCGCGCGTTGACCAGCTCCACGACCTGCTGGAAGACCCCGAGGGTGTGCTCCAGCTCCCGGTCCTCGTTGAGCAGTTCGGGCACCAGGGCGCGCAGCCGGTCGATCTCGGGCTGGAGCGCGGCGAACGAGGCACTGCCGGAGCCGGAGCCGGAGCCGGAGCCGGATGGCAGGGCGGCGGCGCTGCTGCGCCGAAGCGGCTGCAACCCCTCCAACGGCGCCCCTCTGCCCTCCTCATAGACATCCAGATGCTCCCGAAACTGCCCACTGTGCACGTTCTCGTACTTGAAGTACCGCACCCGGCAGGCGTTCTCGGCGAACAGGATCTCGCCGGTGGCGTATCCCCGTACGAACTCGGCCGAGTTGTCCCCGTGCGGGCGGCCGAAGAACAGCATTGAGGGCACGCGCAGCAGCTTGGAGTGCGGGGTGGTGAGCAGCCCCAGCTCGCGCGGGCTGTGCAGATGCCCGAAGAGACCGATCTGGTAGCGCAGCCCGAGACCTCGGACGGCCGGGGCGCTGATGTCCTGCTCCAGCCAGTCGAAGGGGTGGTGCTGGGCGAAGAGCGCGAAGTCGACGGTGTCGTCAGGGGCGGGCGTCTGCGCGATGGAGAGCAGCAGCCGCCCCCGGTCGTCGCCGGTCCCCGCCTCCTGGCCGTGGTAGAAGCCGGCCCAGGCCGAGTTGATCCCGAGGATCCGCAGCCGCTTGCCGCCCACCTCGACGTCGTACGTCCACTGATACGCGTCGTCCGTACCGGCGGGCGCCCACTTCGCCACGCACTCCTGGTAGTTGCGGAACGGGTCGGCGAAGTTGGCCCGCTGCCGGTCCTGGGCGAGGAAGGTGTCCACGGCGGCCGCGTCCGTGAGCCCGGTGATCAGATGCGGCGCCTTCATCCGCGCCTCGGCCCGGTCCATGTCGTGATTGCCGGGCACGAACAGCATCGGGGTGTCGTCGCCGACGATGTCCCGCAGCGGCGCGAGCAGCAGCTCGGAGGCGGACGCGTACTCGGCCCGGCCCCCGGAGAAGGCGATGTCCCCGGTGAACAGCACGAAGTCGGGCACTCCGGACGCCTCGGCGACGTCCCGCAGATGCGCGAGCAGCAGGGCGACGTACTGCGTCTGCTCCTGCGAGGGCTTCCCCGGCCAGTGCAGATCGGAAAGCTGCCACCACCGAATCCCGTTACGCCCCACACGTACCCCACTCCAACAGACCGACGGGCACGGTGCCCTGCCGGGCAATGAGGCAATGCAGCGTAGCGGCGGGGCAGGGGCGTGGGGGGCGGGTTGGCGGAAACGGGGGTGGGCGTCCCCGGCCGACCGGTCGACAAAACAGAAGAACCCCAGCTCAGCTGGGGTTCCTCAGTGGTGTCCGAGGGGGGACTTGAACCCCCACGCCCGATAAAGGGCACTAGCACCTCAAGCTAGCGCGTCTGCCATTCCGCCACCCGGACAAGGTGTCTGTCTCGCGGGCCGTGCCCGTTCCGACGTGGAAAACAATAGCAAACATCTGGGGGTGCTCGATCACCCCCCTGGCCTGCGTGAACGTCGTATGTCGACCGGGAGCCGCCCTTGGGTCGGGCGGGGGCGCGAGGGAGGATGAGGGGGACAGCACAAGCGGCAGCGGGAGGAAGCTAGCGTGAGCGAGTCGACGGCGACGCGGGGTCCGAGCGGCGAGGACGAGGTCGTCGACCTCTGTCGCGAGCTGATCCGGATCGACACCAGTAATTACGGGGACCACTCCGGGCCGGGCGAGCGCGCGGCCGCCGAGTACGTGGCCGAGAAGCTGGCCGAGGTGGGCCTGGAACCGAAGATCTTCGAGTCCCACACGGGACGTGCCTCCACCGTGGCCCGGATCCAGGGCGAGGACCCGTCGCGGCCCGCGCTCCTCATCCACGGCCACACCGACGTCGTCCCGGCCAACGCCGGCGACTGGACGCACCACCCGTTCTCGGGCGAGATCGCGGACGACTGCGTCTGGGGGCGGGGCGCGGTCGACATGAAGGACATGGACGCCATGACCCTCGCCGTCGTACGGGACCGGCTGAGGAGTGGGCGCAAGCCGCCCCGCGACATCGTCCTCGCCTTCCTCGCGGACGAGGAGGCGGGTGGTACGTACGGGGCGCGCTTCCTCGTCGACAAGCATCCCGAGCTTTTCGAGGGGGTCACGGAAGCGATCAGCGAGGTCGGCGGTTTCTCCTTCACCGTCAACGAGCAGCTGCGGCTCTACCTCGTCGAGACGGCCCAGAAGGGCATGCACTGGATGAAGCTGACCGTGGACGGCAGCGCCGGGCACGGCTCGATGATCCACAAGGACAACGCCATCACCGAGCTGTCCGAGGCCGTGGGGCGGCTGGGGCGGCACAAGTTCCCGGTGCGGGTGACCAAGACCCTGCGGCACTTCCTGGACGAGCTCGGCGACGCGCTCGGGACCGAGCTCGACCCCGAGAACATGGACGAGACGCTGGCCAAGCTCGGCGGCATCGCCAAGCTCATCGGCGCCTCGCTCCAGAACACCGCCAACCCGACCCAGCTCGGCGCTGGCTACAAGGTCAACGTGATCCCGGGGCAGGCGACCGCGCACGTCGACGGACGCTTCCTGCCGGGGTACGAGGAGGAGTTCCTCGCCGATCTGGACCGGATCCTCGGGCCCCGGGTGAAGCGCGAGGACGTGCATGCCGACAAGGCGCTGGAGACCACCTTCGACGGGGCGCTGGTCGACGCCATGCAGACCGCCCTGGTCGCCGAGGACCCGATCGCGCGCGCCGTGCCGTACATGCTCTCGGCGGGCACCGACGCCAAGTCCTTCGCCGACCTCGGCATCCGCTGCTTCGGCTTCGCGCCGCTGAAGCTGCCGCCGGAGCTGGACTTCGCCGGGATGTTCCACGGCGTCGACGAGCGGGTGCCGCTGGACGGTCTGAAGTTCGGCGTGCGTGTCCTCGACCGGTTCATCGACGCGTCCTGACCAGCGGGTGCCGTGTCCGCGCGGCACCCGTACGCCCGCTTACGCGGGTTTTGGCGAAACGAAACGCCAATAATCGGCCGTCCGTGCGTAATTGACTGAAAAGAGTGAATGCGTTCATAAGCTCGTAGCCCCATAACTTTCGCCTCGTTACAGGGTGTGCGGTCCGCGGCTGGGATCGCACATTGCCAACAAGGAGGAAGTAATGATCAAGAAGGTCGTCGCTGCTGCGGCTGCCACTGGTGGTCTGGTTCTCGCGGGTGCGGGCCTGGCCGTCGCCGACGCGGGTGCCCAGGGTGCCGCGGTGAACTCCCCCGGTGTCGTGTCGGGCAACGTCATCCAGGTTCCGGTCCACGTGCCGGTGAACGTCTGCGGCAACACGATCTCCGTGGTCGGGCTGCTGAACCCCGCCTTCGGCAACACCTGCGTCAACAAGTGACGTTGTGCCCGAACCCGTGAGGGTTTGAGGCGGGCGGCCCCGGAGCGCGCGCCATGCGCTCCGGGGCCGCCCGGCATCCACTCCCGGGCGCAACGGTGCACGGGAGCATCCGTAAGGTAGAAGGCAGGGATTCGACCTATGCGACAGGTCACCAGAAAAGGCCTGATCACCATGGCGGCCGCCACCGGCGTCATCGCCATGACCGGCGGCTACGCGCACGCCGACTCGGCGGCCAACGGCTCGGCGTCCGGCTCCCCGGGCGTGCTGTCGGGGAACACCATCCAGGCGCCGGTGCACGTGCCGGTCAACGCCTGCGGCAACACCGTCAACGTCATCGGGGTGCTCAACCCGGCCGTGGGCAACAGGTGTGTGAACAGCGGCGGTTCGCACCACGGCAGCGGCGGCGCCACCGCCCACGGTCACGCCAGCGACTCGCCGGGTGTCGGCTCCGGCAACACCGTCCAGGCGCCGATCGACGTGCCGGTCAACGCCTGCGGCAACAGCGCGACCGTCATCGGGGGCCTCAACCCCGTGTTCGGCAACGACTGCGCCAACGTGTCCGACACCGGCCACCACCAGCCCCCGCACCACCCGGGCCACCCGGGACAGCCGGGTCACCCCGGCCACCCCGGACAGCCGGGCCACCCCGGCAAGCCCGGTGAGCCGTGCGGGCCGGAGCACCCGGGCACCCCGCACCAGCCGGGCAAGCCCGGTGGCGTGGTCAGCCCGATCCACGGGACCAAGCCGGGCCAGCACCCGCACGCGCCGGGCACTCCGGGCAAGCCCGGCACCCCGGGCACGACCGCCCCTGCCACGCACACCACGACGCCCGCCACGGGCTCGGCCGCCGCGCTGGCGCACACCGGGTCGGACGCGGTCGGCGTGGCGCTGCCGGCCGGTGCGGGCCTGGTGATCGCCGGCACCGCCCTGTACCGCCGCGCCCGCGCCGGGGCGTAACCGTACGGGCACGGCGCGTTCTCGGACGGTACGGGTACCGGTCGTTCTCGTACCGCCCGGACACAGCCGGAAACAGTCGGTCAGCAGGACGCTCGCAGAACGGATCGGGCCCCGCTTTCGCGGGGCCCGATCCGTTTCCGTGACACGATCTTCGTCACACGAGTCCTGTCACCACGTGGCGCGCAGCTGGCGGATGATCCGCCTGCGCAGCCGCACCCGGCGGCTGCCGTCACGCAGCAGACTCAGTCGCTCCAACTCCCAGTGTCCGTACTCGGCGTGGTCGGTCAGCAGGCGTGTAGCTTCCTTGCGGGAGACCCCGCGAGGCACGTACACGTCGACAAATTCGTATTCCGGCATCGCATCTATTGTGCGGGCAGAGGCCCGGTACGGATAGCGTCTGCACTATGTCTGATGCTGCGCAGCCCTCCGCTGCCGAGGTACGTGCCGCCGCCGACGCGGTGAAAGCCGCGCTGGACCGCCACCTGGAGGCGGTGGAACGCCGCACCGGGGACGACGATCCGGCCGTGTACGACGCGTTCAACGCCCTGGCCGCCGCTGCCGAGGCGTACGACGAGCGGCTCTACGACCGGTACGACGAGGTCACCCCCTTCGAGATCCCGGGCGCCGACGACTCCCTGCCGCCCTACACGGGCCCGGAGGAGCCGAACGCGCTGAGCGTGCTGATCCGCCGCGACTACGCCGTGGTGGAGCCACAGCGCCTGCTCGCCCAGGCCCAGCGCATCGCGGACCTCGATCCGGAGGCCGACGGCGTCGAGGGCGCGGCCGGCGGCCCCACGGCGGCCCTGGTCGGCACGAGCGTGCACGCGGCGCTCGGGGTGCTCTTCGGGGAGTACGAACCGGATGAAATCGCCTCCCGGCACAAGGAGTTCGGCCTGGAGGAGGGCGACTCCACGCTGTGGGTGTCGGCGGCCGACGAGCTGCCGGAGGCGGGGGAGTGGCTGAGCACCCCGTTCGACCACGCGGACCCGCAGCGGGTGGTGTGCCGGTTCGATGTGAGCGCGGTCTTCGACGAGGAGGAGCTGGAGGACGAGGACGACCTCGCCGGGCCCTCCTGATCCGGTTCGACCCGAGAGCGGCGGCGGGCCGCCCCGGCCTTCGTGGCCGGGGCGGCCCGCCGTTCGTTCGACTACTCCGACTCCGGCGTCCGCAGCAGGCCCTTCAGGAGGGGCGTCAGACGGGTCGTACGCGCCGGGGCGACCCCCTCGGCGACCGCGCGCGGCAGCGCCTGGTCCACCCCGTGGACCACGGACAGATGGCGCTCGGCCCGGCCGAACGCCGTGTAGACCCAGGCTCGGTCGAGCCCCTGCGCCGCGTCCCCGGGCAGCACGACCACGGCCGCCGGCCAGCGTGTCCCGGCCGCCTGGTGGGCGGTCACGGCCCAGCCGTGCCGCAGCGAGGCGCCGACCCGCTCCTTCGGTACGACGACCTCCTCGCCGCCGCAGTCCAGGTGCAGCCCGTCCGGGCCCGCCGACACCACGACGCCCACAGCGGTACGCCCGGGAGCCTCCGCGTACGCCACCCGGTCGCCCGCGTCGAAGCCCGCGAACCGGCCGGGGCCGGGGTTGAGCCGCTGCTTCAGGGCGGTGTTCAGCGCGCGCGTGCCCGCCGAGCCACCGTGGCCGACGGTGATCACCTGGGTCTGCTCGGTCGGCACGCCGATCGCGCGCGGCACCGAGTCCGCGACGAGCTGCACACAGCGGTGCACCGCCTCGCCCGCGTCCCGCACCACAACGATCACGACCTCCTTGCCCGGCGCGTCCACCTGGCCCAGCTCACCGGCCCCGATCCCGGAGACCAGCTCGCCGATCGGCCCGGGGTCGGGCGTCCGCGACGCGACATGCGGGAAGGCCCGCGCTGCCAGCACATCGGCGAACACCTGCCCGGCGCCCGCCGAGCCCAGCACCTGCGGGTCACCGCCGAGCACCAGACGGCAGCCGTCCGGCAGGGACTCGACGAGCATCGCGGCGCTCTCCACGTCCAGCTGCGGGGCGTCCTGCACGACCAGGACGTCCAGGGCGAGCGCCCCGTCCTCGTCCCGGCCCGGACCCTCGGCCCCGAGCAGCGCGGCCACGGTGAACGCGCGCTCGGGCCCCACCGCCTCGGCCAGCCTGCGCCGCCCGTCCCGGCTGTGCGCGGCGGCGGCCGCCCGCAGGCCCAGCGCCTGCGCGGCGCCGACCACGGCCGCCGACTCGGCGCGGGCGGCCTCGCCGCCGGAGTGGGTGACCAGGCCGCTGCCCGCCACGGCCCGGATCAGCTCGGCGGCGGACGGCGAGGGGGCCGAGGCCGCCGCGTCCGCCCAGTCGGAACCGTCGTCCTTCACCGGGGCGTTGGCCAGCCGGGCCAGGCCGTCGGCCAGGCTCTCCTCCGCGAGCGCGTACCGGTCGAGGCCGAGCAGCACCTCGACGGGGGCGCTCGGCGGCGCGTCCTCGTCGTCCGGCTCCTCGTCCGGGACGCTCTCCTCGCCGTCCAGCGCGGCCACCCCGTCCTGGAAGACCAGCACCACGCCTTCGGTGATCGCGTGCTGTACGGCCTCGTCCGGCTCGGGCACGGAACGCTCGGCCAGCGCCGCCTTCACCGCCTCGATGGTGAGCGCGGTGTGGCCCCGGGCGGAGGCTCGCTCCAGGACCCAGCCGACCAGCGCGGCCGCCCGGCGCGGGTCGTCCGGCCCGCATCCGGCGCCGAGCAGCGCCCGCGCGAAGCCGTCGGCCTGCTCGGGCCGCACCCCGGGCACGCCGAGCAGCTGCCAGGGGTCGGCCCGCAGCGCGTCGGCCGCCTGCTCGCCCAGGGCGTCCGTGACCTGCGGAGCGAGTGAGTCCGGCGCGCCGCCTTCGGTCAGCACGGCCCGGACCGCCGCCAGTGCCTCCGGTCCGGCCGCCGCGCGCGCGGGCTGCGGCACCTGGGTGCGTACGGGCGCGGCCGCCGTCGTCGGAGCGGGGCGGCGGGGGGCGGGGGCGGCGGCGAAGAAGGCCGAGCCCGACTTCTCGCCGCTCTCCACCGCCCGTACGGCCGCGAGCAGGTCGGCGGCCTGGCCGCTGAGCTTGGTCCCGGCCTCGACGGGTCCTTCCTTCTCGGCCTTGCGCTGCTCGATCCGCGCCCGCAGCTCGCGCTGGGCCGCCAACTCGGCCGCTGCCTCGGACAGTTCGGGGCCGCCGTCCTCGGTCCTGGTGGCGCCCTCGGCCGCCGGGCCGCCCGCGCCTTCGTGTGCGGCGCCCTCCTCGACCGGGCCGTCGTCCGGCTGTGCCGGGTCCTCGCCCTCGGCGGCCGGAGCCGAATCCTCCGCGACCTCCCCAGCGCCTTGGGGGGTGTCGGCGGACGCGTCGGCCCCGTCAGCCTTGACGGCTTCCTCGGCCACCTCGGCCACACCGTTCTCGGCGCCGAGGGCGCCATCGGCCGGGGTTCCGGGGGCGGTCCCCGGGGGAAGCGCGGTCACAAGGTGCTCCAGTCCTGGTCGGGATAGCGGTGCACGGGCGCCGACACATCGTCGAGCGCCCGGCAGATCTCGTCTGGAAGACTAAGCGTCTCCACTGACAATGCCGCCGCGAGCTGCCGCGCGTTGCGCGCGCCGACGATCGGCGCGGTCACCCCGGGCCGGTCCCGGACCCAGGCCAGGGCGACCTGGAGCGGCGTCGCCGCGAGGCCGTCCGCGGCTATCGTCACCGCGTCGACGATCCGGCTCGCCGCCTCGTCCAGATACGGCGCGACGAACGGCGCCATGGTCTCGGAGGCCCCGCGCGAGTCGGCCGGCGTGCCGTTGCGGTACTTGCCCGTCAGCACCCCGCGCCCCAGCGGTGAGGACGGCAGCAGCCCGATCCCGAGGTCGAGCGCGGCCGGCAGCACCTCCCGCTCCACACCCCGCTGGAGCAGCGAGTACTCCATCTGCGTACTGGCCAGCCGGGTCCGTACGCCCGGCCCGGCCAGCTGCCAGGTGGCGGCCTTCGCGAGCTGCCAGCCGCAGAAGTTGGACACGCCCGCGTACCGCACGCGGCCGCTGCTCACCGCGATGTCCAGCGCCTGGAGCGTCTCGTCGAGCGGGGTCGCCGTATCGAAGGCGTGCACCTGCCAGATGTCCACATAGTCCGTGCCGAGACGTTCCAGCGACTCGTCGAGCGCGGCGAGCAGATGGCCGCGCGAGCCGTCGAAGCGGCGGTCCGGGTCGGGCACGCTGCCCGCCTTGGTGGCGATCACCAGGTCCCGGCGCGGGACCAGCCGCTCCACCAGCTGCCCGAGCAGATATTCGGCGTCCCCGCCCCCGTACACGTCCGCCGTGTCGACCAGCGTGCCGCCGGCCTCCCAGAACGCCTTCAACAGATCGGCGGCGTCGTGCTCGTCGGTGTCCCGGCCCCAGGTGAGGGTGCCGAGCCCGATCCGGGATACGCGCAGGCCCGTACGGCCCAGGTGCCTCTGCTCCATGGGCGCTGAGAGTACTGGCCCCGGCGCCGACCGGTGAGAGCCTGTGGACAACCGGGGATCACGCGGCGGGACGGGCCCCGCACCGAAGGAGGGCGGACCCGGGCCCCGTGCGGCCTGCCGCAACGTCCGCCCGCGCGCTAGAGTCCCCGGCACAGGGACGTTACTGATCAGTAAGGGGACCGCCATGCGGCTCGGGATCAACCTCGGCTACTGGGGCGCCGGAATGGACGGCGACAACCTCGCCGTCGCCCAGGAGGCCGACCGGCTCGGCTACGACGTCTGCTGGGCCGCCGAGGCCTACGGCTCGGACGCGCCGACCGTACTGGCCTGGGTGGCCGCCAGGACCGAGCGCATCGACGTGGGTTCGGCGATCCTCCAGATCCCGGCCCGCCAGCCCGCGATGACGGCGATGACCGCCGCCACCCTGGACTCGCTCTCGGGCGGGCGCTTCCGTCTGGGCCTGGGCGTCTCGGGCCCGCAGGTCTCGGAGGGCTGGTACGGCGTCAAGTTCGACAAGCCGCTGGCCCGCACCCGTGAGTACGTCGAGATCGTCCGCCGCGCGATGACCCGCGAGCGGCTGTCGTTCGAGGGCGAGCACTGGACGCTTCCGCTGCCCGGCGGCCCCGGCAAGGCCCTCAAGCTCACCGTCCACCCCGAGCGCGAGCACATCCCGCTCTACATCGCCGCGATCGGCCCCAAGAACCTGGAGCAGACCGGCGAGATCGCCGACGGCGCACTGCTGATCTTCCCGTCCGCCGACCACCTGGAGGACACCGCGATCCGCCACATCCGGGCGGGCCGCGAGAAGGCGGGCAAGACCCTGGAGGGCTTCGACGTCTGCCCGACGCTGCCGCTCGCCCTCGGCGCGGACAGCGAGGTCGGCGCGCTGGCCGACATGTTCCGCCCGTACACCGCGCTCTACGTCGGCGGCATGGGCAGCCGCAAGCAGAACTTCTACAACCAGCTCGCCCAGCGCATGGGGTACGAGAAGGAAGCCGCCGAGATCCAGGACAAGTACCTGTCCGGCGACAAGGCGGGCGCGGCCGCCGCCATCCCGCAGCAGCTGATCGACTCCACCACGCTGCTCGGCTCGGTGGAGCGCATCGCCGACCGGATGCGGGCCTACGCCGCCGCCGGGGTCACCACCCTCACCCTCGCCCCGGCGGGCTTCACGCTCGACGAGCGGATCGCGGCCCTGCGCGCGGGCACCGAGGCCCTGGAGCACGCCGGGCTGGCGTAGTCCAGGCGTAGTCGTACGAACGAAGCCTGCGGCCGTGGTGGGGGCTCGGGGGGTCTTCCCCGCCACGGCCGTCATCCCGAACAACGCGCTGTGCGCCGGTGGGGTTACGGGCGGACACACGCCGGTGCGTTCCTTCGTTCGGCCCAGTCGGCACACACCCCTGTTGCCCCGTTCTGTCCCCCGTATTTGACTTGCTCTTTGCAGATGTCTGTGCGGGAGTCATGCGGAGGTACGGCGATGCTTTCGGCCAAGAGCCTGTTCCAGGAGATCCTCGACAACGACGAGTCGTTCCGGCTCTTCTGCTCGATCGCGGCCAGCGGCGAGAGCCAGGGCGGCTGGGAGAACGGCCGTATCTCCGCGCTCGTCCCGCCGGAGCAGCGCGACCTCGCCCCCAAGATCGCCCGGCACGGCGCCGACGAGGACAAGCACGGGCGGATCTTCAACGCGCTCCTGAAGAAGCGCGGTCTGACCCCGGTCCCGGTCCCGGCGGAGACCGACTACACGATGCTCCTGGAGCGCAACGGCATCGGCCTCGCCCATGAGCTGCTGCGCGGCGACAAGCCGCTCACCGAGCAGGACATCGCCACCTACCTCGCGCACAGCCGGGTCACCGAGCAGCGGGCCGCCGACCAGATGGTGATGCTGGTGCGGCACTTCGGGGACCACCCGGAAGTGGGCAGGGCGATCCGGATGATCAGCGCCGACGAGGACAACCACCTCGCGTACTGCCACGAGGAGCTGCTGCGGCTCGCGTACGCCGGACACGGCCGCACCATCCAGCGCGCGCTGCGCGAGTGCGCGCTGGCCGAGATCCGGGTCTACCGGGACGTCAGTCTGGCCGTGATGGACTACATGGGCCGCATCCTGCGCTGGCCCGGGGCCAAGTCCGCGGCGCTGAGCGCCGGGATCCACGGCGTGTACGCCTACGAACGGGCGGCCGGCTGGCGGCGCATGGTCAGCCTGACGATGCCCGAGCGGCGCGACGCGCTCGGCGGACCGGCCACGCGCGCGCCAGAGTTCGCGTAACGCGCCCTCGCCGACCGGAGAGTTCAGAGCCAGCCGCGGCGCTTGAAGGTGCGGTGGAGCACGACCTCAAGGGCCGCCATCAGGGCCAGCACCGCCGGATACGCCCAGACGAACTTGAGCTCCGGCATGTGGTCGAAGTTCATGCCGTAGATGCCCGCGACCATCGTCGGGACGGCCGCCATCGCCGCCCAGGCGGAGATCTTGCGCATGTCGTCGTTCTGCCGCACGCCCATCTGCGCGAGATGGGCGGAGAGGATGTCCGAGACCAGCCGGTCCAGGCCCTCGACGCCTTCGTTGGCCCGGATCAGATGGTCGCTGACATCACGGAAGAACGGCTGCGCCTTGTCGTGCACGAACGGCACCCCCGCGCCCGCCAGCCGCTGCATCGGCTCCGCGAGCGGGACGCTGGCCCGGCGGAATTCGAGGACCTGCCGCTTGAAGGTGTAGATGCGCGAGGCGACCGTGCTCCCGTCGTGGTGCGCGCCGCCCTTCGCGTCACTGCCGGCGGGTGCGAAGACCTGCGTCTCCAGCTCCTCCAGGTCCGTCTGGAGCTCGGCCGCGACCTCCGTGTAGTGGTCGACGACGGCGTCGCTCACCGCGTACAGGACGGTCGTGGGACCGTGCCGCAGCAGCGCCGGCTCCGCCTCCAGGCGCTTGCGTACCGCGTGCAGCGGCGAGCCCTCGCCGTGCCGGACGGTCACCACGAACGAGTCGCCGATGAAGAGCATCAGCTCCCCGGTGGTCACGGTGTCGCTGTGCGGCTCGTACGAGACGGGCTTCAGGACCACGAACAGCGAGTCGTCGTACACCTCAAGCTTGGGCCGCTGATGGGCGAGCAGCGCGTCCTCCACGGCCAGCGCGTGCAGCCCGAACTCGCTGCTGACCAGGTCGAACTCGTCCTCGGTCGGCTCGTACATGCCCAGCCACACGAACGCGTCCCCGGCCGCCCTGGCCTCTTCCAGCGCGTCCGAGTAGTCGGGCGGGCCCTCGGTGCGGCGGCCGTCCCGGTAGATGGCGCAGTCGACGATCACGGCGCGCATTCTTCCGCGAAGCGGCACCGCCCGCACCCCCGCCGTCCGCTCGGCCTACCCTGGCGGACATGGCCACGCTGATCCTCGTACGTCATGGACGCTCCACCGCCAACACCTCGGGCCTGCTGGCCGGGCGCACCCCAGGGGTTCATCTGGACGAGCGCGGCGCCGCGCAGGCCGCCGCCCTGCCGGACCGGCTCGCCGCGCTGCCGCTCGCCGCGGTCGTCTCCAGCCCCCTGGAGCGCTGCCGGGAGACCCTGGGGCCGCTCCTCGACGCGCGGCCCTCGCTCGCGTTCCACACCGACGAGCGGATCAGCGAGTGCGACTACGGCGACTGGTCGGGCCGCAAGCTCGCCGAGCTCACCGACGACCCGCTGATGGAAGTGGTCCAGCAGCACCCGTCGGCCGCCGCGTTCCCCGGCGGCGAGTCGATGCGCGCGATGCAGACACGCGCCGTGGAGGCGGTACGCGAGTGGAACGCGCGCGTGGAGGCGGACCACGGGCCGGACGCCGTGTTCGTGATGTGCTCGCACGGCGACATCATCAAGTCGATCGTCGCCGACGCCCTCGGTATGCATCTCGACCTCTTTCAGCGGATCTCGGTTGAACCGTGTTCCCTCACCGCCATCCGTTACACCCGGCTGCGCCCGTTCCTGGTGCGCCTGGGCGAGACCGGAGATCTCGGTGCGCTCGCCCCGAAGGAGTCCGCTCCGACGAGCGACGCCGAGGTCGGGGGTGGCGCGGGAGCACCGTGATCGTCGGGCGCAGTAGGGTGGACGGGCCGAAAACCCGCGCTCCGTCCGGTGGCCCGGCACCGATCGCACCATCGACCTAGGGAGACCAGGACGTGCCCCGTCAGGTGTTCTTCTACGACCCGCCGGACCGTTTCGTGGCCGGCACGGTCGGGCTGCCCGGACGCCGGACGTTCTTCCTCCAGGCGTCCGCGGGCAGCCGTACCACCAGCGTCGCCCTGGAGAAGACCCAGGTGGCGGCTCTCGCCGAGCGGATCGACGAACTGCTGGACGAGGTCGTGCGCCGCACCGGCGGCAACGCGCCGGTCCCGGCCGTCGCCCCCGCCGACGTCACCGACACCGCCCCCCTCGACTCGCCGGTCGAGGAGGAGTTCCGGGTCGGCACCATGGCGCTGGCCTGGGACGGCGAGGAGCAGCGCATGGTGATCGAGGCGCAGGCCCTGGTCGAGCTCGACGCCGACTCCGAGGAGGACCTCGCGGAGGCCGAGGAGCGGCTGCTCCAGGACGACGAGAACGGTCCGCCGATGCTGCGGGTGCGCCTGACCGGCGCCCAGGCCCGCGCGTTCGCCAAGCGCGCCCTCGACGTGGTCAACGCGGGCCGCCCGCCGTGCCCGCTGTGCAGCCTGCCGCTCGACCCGGAAGGACACGTATGCCCGCGCCAGAACGGATACCGACGGGGAGCCTGACGGCGGTGGACCTGCTCGCCAAGGGCGAGCTCACCGTCCGCGGCCGGATCCGCGAGGCGTCCAACGCGGTGCTCTACTGCTCGGTCTCGTACGAGGGTCACAGCGCCCACTGCGTCTACAAGCCGGTCGCCGGCGAGCGGCCGCTGTGGGACTTCCCCGACGGCACGCTCGCCCAGCGCGAGGTCGCCGCCTACGAGGTCTGCGCGGCGCTCGGCTGGGATCTGGTGCCGCCGACCGTGCTGCGCGACGGGCCGTACGGCGAGGGCATGGTCCAGCTGTGGATCGAGGCCGCGCCGGACGGGGGCGAGGACGGCGAGGGCGGGCTCCTCGCGCTCGTCGACGGCGAGGAGCCGGGCGAGGGCTGGAAGGCGGTCGGGCTCGCGGACGTCGGCGAGGGCCGCACCGCGCTGCTCGTGCACGCCGACGACGAGCGGCTGCGGCGCCTCGCGGTGCTCGACGCCGTGATCAACAACGGCGACCGCAAGGGCGGCCATCTGCTGCCCACCGGTGACGGGCACCTGTACGGCATCGACCACGGGGTCACCTTCAACGTCCAGGACAAGCTGCGGACCCTGCTGTGGGGCTGGGCGGGCGAGCCGCTGCCGCGGGAGTCGGTCGAGGCGCTGACCGGCCTGGCCGCGGCGCTGGCCCCCGGCGAGCCGCTGGCCGCCCGCCTCGCCGAGCTGATCACGGCGGACGAGGTGGCCGCGCTGCGCGAGCGGGTGGCGTCGCTGCTCGCGGACGGAGTGCACCGCAGCCCGTCGGGGGAGTGGCCCCCGATTCCCTGGCCGCCGGTGTAGCGGCCCGTTTCCCGGCCGCCGCTCCCGTGGCAGTCGGTCTCCCGGCCCTGGCGCGCGCCTGTCCGCCCGATATGTGCCAGCCCTGCATGAAACCGGATCGCGCGCAAGAGAGGTCATTCGGCCAAGTGCGCGGATCCGGTTCGAATATGGAGCATGCGTCCGGTTACGCTCAAGACATGCATGCCTGGCCCGCTTCTGAGGTCCCCGCCCTGCCCGGCAAGGGCCGCGACCTCCGGATCCACGACACCGCGACCGGCGGTCTGGTCACCCTCGACCCCGGTCCCGTCGCCCGTATCTACGTCTGCGGCATCACTCCGTACGACGCGACCCACCTGGGTCACGCGGCGACCTACAACGCGTTCGACCTCGTTCAGCGCGTGTGGCTCGACACCAAGCGGCAGGTTCACTACGTCCAGAACGTGACGGACGTGGACGATCCGCTCCTGGAGCGGGCCATCCGCGACGGGCACGACTGGACCGAGCTCGCCGAGCGCGAGACCGCTCTCTTCCGCGAGGACATGACCGCGCTGCGGATGCTTCCCCCGAAGCACTACATCGGCGCGGTCGAGGCGATACCCGGGATCGTCCCGCTCGTCGAACGCCTGCGGGACGCGGGCGCCGCGTACGAGCTCGACGGGGACATCTACTTCTCCGTGGAGAGCGACGCCCACTTCGGCCAGGTCTCCAACCTGGACGCCGAGGCCATGCGGCGGCTGTCCGCCGAGCGAGGCGGCGACCCCGAGCGCCCCGGCAAGAAGAACCCGCTGGACCCGATGCTCTGGATGGCCGCCCGCGAGGGCGAGCCGAGCTGGGACGGCGCGAGCCTGGGCCCCGGCAGGCCCGGCTGGCACATCGAGTGCGTCGCCATCGCCCTTGACCACCTCGGCATGGGCTTCGACGTGCAGGGCGGCGGCTCCGACCTCGCCTTCCCGCACCACGAGATGGGCGCCTCGCACGCCCAGGTGCTCACCGGCGAGTTCCCGATGGCCAAGGCGTACGTCCACGCCGGCATGGTCGCGCTCGACGGCGAGAAGATGTCGAAGTCCAAGGGCAACCTGGTCTTCGTCTCGACACTGCGCCGCGAGGGCGTGGACCCGGCCGCGATCCGGCTCGCGCTGCTCTCGCACCACTACCGGGCCGACTGGGAGTGGACCGACCAGGTCCTCCAGGACGCCGTCGAGCGGCTCGCCCGCTGGCGCGCGGCCGTCTCCCGCCCCGACGGCCCGTCCGCCGAGGCTTTGGTCGAGGAGGTCCGCGAGGCCCTGGCGAACGACCTGGACGCCCCGACGGCGCTCCTGGCCGTGGACCGCTGGGCCGACCGCCAGCACAGCGAGGGCGGTACGGACGAGGGCGCGCCCGGCGTGGTCTCGCGCGCCGTCGACGCGCTGCTCGGCGTGGCCCTGTAACCCGCAACCGTCACCGCATAAACGCTTCACCGCGCAACGCCTCACTGCGCAAACGCTTCATCGCTCGACGCACGGCCGGGCGCCGGGTGGGCCACTGCTCACCCGGCGCCCTGTGCGTGCAGGGGTCCCTACTGCCGGTTCACCACGACGGCCTGGATCGCGCCCGTCTTGGTGTCGTAGAACCCGATGACCTGCTGGCCGAACGCGAACGCCTCCTGGACCGCGTCATGCGTGACCTGGTTCGGGTTCACCAGCGGGTGCCAGTTGCCCGCGACGAAGAGATACAGGATCGACGGCTGGCCGGGCAGCGGGGTCACCACGTCCCAGAACTTGGTGGCGATGCCGCTGGTCACCGAGGCCGCCTCGACCGCGCTCGGCAGCACGAGCGGCTGCTGGGTCTGCTGACCCTGCTGCATGCCGCCCATCTGCTGGAGCAGCTGCTGGAACGGCGGCTGCTGGCCGAGCTGCTGGAGCTGCTGCTGGATCTGCGGCGGCGAGGTGTTCGGACCCTGCTGCTGCCCCTGCGGATACCCCTGCTGCTGGCCGTACGGGTAGCCCTGCTGCGGGATGCCCTGCTGGCCCTGCGAGTAGCCCTGCTGGGTCTGTGGGAAGCCCTGTTGCTGACCGTACTGCTGCTGACTCATCTGCGGGGTGGTGCTCATGGTGGTGTCACCTTCCCTGTGTCGATGCGTGGGTCGGTCATGGGTGGATGGATCGTCGGGTTGGTTGGTTGATTGGCTGGTCGGCCGATGTGCCGCGACGCTCAGCCCGCGACGACCAGGCCGACGACTTCGTCGTCCGAGAACCAGACGCGTACGTCGGGACGGCCCTGCGCGAAGGCGGCGTGCACCGCCTGCCGCAGCTCGGGCGCCGGGTCGTTGAGGTTGCGCCACGCCCCGGCGACGAACAGCCGGAGCCTCGGGGGCAGTTCATGGGGGTACGGGATCAGCTCGTCCCAGTACCGTTCGGCCTGGCCGGTGCCGACCGTGGACGGCATCAGCCGGGTCACGGCCGCCTTGATGTCGGGGCGGCTGCCGATGCGCTGGGAGGCGGGCCGGCCGGGCGCGTCCTGTTGCGGCGAGCCGGTCGAGCGCAGCACCTCACGGGCGCGCTCCGGTGTCATCGGCGCCTGCTGGGCCGCCTTCAGCATGCCCTGCAGGCAGGCGAGGGCGCCGACCACGATCGGGGCCGCCGAGGACGTACCGGAGAAGGTGTCCGTGTACCAGGCGATCTCCTCGGCGCCGCCCTGGAGTTCACCGGCCCGGTCCCAGAACCCGCCGGTCGTGGTGGTCTCCCGGCCCCAGCCCTGGGCGTCGATCCGCGCCCCGTAGTTGGAGAACGCGAGCCGTGAGCGGTCCGGGCCGTGGTCGCGGCCGTGGGTGCCCGGCGGCGGTGCGCCCGCGCCGACCAGGACCGCGCCGGAGGACCGGTTGGACGGGTTGAACGGGTTGCGCCAGGTCGCCGGGAACCGCTCCGGCCGCCGCTCGTACAGCGCGTCGTCGAGGCTCTCCGCGCCGTTGCCCGCGGCCGCCACCACCAGGACGCCCCTGGCGGTCGCCCAGCGGATCGCGGCGAAGTCGTCCGGCCACCACTCGATCGCGATGTACCCGGCCTGGTCGTCGCGCTGCTCATAGGCGAACCGGGGCCCCGGGCGGTGCAGTTCGATCAGCACGAGGTCGCCGGGGGAGAGCCGTTCGGCGGCCGCGTGGATCGCCGCGGCCGTACCGATGGACCGGAACGACGCGGCCGCGGTGACGGACTGGGGCGCGATTCCGGTGATGCCCTTGTCGTCCCGGTCGCCGCCGATGACGCCGAGGACCGCCGTGCCGTGGTTGCGCCACGCCAGGTCCTGCACCGGGGTGCCGACGACGATCCCGGCCAGCTTCTCCGCGAGGTCCTCGTGCCCCAGCTGCCAGGCGCCCTCGACGTCGACGACGGTGACGCCCTCGCCGGAACCGCCCGGCCGCTGCCAGGCCCAGTACGCGTCGACGCCCTCGGGCGCGGCCCGCAGATAGCCCTGGCGGCCGGTGAAGTCGGGGGTGGCGGGCGTGCCTTCCTTCAGCCGCGCGGCCGTCGCCCCGTCCTGACCGGGATACGAGGCCGGGACGGCCCCCGGCTTCACATACGCGGTCTCGATCTCCGGCAGGGCGGCCAGCCGGGCGGCGAACTCCTCGGCCCGGTCGGCTCCGCCGCGTACACGGTAGAACAGCGACAGGTCGGGGAGGGTGCCCTGATCGACGCCCGGCCGGCCGGGCCGCTCCGCCGCGTGCAGCCGCTCCTCGCGAAGCCGCTCCTCACGGCCGAACAGCGGCTCCATGGCGAGCTGTTCGTCGCCGAGGAAGAGGGTGAGCGCCGTGGTGTCCGCTCCGGAGGCCGAGCCGATGCCCTGGGCGTCGACGCGGAGCCTGGCCTCGGCCCGCGCGACGACGATCAGTTCCGGCTCGGCGCCTTGATAGGTGAATCCAGCTCCATCGGGTCCGGGGCCCGCAGTGCCGGGGCCCTGGCCCGGGAGTGCCTGATCGGTCATCGCCGCTGCAGCTCCCTCCGGTGCCGTGTCGCTCCCTACCCGGCACACCCTGCTACCGCGACGCCGACTCGTAAACCCCGTCCGGCGAACTGTGTTTGAAATAAAGGGGGGTTGGGCAACCGGTGCAAATCCGGCTGGAAACGCCGGGTCCCCCCGTACCCCTAGGGGTACGGGGGGACCCGGCGCAGCCTCAGTCGTCCGACGACTCCACCCCGTCGCCCGGATCCTCCGGATCTTCCCGAGGGGGCCTGGGCGGCCGAGTCCGCCCACTGCCCGTATCGCGCAGATACGACGTGGACTCACCCCCGTCCGTGGCGTGGCCACCGGCCACAGACCCGGGTCCGGGCCCAGGCCCCGGACCACCGTCCCGCCGCCGCAGATACCGCTCGAACTCCCGGGCGATCGCCTCCCCCGACGCCTCCGGCAGATCCGCCGTGTCCCGAGCCTCCTCCAGCGTCTGGACGTACTCGGCCACTTCACTGTCCTCCGCGGCCAGTTGGTCCACCCCGAGCTGCCACGCGCGCGCGTCCTCGGCCAGTTCGCCCAGCGGGATGCGCAGGTCGATCAGGTCCTCAAGGCGGTTGAGGAGGGCCAGCGTGGCCTTGGGGTTCGGCGGCTGCGACACATAGTGCGGCACGGCGGCCCAGAGGCTGACGGCCGGCACGCCCGCGTGGGTGCAGGCCTCCTGGAGGACGCCGACGATGCCGGTGGGCCCCTCGTACCGCGTCTCCTCCAGGTCCATCGTGCGCGCCAGGTCCGGGTCCGAGGTGACACCGCTGACCGGCACCGGCCGGGTGTGCGGGGTGTCGCCGAGCAGCGCGCCCAGGATCACCACCATCTCCACGCCCAGCTCGTGCGCGAAGCCCAGGATCTCGTTGCAGAACGAGCGCCAGCGCATCGACGGTTCGATCCCGCGCACCAGCACCAGGTCGCGCGGCTTTTCGCCGCCGACGCGCACGACGGAGAGCCGGGTGGTGGGCCAGGTGATCCGCCGGACCCCGGCCTCCAGGAACACGGTGGGCCGGTTGACCTGGAAGTCGTAGTAGTCCTCGGCGTCGAGCGCGGCGAAGACCTCGCCCTTCCACTCGCGCTCCAGGTGGGCGACCGCTGAGGAGGCGGAGTCGCCCGCGTCGTTCCAGCCCTCGAACGCGGCGATCATGACCGGGTCGACCAGCTCGGGAACTCCCTCCAGCTCGATCACCCAGTGCCTCCCTCCGAAGTTCTCTTGCGTACGCCCCAACCTTACGGCTTCAGCCATACCCCGACGCAGCCCCCGTGCACGGCCCTCTCCCCGCCGGAGTGATCCCCGCATGAACGGGCAGCAGCCGGGGAAACGCGCTCCCTGGCGGCAGATTCATCCGAGCTGTTCCGTGAATCCGGCGAGGAATGTTCCGTCCCGACCCTGGACTCCGGCGGTTCCCCGCCGCTATACATCGGAATACATCGGATGACCGCGAGAGGTCGGATGTCCGAGCACACGTTCGTCGCAAGAGTTCTTCAGCGGGACTCCAGCGGGACCTGAAGCAGGACTCAGCCACAGGGGGCGCGCATGAGGCCGAGTGTCACCGGGTTCGACGTATACGACATCCGCTTCCCCACCTCCGAACAGCTGGACGGCTCGGACGCGATGAACCCGGACCCGGACTACTCGGCCGCCTATCTGGTGCTGCGCACCGACGGCCCCGCGCGGACCGAGGGGCACGGCTTCGTCTTCACCATCGGCCGCGGCAACGATGTCACCGCCGCCGCCGTGGAGGCGCTGCGGCCGTACGTGGTGGGCCGCCCGGCGCCGCGCACCGCCGCCGATCTCGCCGCCCTCCACCACGACCTCACCCATGACTCGCAACTGCGCTGGCTCGGCCCCGACAAGGGCGTCACGCACATGGCGGCCGGAGCCGTCGTCAACGCCGCCTGGGACCTGGCCGCGACCGCCGCCGGAGTGCCCGTCTGGGAATTCCTGGCCGCGATGACCCCCGAGGAGCTGGTCTCGCTCGTCGACTTCCGCTATCTCACCGACGTCCTGACCAGGAGCGACGCCCTCGCCATCCTGCGTGCCGCGGAACCCGGGCGGGCCGCGCGGGCCCGGCTGCTGCGCGCCGAGGGCTATCCCGCGTACACCACCTCGCCGGGCTGGCTCGGCTACGACGACGCCAAGCTGGTCCGGCTCGCCAAACAGGCCGTCGCGGACGGCTTCGGGCAGATCAAACTCAAGGTCGGGGCCGATCTCGACGACGACGTACGCAGACTGCGCCTGGCCCGCGCGGCCGTCGGGCCGGGCGTGCGCATCGCCGTCGACGCCAACCAGCGCTGGGACGTGCCGGACGCGCTGCGCTGGATGGCCGCGCTCGCCCCGTACGCGCCGCACTGGATCGAGGAGCCGACCAGCCCGGACGACATCCTGGGGCACGCGGCGGTGCGGGCCGGGCAGCCGGTGAAGGTCGCCACCGGTGAACACGTCGCCAACCGGGTGGTGTTCAAGCAGCTGCTCCAGGCGGGCGCGGTCGACTTCGTGCAGATCGACGCGGCCCGGGTGGCCGGGGTCAACGAGAACCTGGCGATCCTTCTCCTCGCCGCCAAGTACGGCGTCCCCGTCTGCCCGCACGCGGGCGGGGTCGGGCTGTGCGAACTCGTCCAGCACCTGGCGATGTTCGACTACGTGGCCGTTTCCGGCAGCCGCGAGGACCGGGTCATCGAGTACGTCGACCACCTCCACGAGCACTTCTGCGACCCGGCCGTCATCGAGGGCGGCCGCTACCTGGCGCCCCGCGCCCCCGGTTTCTCGGCCCGGATGCGCCCCGAGTCCCTGGCCGCCTACCGCTATCCGGACGGGCCCGAGTGGCGGGCCCGCCGCACCGACCGGGAGGTCGTGTCATGACGCGCGCGTTCACCCCCGCCGAGGCCGCACCCCAGGACTTCGCGGGGATGGCCGCACTGGTCACCGGCGGCGCCTCCGGCATCGGTGCCGCCACCGCCGGGCTGCTTCTCGCCCGGGGCGCGCGCGTGGCCGTGCTCGACCGCGATGTCACGGGCGCCCCGCACGGCGCCCTCGCCCTGGCGGCGGACGTCACCGACGACGCGGGCGTACGGGACGCGGTGGCCCGGGCCGTACGGGAGTTGGGCGCGCTGCACACGCTCGTCTCCAACGCCGGGATCGGCGCCATCGGCACCGTCGAGGACAACGACGACGCCGAATGGCACCGGGTGCTCGACGTCAACGTCCTCGGGATGGTCCGCGCCGCCCGCCACGCGCTGCCGCACCTGCGCCGAGCGGCCGCCGAGCGGCCAGGCCGCGCCTCGATCACCCACACCTGCTCGATCGCCGCCACGGCCGGGCTGCCCCAACGCGCCCTGTACAGCGCCACCAAGGGCGCGGTGCTCGCCCTCACCCTCGCCATGGCCGCCGACCACGTACCCGACGGGGTGCGCGTGAACTGCGTGAACCCCGGTACGGCGGACACCCCGTGGATCGGCCGGCTGCTCGCCCGGGCGGACGACCCCGAGGCCGAGCGGGCCGCTCTTGAGGCCCGCCAGCCGATGGGCCGCCTGGTCGCAGCCAGCGAGGTGGCCGCCGCGATCGCGTATCTGGCGAGCCCGTCCGCCGCCGCCGTCACCGGCACCGCCCTGGCCGTCGACGGCGGCATGCAGGGCCTGCGCCTTCGCCCCATCACCTGAGCCCGAGCCGCCAGCCACGAAGGACGAAACCATGAGAGTGCGTACGACAACCGCCGCCGTCTGCACCGCGCTTGTGGCGGTCGCGGCACTGACGGGCTGCAACCGCGAGTCCGGTGGCGGCGGGAGCGCCAAGGTGGGCATCGACCTGCCGCGCAGCGACAGCGACTTCTGGAACTCCTACCAGCAGTACCTCTCCAAGGGCACCAAGGCCGCCGGGATCTCGGCCCTGCCGATGACCAACTCCCAGAACGACATCGGCAAGCTCGTCGCCGACGTCACCGCCTTCATGGACCAGGGCGCCAAGGCCGTGGTGATGGCCCCGCAGGACACCGGCGCCGTCGCCTCGACCCTGGACACCCTCCACCAGCGGAAGATCCCCGTGATCAGCGTCGACACCCGCCCCGACAAGGGCGACGTCTACATGGTCGTACGGGCCGACAACAAGGCGTACGGCGAGAAGGCGTGCGCGTTCCTCGGCGAGCGGCTGAAGGGGACCGGGGAGGTCGCCGAGTTCCAGGGCGACCTGTCCTCCATCAACGGCCGCGACCGCTCGGAGGCGTTCAAGGCGTGCATGGCGAAGAAGTACCCCGGCATCACGGTCCATGAGCTGGCCACCGACTGGAAGGGCGACGTGGCCTCCGCCAAGCTCCAGTCGACCCTCGCCGCCCACCCGGGCCTCAACGGCATCTATATGCAGGCGGGCGGTGTCTTCCTGCAGCCCACCCTCGCCCTCCTGGAGCAGAAGCACCTGCTCAAACCGCCGGGCACGCCCGGCCACATCACGATCGTCTCCAACGACGGCATCCCCGAGGAGCTGGACGCCATCAAGGCCGGGAAGATCGACGCCACCGTCTCCCAGCCCGCCGACCTGTACGCCAAGTACGCGCTGTACTACGCCAGGGCGGCTCTGGACGGGAAGACCTTCACGGCGGGGCCGACCGACCACGGCTCCACCATCGTCAAGATCCCCAACGGCTACGAGGACCAGCTCCCGGCGCCGCTGGTCACCAAGGCCAATGTGGACGACCCGGCGCTCTGGGCCAACCAGCTGACCAAGAAGAGCTGACGATGACAGCCGAACCCGCCGTCCACGCCGAGGGCGTCGTCAAGCGCTTCGGACCGACCCTGGCGCTCGACGGGGTCTCGCTGACCGTACGGGCCGGCGAGTCCCACGCCCTGGTGGGCCGCAACGGCGCCGGCAAGTCCACGCTGGTCGGGGTGGTCAGCGGACTGCACCGCCCGGACGCCGGCACGATCGCCTTCGGCGGCGCCCCCGCACCCGCCTTCGGCGACCGGGCGGCCTGGCAGTCCAAGGTGGCGTGCGTCTACCAGAAGTCCATGGTGGTCCCCGACCTCACCGTCGCCGAGAACCTGTTCCTGAACCGCTTCGAGGGGCGGCGGATCCGCTGGGGACGGCTGCGCGGGCGCGCGGCGGACCTGCTCGCGGAGTACGGAGTGCGGGTCGACCCGGACGTACGCGCGCGTGACCTGAGCGTGGAGCAGCGCCAGTTCGTGGAGATCGCCCGGGCGCTGTCGTTCGGCGCCCGGCTGATCGTCCTGGACGAGCCGACCGCCCAGCTGGACGCGCGCGGCATCCAGCGCCTGTTCACCAAGGTGCGCGAACTCCAGTCCCAGGGCGTGGCGTTCCTGTTCATCTCGCACCACCTCCAGGAGGTGTACGAGCTGTGCACGGCCGTCACCGTCTACCGCGACGCCCGCCATGTGCTGACCGCGCCGGTCGCCGAGCTGGCCAAGGACGACCTGGTGGCGGCGATGACGGGCGAGTCGGCCGCCGCCCCGTCCTGGCGGGCCCACGCCCGTACCGCGATCGGGGGCGAGCCGGTCCTGCGGGCCGAAGGGCTCGCCCTGGACGGGGAGTTCGAGCCGCTGGACCTCGATGTACGCCCGGGCGAGGTCCTCGGCGTGGCGGGGGCCGCCGCCAGCGGGAACACCGCCCTCGGCGAGACGCTGGCCGGGATGCGCCGGGCGACGGCGGGCCGGGTGTCCGTGCGCGGCCGGACGGTGCGACCCGGCAGCGTGCCGCACGCGCTGGCGGCCGGTATCGGCTACATCCCCGAGGACCGCCACCGCCAGGGCCTGGTGCCCGGGCGCTCGGTCGCCGAGAACGCCACGCTCACCGTCACCGACCAGCTCGGGCCGTGGGGGACCGTGCTCCCGTCCCGTACCAGGGAGTTCGCGATGTCGATGATCGCCTCGCTCGACATCAGGACGCAGGGGCCCAGGCAGGCGGTCTCGGGTCTGTCGGGCGGCAACCAGCAGAAAGTCGTGGTGGCCCGGGCGCTGGCCCGTGAACCCGTCGTCCTGGTCGCCGTGCGCCCCACGGCCGGGGTCGACGTCAAGTCCAAGGACGCGCTGCTCGCGGTGGTACGGCGGGTCGCCGACGAGGGGAGAGCGGCCGTGATCGTCTCCGACGAACTGGACGACCTGCGGGTGTGCGACCGGGTGCTCGCGCTCTTCCACGGGCGGGTCGTCGCCGCGTACGACAGCGGGTGGAGCGACCGGGAACTGGTCGCCGCCATGGAAGGTGTGGGGGAGCGGCCATGACCGACACGGTGACCACGGCTGCGGCCGACCTCACGGGCCCCGGCCCGCTGCGGCGCCTCGCGCACATCCGCTGGAGCGACTTCTCGCTGGTCCCGGTGATCCTGGTGCTGATGGTGATCGGCTTCATCGTCTCGCCGGTCTTCCTGACCTCGGACAACCTCATCAGCGTCATCCAGCAGTCCTCGGAGCTGAGCCTGCTGGTGCTCGGCGAGGCCCTGATCCTGATCTGCGGCCGGATGGACCTGTCCCTGGAGTCGACGATCGGGATCGCGCCGGTGATCGCGATGTGGCTGGTCCTGCCGTCCGAGGGCGGCCGGTTCGCGGGGCTCGGGCTGCTGCCCACGTGGACGGCGATCCCGCTGTGCCTGCTGGTGGGGCTGCTGATCGGTACGGTCAACGGCTTCCTGATGCTGAAGCTGAACGTCAACGGGTTCATCGCCACGCTCGGCATGCTCACCATGCTGCGCGGGCTCCACGTCGGCATCACCGAGGGCAAGTCGATCACCGATGTGCCCCGGTCGTTCCGCTATCTGGGCATGACGGACTGGCTGGGCGCACCGGCCGCCGTGTGGATCTGTCTGACCCTGTTCGCCGTCGGCGGGGCGGCGCTCGCCTGGCTGCGGCACGGGCGCGCGCTGTACGCGATCGGGGGCAACCCGGAGGCGGCGCGGGCGGCCGGGATCCGGGTGGACCGGATCACCTGGGTGGTGCTCGCGCTCGGCGGTCTGCTCGCCGCGTTCGCCGGGATCCTCTACACCGGCCACTACGGCTCGGTCGCCGCGACCCAGGGCAACGGGTGGATCTTCCAGGTGTTCGCGGCGGCGGTGATCGGGGGGATCAGCCTGAAGGGCGGCCGGGGCACGCTGTTCGGCGCGCTCACCGGCGTACTGACGCTGCAACTGGTCGTCAACGTCATGACCCTGGGCGGGGTCCCGACGCTGTGGAACCAGTTCCTCAATGGGGCGATCATCATCGTCGCGCTGGTGATCTCGCGCTTCGCGAGCGGGGAGAAGCAGGACTGAGCCCCGCCGGCCCGCTCAGAGCGTGGACCTCAGCCACTGTTCCACGCTCGCGATGTGCACCGTCGCCCACGACCTCGCCGCCTCCGCGTCGCGGTCGCGCAGGGCGGCGAGGATGGCGCGGTGTTCGTGGAGGGTGCGGGAGACCGCGTCCTGCTGGGTGAGGCCGCGCCAGACGCGGGCCCGGGTGGTGGGTCCCGAGAGGCCGTCCAGGAGCGAGCAGAGCACCGAGTTCCCGGCGCTCTGCACGATCGTGCGATGGAACTCCAGGTCGCAGGCGACCAGCTCCTCCACCGACGGGTCCGGGCCCAGCGCGTCCAACTGGGCCGTCAGCGCGTCCAGTTCCGCGTCCTCGATCCGCACCGCCGCCATCGCCGTCGCCGCCGGTTCCAGGATCCGCCGTACCGCCAGGAACTCAAGCACCGTGTCGTCCCGGTGGAAGTCGACGACGAAGCTCAGCGCCTCCAGCAGCAACTGGGGGTCCAGGCTGGTCACATACGTACCGTCGCCCTGGCGCACATCCAGGATGCGGATCAGGGACAGCGCGCGGACCGCCTCGCGCAGCGAGTTCCTGGACAGACCGAGTTCGGCGGCGAGTTCGCTCTCCTTGGGCAGCCGGTCGCCGGGGCGCAGCGCACCGGAGACGATCATTTCCTTGATCTTCTCGATGGCCTCGTCGGTGACTGCCATGGGGCGACCTCCATACCGGGCGGACATCACCGGGTATTCATCCGATGAATCGGCCCCCATTATGCGTCCGCGCGTCCCGCATACGCCCCTGAACTGTGCGGGCGCATGCGAAAGGGGCGGCTCCCCCCGTGGGAACCGCCCCTTCCGGCGCTGACTGGCCCGACTAACTATACGTCAGTGCTTCTTGCCGAGCAGGTCGTCGACCTTGCCGCGGATCTCGTCCGTGGCCAGGCCGCGGATCGTGAGCGTGGTGCGGCGGCGCAGCACGTCGTCGGCCGTCTCGGCCCACTCGTGGTCGCGCGCGTAGACGACCTGCGCCCAGATCTCCGGCGCGTCCGGGTGGATGCGCTCGGCGAGCGCCGCGTCCTCGTTGGCCAGGCGCGCGATGTCGAAGGACAGCGAGCCGTAGTGGGTGGCGAGGTGCCGGGCGGTGTCGGCGGCCATGCGCGGGCCGGGCGCCGGGCCGTCCACCATCAGGCGGTGGGCGACGGCGCGCGGGTTGGCTATACCGGGCAGCGGCAGCTTGCCGGGGAGCGAGGAGATCGGCTCGAAGTCGTCACCGAGCGGACGGCCCGGCAGCTGCTCCAGCTTCTGCATCACCGTACGGCCGATGTGGCGGAAGGTCGTCCACTTGCCGCCGGCCACCGACAGCATGCCGCCGCGGCCCTCGGTGACGACCGTCTCGCGCTTGGCCTTCGAGGTGTCGCCGGGACCGCCCGGGAGCACCCGCAGACCGGCGAAGGAGTACGTGATCAGATCGCGGGAGAGCTGCTGGTCGCGGATGGAGAACGCGGCCTCGTCCAGGATCTGGGCGGTGTCCTTCTCGGTGACCGCGACGTCCGCCGGGTCGCCCTCGAACTCCTCGTCCGTGGTGCCGAGCAGGAGCATGTCCTCCCACGGCAGGGCGAAGGTGATGCGGTACTTGTCGATCGGGGTCGCCAGCGCCGCCTTCCAGGGGGAGGTGCGCTTGAGGACCAGGTGCGCGCCCTTGGACAGCCGGATCGAGGGGGCCGCGTCCGGGTCCTCCATCTTGCGCAGGTGGTCGACCCAGGGGCCGGTCGCGTTGAGCACCAGACGGGCGTTGACGCCGAACTCGTCGCCGGAGAGGCGGTCCTTGAGGTCCGCGCCCGTCACCCGGCCCTTGGTGAAGCGCAGACCGCTCACCTCGGCGTGGTTGAGGACGACGGCACCGGCCTCGACGGCGGCGCGCACCGTCATCAGGGCCATCCGCGCGTCGTTCATCTGGTCGTCGCCGTACACGGCCACGGCTTTCAGGTTGTCCGTGCGCAGCTCCGGCACGTCCTGCGCGGCCTTGGACGGCGAGAGCAGGTGGCCGACGCCGTCGCCGAACGCGGACAGCGCCGAGTAGGCGAAGACGCCCGCGCCCAGCTTGGCCGCGCCGTGCGGGCCGCCCTTGTAGACGGGCAGGTAGAAGGTGAGCGGGTTGGCGAGGTGCGGGGCCACCTGACGGGACACCGCACGCCGCTCGAAGTGGTTCTCCGCGACCAGCTTCACCGCGCCGGTCTGCAGGTAGCGCAGACCGCCGTGGAGGAGCTTGGAGGAAGCGGAGGAGGTGGCGCCGGCGAAGTCGCCGGCGTCCACCAGGGCCACCCGCAGCCCGGACTGCGCGGCGTGCCAGGCGGTGGAGATGCCCAGGATGCCGCCGCCGATCACCAGGAGGTCGTACGTCGCCTTGGAAAGCTGCTCCCGAGTTTCGGCGCGGCTCGGGGTCGAGCCGGAGGCCGGGTGCGTCCCAAGGGCAGGGACGCTCTGCAGGGTGGTCATTTCGATTACTCCTCGTCCTCGATCCAGCCCATGGTCCGCTCGACGGCCTTGAGCCAGTTCTTGTACTCGCTGTCACGCTGGTCGGCGTCCATGCGAGGGGTCCATTCGGCCGCCCGGCGCCAGTTGGCGCGCAGCGCGTCCGTGTCCGGCCAGAAGCCGACGGCCAGACCGGCGGCGTAGGCGGCGCCGAGGCAGGTGGTCTCGGCGACCATCGGACGCACGACCGGCGCGTCCAGGAAGTCCGAGAGGGTCTGCATCAGCAGGTTGTTGGAGGTCATGCCGCCGTCGACCTTGAGCGCGGTCAGCTCGACACCGGAGTCCTTCGTCATGGCGTCGGTGATCTCGCGGGTCTGCCAGGCGGTGGCCTCAAGCACGGCGCGCGCGATGTGCGCCTTGGTGACGTACCGGGTGAGGCCGGCGATCACACCACGGGCGTCGGAGCGCCAGTACGGGGCGAACAGACCGGAGAAGGCCGGCACGAAGTACGCGCCGCCGTTGTCCTCGACCGAGAGCGCCAGCGTCTCGATCTCGGCGGCGGTCTTGATCATGCCCATCTGGTCGCGCATCCACTGCACCAGCGAGCCGGTGACGGCGATGGAGCCCTCAAGGGCGTAGACCGGCTTCTGGTCGCCGATCTGGTAGCCGACGGTGGTCAGCAGGCCGTTGTAGGAGTTGACGGGCTTGTCACCGGTGTTCATCAGCATGAAGGTGCCGGTGCCGTAGGTGGACTTGGCCTCGCCCTCCGAGAAGCAGGTCTGGCCGAACAGGGCCGCCTGCTGGTCGCCGAGCGCGGAGGCGACCGGGATGCCGTCCAGGACGCCGCCCTTGGCGTGGCCGTAGACCTCGGCGGAGGAGCGGATCTCGGGCAGCACGGCCGCCGGGATCTCCATGGAGGCGAGGATCTTCTCGTCCCACGCCATCTCGTGCAGGTTCATCAGGAGCGTGCGCGAGGCGTTGGTGACGTCGGTCACGTGGACACCGCCGTCGACACCGCCCGTCAGGTTCCAGATGACCCAGGAGTCCATGGTGCCGAAGAGGATGTCGCCGCGCTCGGCGCGCTCGCGCAGGCCCTCGACGTTGTCGAGCAGCCAGCGGACCTTGGGGCCGGCGAAGTACGACGCGAGCGGGAGGCCCGTCTCGCGGCGGAAGCGGTCCTGGCCGACGTTGCGGCCGAGCTCCTTGCAGAGCGCGTCGGTGCGGGTGTCCTGCCAGACGAGGGCGTTGTGGACGGGCTCACCGGTGTTCTTGTCCCACAGCAGCGTGGTCTCGCGCTGGTTGGTGATGCCGATCGCCTTGACGTCGGCGGCCGTGATGCCCGCCTTGTCGACGGCGCCCGCCACCACTTCCTGGACGTTGGTCCAGATCTCGGCGGCGTCGTGCTCGACCCAGCCCGGCTTCGGGAAGATCTGCTCGTGCTCCTTCTGGTCGACCGAGACGATCCGGCCGTCCTTGTCGAAGACGATGCATCGAGAAGAGGTGGTGCCCTGGTCGATGGCCGCGATGAAGGGGCCGTGGCCGTGCGAAGCGGCCTGGGTGGAGTGGGTGTCGCTCACGGAAATCTCCTGGAGTCTGAAGGTCTCTACGGCTCTGAGCTGTACGGATCAGGCGAACGCGAGGTTGTACAGGCCACCGGCGAGGGCGGCGCCGGCCAGCGGGCCGACGACCGGCACCCAGGCGTAGCCCCAGTCCGAACCGCCCTTGTTGGGCAGCGGCAGCAGGGAGTGCACGATGCGCGGACCGAGGTCGCGGAACGGGTTGATGGCGTAGCCGGTGGGGCCGCCCAGCGAGAGGCCGATGCCGACGACGACCAGCGAGGTGATCAGGACGCCGATGACGCCGAGGCCCTTGCCGTCGCCGTTGAGGCCCTGGGTCAGGATGGCCAGGACCAGCACGGCCGTGCCGATGATCTCGGTGGTGAGGTTCTGTATCGCGTTGCGGATCTCGGGGCCGGTCGAGAAGATCCCGAGCACCGGGCCCGCCTGGGACGCGCCGTTGTGCGGGCCTTCGATCGCCGTGTCGGCGGTGTCGCCGACGATCTCCGGGTCGGTCAGGTGCGCCTGGAACTGGCCGTAGTAGGTCAGCCAGACCAGGGTGGCGCCGATCATCGCGCCGAGCAGCTGTCCCGCGAGGTAGGTGGGCACGTCGCTCCACTCGGTGCCGCCCTCGATGGCGAGGCCGAGCGTCACCGCCGGGTTGAGGTGCGCACCCGAGAGCGGGGCGGAGATGTAGGCGCCCGTGAGCACCGCGAAGCCCCACCCGAAGGTGATGGCGAGCCAGCCCGCGTTGCGTGCCTTGGAGCTCTTCAGCGTGACGGCGGCGCACACGCCACCGCCGAGCAGGATGAGTACGGCGGTACCGATGGTCTCGCCGATGAAGATGTCGGAGCTGGACACCCGCGACTCCTTTGTCCTTCGTCCAGGGGAAGCCGAACCCCGGAAACTCCGGTGGTCCGCGCCCTCACGTCGAGGGCTTGGCGGCCCTTGGCGTTGTCACACTCTAACTCGTATTGCCGTTAGGTGTTCGACAATGCCGACCGATGAACGGCAGTGTTGCGCTGGCGTTAACTCGACGTCAAGGGTTCTGTGGCGGGTATCCCGATCGTTACCACCCGGTATGTTCCGGCCACGTTGATCGTTATGTTTCAGCCATTCGGCGAAGCGGCTGGTCAGGCGCGCCGGGCGGGTTCCCGCGGGGTGCGCGGGCGCCTCAGAAGCGCCCGGCGCCCAGGTCGCGCGAGACCGAGCGGGCGCAGTCGCGCACCGCCGCCACCAGGTCCGAGCGGACCTCGCCCGCCTTGCAGACCCGCTCCACGGCCCCGGTGACGCCGACCGCGCCCACCGGCATCCGCCGCCGGTCGAAGATGGGGGCCGCGACCGAGGCCACGCCGTCCCAGGTCTCCTCCATGTCGTCGGCCCAGCCGCGCGCGCGGATCAGGTCGAGCAGCTCCTCGAAGTCCCCGGGCGCGGTCACGGTGCGGGGCGTGAACGCGGTGCGCTCGCTCTCCACGGCTTCCGTGTGCGCGACCGGGTCGTACGCGGAGAGGACCTTGCCGAGCGCGGTGGAGTGCAGCGGCTGCATGGCCCCGACCTCAAGCACCTGCCGGCTGTCGTCGGGCCGGAAGACGTGGTGCATGATCAGCACGCCCTGCTGGTGCAGGACGCCCACGTACACGCTCTCGCCGCTGGAGCGCGCCAGGTCGTCGGTCCACACCAGGGCGCGCGCCCGCAGCTCGTGGACGTCCAGATAGCTGTTGCCCAGGCGCAGCAGCTCGGCGCCGAGCTGATAGCGGCCGGACGCCGGGTCCTGCTCGACGAACCCCTCCGCCTGGAGGGTCCGCAGGATGCCGTGCGCGGTGCCCTTCGCCAGGCCGAGCGCGGAGGCCACCTCGGACAGGCCGAGCCGCCGCTCGCCGCCCGCGAGCAGCCGCAGCATGGCGGCCGCCCGTTCGAGCGACTGGATGTTCCGCGCCATCGCGCTTCCTCCCCTTCGGAACGTGGAGTTCGACAATGCTGAACAGTATCGGCCGTTGTCGACCCTCTGTCACCGTGAGCGGCAATAGCAGGGCGGTTCCGGCCAGCCACTGGCCGAGGAGCGCGCGGCGGCGACGCGCAGTCCGGCCCGTGGGACACCTGTGCCCTCCCGGACCCCGCCCGGTTACGCTGGCCCGGTGCGGCCTCCCTTCGGATGCCGCAAAGCCGACAGCCGTCGCACTCCAGGGAGCACATCCATGGCCTCGTTGCCGACCCCTTCCGCTGACAGCCGGACCCGCGCCGACGCGCTCCGCGAAGCGCTCGCCACCCGCGTGGTGGTGGCCGACGGAGCGATGGGCACCATGCTCCAGGCCCAGGACCCCACCCTGGAGGACTTCCAGGACCTTGAGGGCTGCAACGAGATCCTGAACGTCACCCGCCCCGACATCGTGCGGTCGGTGCACCAGGAGTACTTCGCGGTCGGCGTCGACTGCGTCGAGACCAACACCTTCGGCGCGAACTTCTCGGCGCTGGGTGAGTACGACATCCCCGAGCGCGTGTACGAGCTGTCCGAGGCGGGCGCCCGGATCGCCCGCGAGGTCGCCGACGAGTTCACCGCCGCCACCGGGCAGCAGCGCTGGGTGCTGGGCTCGATGGGCCCCGGCACCAAGCTGCCGACCCTCGGCCACGCCCCGTACACCACGCTGCGCGACGCCTACCAGCAGAACGCCGAGGGCATGCTCGCCGGCGGCGCCGACGCGCTCCTGGTGGAGACCACCCAGGACCTGCTCCAGACGAAGTCCGCCATCCTCGGTGCCCAGCGCGCCATGGACGTGGCCGGCTACCGCGTCCCGCTGATCTGCTCGGTCACCGTCGAGACCACCGGCACCATGCTGCTCGGCTCCGAGATCGGCGCGGCGCTGACCGCGCTCGAACCGCTGGGCATCGACATGATCGGCCTCAACTGCGCCACGGGACCGGCCGAGATGAGCGAGCACCTGCGCTACCTCGCCCGCAACTCCCGGGTGCCGCTGTCCTGCATGCCCAACGCCGGTCTGCCCGTGCTCGGCAAGGACGGCGCGCACTACCCGCTGTCCGCGCCGGAACTCGCCGACGCCCAGGAGACCTTCGTCCGCGAGTACGGCCTCTCGCTGGTCGGCGGCTGCTGCGGTACGACGCCGGAGCATCTGCGCCAGGTCGTCGAGCGGGTCCGGGGCGTGGCCCCGACCGCGCGCGACCCGCGCCCCGAGCCGGGCGCCGCCTCCCTCTACCAGACGGTCCCGTTCCGCCAGGACACCTCGTACATGGCGATCGGCGAGCGCACCAACGCCAACGGATCGAAGAAGTTCCGCGAGGCCATGCTGGAGGGCCGCTGGGACGACTGTGTGGAGATGGCCCGCGACCAGATCCGCGAGGGCGCCCACATGCTCGACCTCTGCGTCGACTACGTGGGCCGCGACGGCGTCGCCGACATGGAGGAGCTGGCCGGCCGCTTCGCCACCGCCTCCACCCTGCCGATCGTGCTGGACTCCACCGAGGTGAACGTCCTGCAGGCCGGTCTGGAGAAGCTGGGCGGGCGCGCGGTCATCAACTCCGTCAACTACGAGGACGGCGACGGCCCCGAGTCGCGGTTCGCCAAGGTCACCGCCCTCGCCGTCGAGCACGGCGCGGCGCTGATCGCGCTGACCATCGACGAGGAGGGCCAGGCCCGTACCGTCGAGAACAAGGTCGCCATCGCCGAGCGGCTGATCGCCGACCTCACCGGCAACTGGGGCGTGCACGAGTCGGACATCCTCATCGACTGCCTCACCTTCACCATCTGCACCGGCCAGGAGGAGTCGCGCGGCGACGGCATCGCCACCATCGAGGCGATCCGCGAGCTCAAGCGCCGCCACCCGGACGTCCAGACCACGCTCGGCCTGTCCAACATCTCCTTCGGCCTCAACCCGGCCGCCCGTGTCGTCCTCAACTCGGTGTTCCTGGACGAGTGCGTCAAGGCCGGGCTCGACTCGGCGATCGTGCACGCCTCCAAGATCCTGCCGATCGCGCGCCTGGACGAGGAGCAGGTCAAGGTCGCGCTCGACCTCGTCTACGACAGGCGACGCCCCCAGCAGGGGGACGAACCCGCCTACGACCCGCTCCAGCGGCTCATGGAGCTCTTCGAGGGCGTCAGCACCAAGTCGATGAAGGCGGGCAAGGCCGAGGAACTGCTCGCGCTGCCGCTGGACGAGCGTCTGCAGCGCCGGATCATCGACGGCGAGAAGAACGGCCTGGAGGCCGACCTCGACGAGGCGCTTGAGACCCGCCCCGCGCTGGACATCGTCAACGACACCCTCCTGGAGGGCATGAAGGTCGTCGGCGAGCTCTTCGGCTCCGGCCAGATGCAGCTGCCGTTCGTGCTCCAGTCCGCCGAGGTCATGAAGACGGCCGTGGCGCACCTGGAGCCGCACATGGAGAAGTCCGACGCGGAGGGCAAGGGCACCATCGTGCTCGCCACCGTGCGCGGCGACGTCCACGACATCGGCAAGAACCTCGTCGACATCATCCTCTCCAACAACGGCTACAACGTCGTCAACCTGGGCATCAAGCAGCCCGTCTCCGCGATCCTGGATGCCGCCGAGGAGCACCGGGCCGATGTGATCGGCATGTCCGGTCTCCTGGTGAAGTCGACCGTGATCATGAAGGAGAACCTGGAGGAGCTGAACCAGCGCAAGCTGGCCGCCCAGTACCCGGTGATCCTCGGCGGCGCCGCCCTCACGCGCGCGTACGTCGAGCAGGACCTGCACGAGATCTACGAGGGCGAAGTCCGCTACGCCCGCGACGCGTTCGAGGGCCTGCGCCTGATGGACGCCCTCGTCGCGGTCAAGCGCGGCGTCCCCGGCGCGACCCTGCCCGAGCTCAAGCAGCGCCGCGTCGCCAAGCGCTCGGTGGCCCTGCCCGAGGCCGACGAGCCCGAGGGCGCGGTCCGCTCCGACGTCGCCGTCGACAACCGCATCCCCGAGCCGCCGTTCTGGGGCACCCGGGTGATCAAGGGCATCGGCCTCAAGGAGTACGCCTCCTGGCTCGACGAGGACGCGCTGTTCAAGGGCCAGTGGGGCCTCAAGCAGAACCGCGCGGGCGACGGGCCCGGCTACCAGGAGCTGGTCGAGACCGAGGGCCGCCCGCGGCTGCGCGGCTGGCTGGAGCAGCTGCACACCAGGAACCTGCTGGAGGCGGCCGTCGTGCACGGCTACTTCCCGTGCGTCTCCAAGGGCGACGACCTGATCATCCTCAACGAGGACGGCTCCGAGCGCACCCGCTTCACCTTCCCGCGCCAGCGCCGCGGCCGGCGCCTGTGCCTGGCGGACTTCTTCCGCCCGGAGGAGTCCGGCGAGAGGGACGTGGTCGGGCTCCAGGTGGTCACGGTGGGCTCGAAGATCGGCGAGGCCACGGCCGAGCTGTTCGAGGCCAACTCCTACCGCGACTACCTCGAACTGCACGGCCTGTCCGTGCAGTTGGCCGAAGCCCTCGCCGAGTACTGGCACGCGCGCGTACGGAGTGAGCTCGGCTTCGCGGGCGAGGACCCGGCCGAGGTCGAGGACATGTTCGCGCTGAAGTACCGGGGCGCGCGCTTCTCGCTCGGCTACGGCGCCTGCCCGAACCTGGAGGACCGGGCGAAGATCGCCGAACTCCTCCAGCCGGAGCGCATCGGCGTCCACCTCTCCGAGGAGTTCCAGCTCCACCCCGAGCAGTCCACGGACGCCATCGTCATCCACCACCCGGAGGCGAAGTACTTCAACGCGAGGTGAGCGTTCCGCTCGAAGTGCGCGGTCTTCAGCCGCGGATCGTGCTGGGTCGCTCGCGCGGTTCCCCGCGCCCCTGTCGGGGCGTGACCATCACCACGAGCGTTTCCCGTTGCGCGGACGTACACTGGTCGGTCCAGTGCAGGCCGGTTCCCCCCACCCTGGGAACCGGCCTTCTCGTCCCTCCAGGAGGTGTGCCCGGATGACCACCACGGTTCCCGCGCCCGGTTCGCGTACGACCGAGAGCTCCGCTCTTGAGGCCGTCTTCCTCGACATGGACGGCACCCTGGTGGACACCGAGGGCTTCTGGTGGGACGCGGAGGTGGAGGTCTTCGCGGCCCTCGGCCATCCGCTCCAGCAGAGCTGGCGCGACATCGTGGTGGGCGGGCCGATGAGCCGCAGCGCCGGGTTCCTCATCGAGGCGACCGGCGCGGACATCACGGTCCCCGAGCTCAGCGTGCTGCTCAACGACCGGTTCGAGGCCCGCATCAGCCGCGGGGTGCCGCTGATGCCGGGCGCCGCCCGGCTCCTCGGTGAGCTCGCCGAGCACTCCGTGCCGACCGCGCTCGTCTCGGCCTCGCACCGGCGGATCATCGACCGGATCGTCCACTCGCTGGGCCCCGGCAACTTCGCGCTCACCGTCGCCGGTGACGAGGTCGTGCGCACCAAGCCGCACCCCGAGCCGTATCTGTTCGCCGCCGCGGGCCTCGGCGCCGACCCGACGAGATGCGCGGTCGTCGAGGACACCGCGACCGGTGTGGCGGCCGCCGAGGCGGCCGGCTGCCGGGTGGTGGCGGTGCCTTCCGTGGCGGCCATCGAGCCCGCCTCGGGCCGGGTCGTCGTCGAATCCCTGGAACAGGTCGATCTCGCTTTTCTGCGCACACTGATCACCAGGATGAACTGATCCGGACACACAGCGTGCCCCTTGAATCGAACCGAAACTCATCGCATCCGCCCGTGCCTTTTCCGTGACCTGTCACATGCATGGCGGCGATGGAATTCACGAAGGGTACGCGCCTGTCAAGCAGGTGACGTTCATCACCTGATCCGTCGTCAGTGACCCCCCGCAAGGGTGCTTCCGGGCCTGCCGGAGGCGCCCTTGTGTCCCATTTGGTGATCTCCTGTACGAAAGATTCCCCGGCTTCGATATCAGCAGCCGCTTTTTTTGGCCACTGCGTGGCGAGTGAATGGAGCAGGCCCAGTACGGCATTTCCCGGCCCGCCCATTAATCTCGTCGCGAGAACTTCGCCGCACCCTCAACTGCCCCGGCACCCATCAGCCGCCGGGCGCGCAGGTCCGATCGTACGTACCGGCCCGATCGCCCCCGCCCCGACCGGGCGGCCGCGGCGGAGTCTTCCGTACACCGCTGTACCCCAGTGCCGGACACATAGGGAGAACGTCCAGGATGAACCGCAAGACTTTGGTGCTGCCGGCCGTAGTGGGCCTGCTCGCCCCCGTACTCGCCGCTTGTGGCGGGGCAGGCAGTGGGGGTGACGGCGGCAAGACCATCGTCGTGGGCACCACGGACCAATTCGTGATCACCAAGGACGCGCCCGCTCCCTTCGACCCCGCCTACGCGTACGACACCGGCGCCTGGAACGTGCTGCGCCAGACCGTGCAGATGCTGGTCCACGTGCCGCGCGGCGGCGGCGAGCCGGTCCCGGACGCCGCCCAGAGCTGCGCGTTCACCGACAAGGAGAACGAGAGCTACCGCTGCAAGCTGCGCGACGGCCTCAAGTTCGCCGACGGCTCCAAGGTGACCGCCGCCGACGTCCACTACTCCATCCAGCGCGTCCTGAACATCAAGGACGGCAACGGCCCCGTCGCGCTCCTGGAAAACATCGACACGATGGAGACCAAGGGCGAAGACGAGATCGTCTTCCATCTGAAGACCCCGGACGCCACCTTCCCGTACAAGCTGGCCACGCCCGCCGCGGCCATCGTCCAGAAGGACAAGTACGCGGCGAAGAAGCTCCGCGACGGCTTCGAGGTGGACGGCTCCGGCCCGTACACCCTCAAGGCCGAGTACAAGGGCGACCAGGTCGTCAAGGCCGTCTTCACCAAGAACCCCAACTACAAGGGGGACTTGAAGGTCAGCAACAGCAAGGTCGAGCTGCGCTCGTTCCCGGACGCTGACGCGATGGGCGCCGAGCTCGAAGCCGGCAAGATCGACATGATGACCCGCTCCATGTCGCCGGAGCAGATCCAGAAGTACTCGGTCACCCCGCCCAAGAACGTCAACCTGGTCGAGATGCCGGGCCTGGAAATCCGCTACCTGGGCTTCAACACCAACGACCCCTCGGTGAAGAACAAGGCCGTCCGCCAGGCGATGGCCGCCGTCGTCGACCGCGGCGCGCTGGCCTCCAAGGTGTACGGGGCGACCGCCGAGCCGCTGTACTCGCTGATCCCGACCTCGATCGCCGGGCACACCAACTCGTTCTTCAACAAGTACGGCGAGCCCAGCAAGCAGAAGGCCGCGGGCATCCTGAAGAACGCCGGCGTCTCCACCCCGGTCAAGCTGACGCTCAACTACACGAGCGACCACTACGGCCCGGGTACCGCCAAGGAGTTCTCGATCCTGCGGGACCAGCTGAACGCCACCGGCCTGTTCGCGACCACCCTCAAGGCGACCGACTGGCCCAAGTACCGCCCGGCCCAGAAGGCCGGCGACTACGCCGTCTACGGCCTCGGCTGGTTCCCCGACTTCCCGGACCCGGACAACTACGTCGCGCCCTTCCTCGGCCGCGACAACTTCCTCAACTCGCCGTACGCCAACGTCGACGTGCGCAACAACCTGATCCCCGAATCCCGCGTCGCGGCCGACCGCAACCAGGCCGCCAAGCCGTTCGAGAAGATCCAGGACATCGTCGCCAACGACGTCCCGGTGCTGCCGCTGTGGCAGGGCAAGCAGTACGTCGCCGCCCGCAGCGACATCACCGGCACCGAGTGGGCGGTCAACTCCTCGTCCGACCTCCAGCTCTGGGAGCTCGGCCGCGGCGTGAAGTAACCGCAGGACCCGGCCGCGACATTCACGTGCCGGCAAGCGATATCAGTGGGCCCGGGGGCCCGGGGGACCGCCCCCGGGCCCCTGGCCGGACCATGACTGTGAGGCACTTGCACGTGAAGATACGCAACCGATGGCTGACGGCCCCCCTGGCGGCGGGGCTGGCGGCCGGTCTCCTCAGCGGCTGCGGCTCGGACGACGGGTCCTCGTCCGGGAGCGGCCAGTCGGTGGTCATGGGAATGTCGGACGACATCCTGGCCACCGACCCGGCCTCCGGCTACGACCCGGGCTCCTGGCTGCTGTTCAACAACGTCTTCCAGTCGCTGCTCAGCTTCCCGAAGGGAAGCTCCACGCCGCAGCCCGAGGCAGCCGACCGGTGCTCGTTCGACAAGGGCGGCTCCCAGGTCTTCCGCTGCACCCTGCGCGACGGCCTGAAGTTCTCCAACGGCCACGCGCTGACCTCCGAGGACGTCAAGTTCTCGTTCGAGCGGGTGCTGCGCATCAACGACGCCAACGGTCCCGCGCCGCTGCTCTCCACCCTCGGCAAGATCGACACCCCGGACCCGCAGACCGTGGTCTTCCACCTCAAGGTCCCGGACGCCACCTTCCCCAGCAAGATCGCCTCCGGTGCCGGCTCGATCGTCGACCACGCCACCTACCCGGCGGACAGGCTGCGCACCGACGGCAAGGCGATCGGCTCGGGCGTCTACAAGCTCGACGCCTTCGGCGACAACCAGGCCGCGTTCTCGGTCAACTCCGGCTACAAGGGCACCGCCAAGGTCAAGAACTCCGGCATGACGCTGAAGCTCTTCCACGGCAAGCAGAAGGAGCTCGCGGCCGCCCTCAAGAAGGGCGACATCGACCTCGCCTACCGCGGTCTCACCGCCAAGGACATCGCCGATCTGCAGGCGTCCAGCGTGACCGACAAGAAGGGCGTCAAGGTCGTCGAGGGCACCAGCGCCGAGGTCCAGCACCTGGTCTTCAACATGAACGACCCGGTCGCCTCGAAGCCCGCCGTGCGCAAGGCGATGGCCTACCTCGTCGACCGCGAGGCCCTGGTGCGGGACGTCTACAAGGAGACGGCGACGCCGCTCTACTCGATCATCCCGTCCGGCATCACCGGCCACAGCACGTCCCTGTTCGACATGTACGGCGGCAGCCCCCAGCCCGCCAAGGCCAAGCAGGTCCTGCACAAGGCGGGCATCACCGGCAAGGTGAAGCTCACCCTGTGGTCGACGCCCATTCGCTACGGGCCGGGCACCGACGACGAGATGAAGGCCATCGCCAAGCAGCTCAACGACAGCGGCCTGTTCGAGGCAGACGTGAAGTCCGTCGAGTTCAAGCAGTACGAGAGGGACGTCGAGGCGGGCAAGTACGGCGTGTACGTGAAGGGCTGGATCCCCGACTACCCGGATCCGGACAACTTCACCTCGCCGTTCTTCGGCAAGGACAACGTCCTGTCCAACCACTACACGAACAAGACGATCACCGACGAGATCATCCCGTCGACGTCCGCCACCGAGGACCGCGCGGCCACCGTGGCCGACTTCAACCGCCTCCAGGACACGGTCGCCGCGGACCTGCCGATCCTGCCGCTGTGGCAGGGCAAGCAGTACGCGGTCGCCCACGAGGGCGTGGTGGGCCTGGAGTGGACGCTCGACCCGTCGACGGTGTTCCGGTTCTGGGAGATCAGCAAGGGATAGGCGAAAGGGCGCCGGACGGGCGCGGCTCCACCCGTCCGGCGCCCCGAAGCCCGCGGCGGCGCCGCGCGGGGAAGGCCCCGGCTACTGCGCTCCGGGCCGCACGAGCCCGCTCTCGTACGCGTACACCGCCGCCTGCACCCGGTCGCGCAGACCCAGCTTCGTCAGCACATGCCCGACGTGCGTCTTGACCGTCGTCTCGCTGACGAACAGATCCGCCGCGATCTCCGCGTTCGAGAGCCCCCGGGCGACCAGCTTCAGCACCTCGACCTCGCGGTCGGTGAGTGTGTGCAGCGTGTCCGGGACCGGCTCCTCGCCGGACGGCAGATGGTCCGCGTACTTGTCGAGCAGGCGCCGGGTGATCGACGGGGCCAGCATCGCCTCGCCCGCCGCGACCACCCGGATCGCCTGCACCAGCTCGTTGGCCGGCGCGTCCTTCAGCAGAAAGCCGCTCGCGCCCGCCTTCAGCGCCTCCACCACGTACTCGTCGAGGTCGAACGTGGTCAGGACCAGCACCTTCGCCGGGCCGTCCTTGCCCGGGCCGCTGATCTGCCGGGTCGCCTCGACCCCGTCCATCCGGGGCATCCGGATGTCCATCAGCACCACATCGGGCTGCAGCGCCCGCACCTGGTCGAGGGCCTGCAGACCGTCACCGGCCTCGCCCACCACCGCGATGTCCTGCTCGGCCTCCAGGATCATCCGGAAGCCGGTGCGCAGCAGCGGCTGGTCGTCGACCAGTAGGACGCGGATCGCCACGGGTACTCCTCATCAGGATTGCTGGACCGGGTCCATTCTGCCCTGCTCATCCTGCGCCACCCCGGCAGGGAGCAAAGGAAGCGGCGGTGCTCACCCGGGGGCAACCCCCGGACCCCCGGCCGGGCCGTCGCACTTCAGCCTGCAGAATCCCCGGCCGGGACCAAAGGAAGCGACTGTGCTCACCCGGGGGCAACCCCCGGACCCCCGGCCGGGCTGCCGCACTTCAGCCTGCAGAATCCCCGGCCGGGACCAAAGGAAGCGGATAGACCGGGGGAGTCCCGCCGAATTCCGGACAGACCGCCTGGTGGTCGCACCAGCCGCACAGCTTCGTCGGGCGTGGCCGCCAGTCGCCCGTCTCGGTCGCCAGCCGGATGGCCTCCCACAGCGCGTGCAGTTTGCGCTCCACCTGGTGCAGATCCGCCTCGACCGGGTCATACGTCACCACGTCGCCGCTGCCCAGATAGACCAGCTGGAGGCGGCGCGGCAGCACGTTCTTCAGCCGCCACACCACAAGCGCGTAGAACTTCATCTGGAACAGCGCGCCCTCCGCGTACTCCGGACGCGGGGCCTTGCCCGTCTTGTAGTCGACGATCCGGACCTCGCCGGTCGGCGCCACGTCCACCCGGTCGATCACCCCGCGCAGCCGCAGCCCCGACGACAGCTCCGTCTCGACGAAGAACTCCCGCTCCACCGGCTCCAGGCGCGTCGGGTCCTCCAGCGAGAACCACCGCTCCACCAGCCGCTCGGCCTCCGCCAGCCACTTCGACAGACGCTCCCCGTCCGGGTCCTCGGCGAACAGCTCGGTCAGCTCCGGCTTGGACTCCAGGAGCCGGTCCCACTGGCCGGGAATCATCGCCTTCGCGCGCGGAGCCGTCCGCTCCGCCGCCGGATCGTCGAACAGGCGCTCAAGCACCGCGTGCACCAGGGTGCCGCGCGTCGCCGCCTCGCTCGGCTTCTCCGGGAGCTTGTCGATCACCCGGAACCGGTACAGCAAGGGGCACTGCATGAAGTCGTTCGCCCGTGACGGCGACAACGACACGGGCCGGCGGTCCGCCGCGGCCCCCTCGGTGCTCGTAGTCATGACACAGACCCTACGGCCCGCCACTGACAGCGAGCGGAATACCATCGACGACGGACCCCCTCACACTGCATGATCGTGACAGAGCACCGACGAAGGGACACCGTGGACGAGAGCGGCGAGCGCAAGAGGCCGCAGTCCGGCGCTCAGGACGGCAGTCCCGGCTCCGCGCCCGACGGCGGCAAGCCGCCCCGGCGCCCCGAACCGGGCGGCGGGATCCTCATGGGGCGCCCGTTCGGCGTGCCGGTCTACGTGGCGCCCAGCTGGTTCCTGGTCGCCGCCCTCATCACCTGGGTCTTCGGCGGCCAGCTGGACCGCGTGCTGCCCGAACTCGGCGCCGCGCGCTACCTCGTGTCGCTCTTCTTCGCGGTCGCCTTCTACGCCTCCGTACTCGTCCACGAGCTCGCCCACACGGTCGCCGCGCTGCGCTTCAGACTGCCGGTGCGCCGCATCCAGCTCCAGTTCTTCGGCGGCGTCTCCGAGATCGAGAAGGAGACCGAGACCCCGGGCCGCGAGTTCGTGCTCGCCTTCGTCGGCCCGCTGCTCTCGCTGGTCCTCGCCGGGCTGTTCTACCTGGGGATGCTCGCCGTCGAGCCCGGCACCGTCCCCGGTGTGCTGCTGGCCGGACTGATGATCTCCAACCTGATCGTCGCGGGCTTCAACCTGCTGCCCGGGCTGCCGCTGGACGGCGGCCGGATGCTCCGCGCCGTGGTGTGGAAGATCACCGGCAAGCCGATGAGCGGCACCGTCGCCGCCGCCTGGGTCGGCCGCGCGCTCGCCGTCACCGTGCTCATCGGCCTCCCGCTGCTCACCCAGACCGGCGTCCTCGGCAACGCGCCCGAGGAGGTCGATGGCATGGACACCGTCACCGACGCGCTGCTCGCCGCCATCCTCGCCGCGATCATCTGGACCGGCGCGGGCAACAGCCTGCGCATGGCCCGGCTGCGCGAACACCTGCCGGAGCTGCGCGCCCGCAACCTCACCCGCCGGGCCGTCCCCGTCGAGTCCAGCACCCCGCTCTCCGAGGCGCTGCGCCGCGCCAACGAAGCCGGGGCGCGCGCCCTGGTCGTCGTCGACGGCCACGGCGACCCCACCGGTCTGGTCCGCGAGGCCGCCATCGTGGGCGTGCCCGAGCACCGCCGTCCCTGGGTCGCCGTCAGCGGCCTCGCCCAGGACCTCACCGAGGGCATGCGGGTGCCCGCGGAGCTGGCCGGCGAGCCGCTGCTCGACAAGCTGCGCGCCACCCCGGCCACCGAGTACCTGGTGGTCGAGGAGACCGGCGAGATCTACGGCGTGCTGTCCGCCGCCGACGTCGAGAAGGCGTTCGTCGCGGCCATGGCACGGCCCACCGCGTAGGACCCGCGCCGGCGCGGCCGTGCCCGACGGGTACGGCCGTGGCGCACCCCGCCCAACAGGGCCGGTACTCTGGTCGTATGTCCGAACCGACCGGTGCCGCCCGCCGTCGCGGGCCCTTCAAGGTCGGGGACCAGGTCCAGCTCACCGACCCCAAGGGACGCCACTACACGTTCACGCTCGAAGCCGGGAAGAACTTTCACACCCACAAGGGTTCCTTCCCGCACGACGAGCTGATCGGCGCTCCCGAGGGCAGTGTTGTCCGTACCACCGGGAACGTCGCGTACCTCGCGCTGCGCCCGCTGCTCCCCGACTACGTCCTGTCCATGCCCCGCGGCGCCGCCGTGGTCTACCCCAAGGACGCGGGGCAGATCCTGGCCTTCGCCGACATCTTCGCCGGCGCGCGCGTCGTCGAGGCGGGCGTGGGCTCCGGCTCGCTCAGCGCCTTCCTGCTGCGCGCCATCGGCGACCACGGCATGCTCCACTCCTACGAGCGCCGCGCGGACTTCGCCGAGATCGCCCAGCAGAACGTGGAGCGCTACTTCGGCGAGCCGCACCCCGCCTGGCAGCTCACCGTCGGCGACCTCCAGGACAACCTGTCGGACACCGACGTCGACCGTGTGATCCTGGACATGCTCGCCCCCTGGGAGTGCCTGGACGCCGTCTCCAAGGCGCTGGTGCCCGGCGGCATCCTCTGCTGCTACGTGGCCACCACCACCCAGCTCTCGCGCACCGTCGAGGCGATCCGCGAGATCGGCTGCTTCGCCGAGCCGCAGCCGTGGGAGTCGATGATCCGCAACTGGCACGTCGAGGGCCTTGCCGTGCGCCCCGACCACCGGATGATCGGCCACACCGGCTTCCTCGTCACCGCCCGCCGCCTCGCGGACGGCGTCGAGCCCCCGCTGCGCCGCCGCCGCCCGGCCAAGGGCGCTTACGGCGACGACTACGAGGGCCCCAACAAGGACTGACGAGCCCGTCAGCTCAACGCACCGGCGCCGCCGCCGAGTTCCCGCCCACAGCGGGGAACTCGGCGGCGGCGCTTTTCCGTTGGAGGCACCGGAGGGCGTACGGGCACGGCGGCGCCGCGGCCGCGCACAACCTCCGGACCCCGCTGTTCCGCCCGGCTGTGACGTGTGGCACGATGCTGGCCACCCCCACACCCGCGCCGCCCTTCACAGGAGACCTCCCGCGTGCAGACTGCCGCCGTCCCCGAGCTCGCGCACACCCACGCCCGCCCGGTGCACTGGCTGGCCACGGCCGCCGCGATGGCCGGGGTCGTGGCGCTGGCCGGCTGGCTGCAGCCCGACGCCGCCAAGGCGTCCCAGACACCGGCCGCCGGAGCCGTCGCCGAGGCCGCGCCCGCTCCGGACGCCTCGGCGGTCGTCTTCCCGCTCCAGTGCGGCCCGGTGGGCACCAAGATCGCCGCGCAGGCCACCGGGGACCTCGACGGCGACGGCGTCGCGGAGACCGTGGCCGTCGTCCACTGCGACGCGGGCTCGGGCACCCCGCCCAGCGGGGTCTACGTACTGACGCGGCCCGCCGTGAAAGGCGCCCCGCCGCGCCTGGTGGCGACCCTGACCGACCCGCGGGAGAAGCTCACCGTCTCCGGTCTCGCCATCCATGAGGGAGCCGTCACGGCCACCCTGTACGGCTACTCGTCACCGAGCGTGCCGCGCTGCTGCCCCGACCAGGAGCAGCGGGCCAAGTGGCGCTGGCGGGGCGGGAAGTTCGTCCGCACCGTCCAGTCCCAGGCCCTGGGTGCCTGACTCGTCACCCACTGTCCCGGTTCGGTCGCATACGGTCCCGGTGTGCGCGGGCGGCCGTCTCAGTCGGCGTCCGGGCCGTACACCTCGACCCTGTCCGAAACCCGTCGTACGTGAATGCAGTCGCCCGGGCACTCCTTCGCCGAGTCCACGACGTCCTGGAACAGCGGCAGCGGCACCGGCGTCACCGCCCCCGGCTGCTGCAACAGCTCGTCCTCGGGGCTCTTCACATAGGCCAGCCCGTCGATGTCCAGCTCGAAGACCTCGGGCGCGTACTGGACACAGATGCCGTCGCCGGTGCAGAGCTCCTGGTCGATCCAGACCTCAAGAGCGTCGTTCATGTCGCCTGCCGTTCCTGCGCGGTGCTGTGTGTGCTCGGGTGCCCCACCCGACGGACCGCCGAGCAATCGGCACCAGTCCTGACGGGTGTTGACCGACTCGACGATACAACCGCCCGCTTTCCGATGTTGATGGGTGGGTATTCCCCTGGCGTGAGGGAGAGCGCAAGGGTGAAGATCGGACACACCCCGCAGTCTTTGTGATCTAGGGGTTTCAATCACCACCCGCCCAGGTAGGGTCAGGAAGCGTCCAGCTCCCCTTGGAGGAGGTGAGGACCGTGGCAGCCCACGACGACGACATCAACCGCGGCATCCGGCCGGGGCGGGGGTCTGAGGACCCAGCCGGCCAGGTTGCCTATCTAGAGCAGGAAATCGCCGTCCTGCGACGCAAGCTCGCCGACTCTCCGCGTCATACGAGGATTCTCGAAGAGCGGATCGTCGAGCTGCAGACCAACCTGGCGGGCGTGTCCGCGCAGAACGAGCGGCTCGCCAACACCCTCCGCGAGGCCCGGGACCAGATCGTGGCCCTCAAGGAGGAGGTCGACCGGCTCGCACAGCCGCCGGCCGGCTTCGGTGTCTTCCTGCAGTCCAACGAGGACGGCACCGCCGACATCTTCACCGGGGGCCGCAAGCTCCGGGTGAACGTCAGCCCCAGCGTCGAGCTCGACGAGCTCCGGCGCGGCCAGGAAGTCATGCTCAACGAAGCGCTCAACGTGGTCGAGGCCATGGAGTTCGAGCGCGCCGGGGACATCGTCACCCTCAAGGAGATCCTTGAGGACGGCGAGCGCGCCCTGGTGATCGGGCACACCGACGAGGAACGGGTGGTGAGGCTCGCCGAGCCGCTCCTGGACATCACCATCCGCCCCGGCGACGCCCTCCTGCTCGAACCCCGCTCCGGCTACGTCTACGAAGTGGTCCCCAAGAGCGAGGTCGAGGAACTGGTCCTCGAAGAGGTCCCCGACGTCGACTACGACAAGATCGGCGGCCTCGGCGGCCAGATCGAGATGATCCGCGACGCGGTCGAGCTCCCGTACCTCTACCCCGACCTCTTCAAGGAACACGAACTGCGGCCGCCCAAGGGCATCCTGCTCTACGGCCCGCCCGGCTGCGGCAAGACGCTGATCGCGAAGGCCGTCGCCAACTCGCTCGCCAAGAAGGTCGCCGAGGTGACCGGCCAGCCCGCGGGGAAGAGCTACTTCCTCAACATCAAGGGCCCCGAGCTCCTCAACAAGTACGTCGGCGAGACCGAGCGGCACATCCGCCTGGTCTTCCAGCGTGCCCGGGAGAAGGCGAGCGAGGGCACCCCCGTCATCGTCTTCTTCGACGAGATGGAATCGCTCTTCCGCACCCGCGGATCCGGCGTCAGCTCGGACGTGGAGAACACCATCGTCCCCCAGCTGCTCGCCGAGATCGACGGTGTGGAGGGCCTGGAGAACGTCATCGTGATCGGCGCCTCCAACCGCGAGGACATGATCGACCCGGCCATCCTGCGCCCCGGCCGCCTCGATGTGAAGATCAAGATCGAGCGCCCGGACGCGGAGGCGGCGAGGGACATCTTCGCCAAGTACCTCACCGCCTCGCTGCCGCTGCACGCGGACGACCTGTCCGAGCACAGCGGCTCCAAGGACGCCGCGGCCCACGCGATGATCCAGTCCGTCGTCGAGCAGATGTACGCGGAGACGGAAGAGAACCGCTTCCTGGAAGTCACGTACGCCAACGGCGACAAGGAAGTCCTGTACTTCAAGGACTTCAACTCCGGCGCCATGATCCAGAACATCGTGGACCGGGCCAAGAAGATGGCCATCAAGGCCTTCCTCGACCAGAACCAGAAGGGCATCCGCGTCTCCCATCTCCTCCAGGCCTGCGTGGACGAGTTCAAGGAGAACGAGGACCTGCCCAACACCACCAACCCCGACGACTGGGCCCGTATCTCCGGAAAGAAGGGCGAACGGATCGTGTTCATCCGCACCCTTGTCACCGGAAAGCAGGGCGCGGACACCGGACGCTCCATCGACACGGTGGCCAACACCGGTCAGTACCTGTAGAACACAGGGCGGCTGCGGGTGCCCGACCGGGCATCCGCAGCCGACTGCTTTTCCGGCCGAAATCAGGCCACGGACCGACCAAGAGCAATGACGGAATTGATCTCCCCACCAGCGCAAAGGCGTTCTAGGCTCTTCCGTACCGCCGAGTCGCGCAGTGCGGGGACGGGCACCGCACACGCACCGGAGAAACAGCGGTACTTGAGCGCCGCTCCCGGAGGGGAGCGCCGCCGGGCAAGGAGGGCCGCATGACCGTACGGCGAGTAATGGGCATCGAGACGGAGTACGGCATCTCCGTCCCCGGCCACCCCAATGCCAATGCCATGCTCACCTCGTCCCAGATCGTCAACGCCTACGCGGCGGCGATGCACCGGGCGCGCCGCGCCCGCTGGGACTTCGAAGAGGAGAACCCGCTGCGGGACGCCCGCGGCTTCGACCTCGCCCGCGAGGCCGCCGACTCCAGCCAGCTCACCGACGAGGACATCGGCCTCGCCAACGTCATCCTCACCAACGGGGCACGGCTCTACGTCGACCACGCCCACCCCGAGTACAGCTCGCCCGAGGTCACCAACCCGCGCGACGCGGTGCTGTGGGACAAGGCGGGCGAGCGCATCATGGCCGAGGCGGCCGAACGCGCCGCCCAACTGCCCGGCGCCCAGCCGATCCACCTCTACAAGAACAACACCGACAACAAGGGCGCCTCCTACGGCACGCACGAGAACTACCTGATGAAGCGGGAGACCCCGTTCTCGGACATCGTGCGCCACCTCACCCCGTTCTTCGTCTCCCGCCAGGTCATCACCGGCGCCGGACGCGTCGGCATCGGGCAGGACGGACACGAGCACGGCTTCCAGATCAGCCAGCGCGCCGACTACTTCGAGGTCGAGGTGGGCCTGGAGACCACCCTGAAGCGGCCCATCATCAACACCCGCGACGAGCCGCACGCCGACGCCGAGAAGTACCGCCGTCTGCACGTGATCATCGGCGACGCGAACCTCTCGGAGATCTCCACGTACCTCAAGCTGGGCACGACCGCGCTGGTCCTGTCCATGATCGAGGACGGGTTCATCAACGTCGACCTCGCCGTCGACCAGCCCGTACGCACGCTGCACCAGGTCTCCCACGACCCCGATCTCGGCCACCTCGTCACCCTGCGCAGCGGCCGCACCCTCACCGCCGTACAACTCCAGATGGAGTACTTCGAGCTCGCGCGCAAATACGTCGAGGAGCGGTTCGGGGCCGACGCCGACGACCAGACCAAGGACGTCCTGGTCCGCTGGGAGGACGTCCTCGGCCGCCTGGAGACCGATCCGATGAGCCTGGCCGGTGAGCTCGACTGGATCGCCAAGCGGGAGCTGATGGAGGGCTACCGGCGCCGTGACGGCCTCGGCTGGGACGCGGCACGCCTGCACCTGGTCGACCTCCAGTACGCCGACGTACGGGCCGAGAAGGGCCTCTACAACCGGCTGGCGGCGCGCGGCAAGATGAAGCGCCTGCTCGACGAGCCGGCGGTCCTCCAGGCCGGTACGAAGCCCCCGGAGGACACCAGGGCGTACTTCCGCGGCCGCTGCCTGGAGCAGTACGCGGACGACGTGGCCGCCGCCTCCTGGGACTCGGTGATCTTCGACCTGCCGGGCCGCGACTCGCTCCAGCGCGTCCCAACCCTGGAACCGCTTCGCGGAACGCGTAATCACGTGAAGGAGCTGCTCGACCGGTGCCGGACGGCCGAGGATCTGGTCCGGGTGCTGTCGGGCGGCTGACCGGCGGCTGAAATCTCGGCGGTGTGGGAAACACAGAGGTAGGCCCCGCACGTTCCACCAAGTGCGGGGCCGATGTCAGACCCTGCTTGTAGGGTCTGATCAAGGACATCGAACCGAGCGGGGTGAGGTAGATGGCGACCAAGGACACCGGCGGCGGACAGCAGAAGGCCACGCGCTCGACCGAGGAGGTCGAGGAGCAGGCCCAGGACGCACAGGCTTCGGAAGACCTCAAGGAACGGCACGAGAAGCTGTCCGACGACGTCGACTCGGTGCTGGACGAGATCGACGATGTGCTCGAAGAGAACGCCGAGGACTTCGTGAGGTCCTTTGTTCAGAAGGGTGGACAGTAGTCCACGGATGTGAACGGCGGGGGGTGTGCGTGAGGGAGCGACGGTTCCCCGCGGCGGTGCGGCACCGGGTGTGCCCAACCTGCCTTCGTGCCCTCGCCGTTCATGTGGATCACCGTCGCCGGACGGGTAAGGTCCCTGGCGTACGGTGCTTCAACTGCAATTCGGCCATCGGCAAGTTGGGAGACGATCCCGACACAGTTCGTCGGGCTGCCGCCTACCTGGAGGGAAACTCGTGGAAGCCAACACTCGTGGCACAGGGCGTCTACCAGCTGCCTTCCTGACGCCGGGCTCGTCCTCGTTCATGGACTTCCTGTCCGAGCACTCGCCGGAGATGCTGCCCGGCAAGCGGACCCTGCCACCGGTGCAGGGGCACGTGGAGGCGCCGCACGGCACCACCATCGTCGCCGCCACGTTCCCCGGCGGCGTCGTGCTCGCCGGTGACCGCCGGGCGACGATGGGCAACATGATCGCCCAGCGCGACATCGAGAAGGTCTTCCCGGCCGACGAGTACTCGGCGGTCGGCATCGCCGGCACCGCCGGTCTCGCCGTGGAGATGGTCAAGCTCTTCCAGCTGGAGCTGGAGCACTTCGAGAAGGTCGAGGGCGCCACCCTCTCCCTGGAGGGCAAGGCCAACCGGCTCTCCACCATGATCCGCAGCAACCTCGGCATGGCCATGCAGGGCCTGGCCGTGGTCCCGCTCTTCGCGGGGTACGACGTGGACCGCGAGAAGGGCCGGATCTTCTCGTACGACGTCACCGGCGGCCGTTCCGAGGAGCACGGCTTCGCCGCCACCGGCTCCGGGTCGATCTTCGCCCGGGGCTCGATGAAGAAGCTCTACCGCGACGACCTGACCGAGCAGCAGACCACCACCCTGGTGGTCCAGGCGCTCTATGACGCGGCGGACGACGACTCGGCGACCGGTGGTCCCGATGTCGCCCGCCGGATCTATCCGATCGTCACCGTCATCAGCGACGAGGGCTTCCGAAGGCTGACCGACGGGGAGTCCTCCGAGATCGCCCGCTCGATCCTGGAGCGTCGTCTGGAGCAGCCCGACGGCCCGCGCGCCGCGCTGCTCTGAGGCCCCGGAGACCGAGGCCCCGAGATGACGACCCCGCCACTGACAGAAAGGTACGGATAGCCGGTGTCGACGCCGTTCTATGTCTCACCCCAGCAGGCCATGGCCGACCGTGCCGAGTACGCCCGCAAGGGCATCGCGCGCGGCCGCAGCCTGGTCGTGCTGCAGTACGCCGACGGCATTGTCTTCGTCGGTGAGAACCCGTCCCGCGCGCTGCACAAGTTCAGCGAGATCTACGACCGGATCGGCTTCGCGGCCGCCGGCAAGTACAACGAGTACGAGAACCTGCGGATCGGCGGTGTGCGCTACGCGGACCTGCGGGGATACACCTACGACCGTGACGATGTGACGGCCCGTGGCCTGGCCAACGTCTACGCCCAGACGCTGGGCACGATCTTCTCCAGCGTCGGTGAGAAGCCGTACGAGGTGGAGCTGGTCGTCGCCGAGGTCGGGGGCACGCCGGAGGAGGACCAGATCTACCGGCTGCCGCACGACGGCTCCATCGTGGACGAGCACGGCTCGGTCGCGGTGGGCGGCAACGCCGAGCAGATCAGCACGTTCCTGGATCAGCGTCACCACGACGGGATGTCGTTGGCGGAGGCGTTGAAGCTGGCCGTGCAGGCGCTGTCGAACCAGACCAACGGCGCCGAGCGGGAGATCCCGGCGGAGCGCCTTGAGGTCGCGGTCCTCGACCGTACGCGGCCGCAGCAGCGCAAGTTCAAGCGGATCGTGGGCCGTCAGCTGTCCCGGCTGCTGCAGACCGAGGAGGCGAGCGCCGAGCCGACCGAGGTGCCCTCGGACAACGAGGAGAACGACGAGTAGCCGAGCCGTCCGGTTCTCGAACAGGCGCTCTCCGGCGCGCTGTTGACGTAGGGGCCCGTGCCCCCGCCGCTTGTTCGCGGCGGGGGCACGGGCCTTTCGTGTTCAGGGCGCGGGTGCGGGCGGGGCCGTGGAGCCGCGTACGACGAGGGCGACGGGCAGGTCGCCCCGCTCCGGCTCACGGCCCTCCAGGACGGCCAGCAGTGCGGCCATGCCCCGCTCCCCGACCTGTTCGGCGGGGAGCTGGACGGTGGTGAGCTCGGGTTCGAGCGCGGTGGCGAGGGCGAGGTCGTCGAAACCGGCCACCGAGATGTCGTCGGGGATGCGCAGCCCGAGCCGACGCGCGGCCTTGCAGGCTCCGGCGGCCAGGATGTCGTCGTCGCAGATGAGCGCGGTGGGGCGGGGGCCGGGCGCGGTGAGGGCCCCTTCGGCGGCCCGGCGGGCGGCGTCGACGGCGAGCGCGGAGGGCACCGTGCGGACCTCGGCGTCGGGGGAGTGGCGCAGGGCGTCGGCGAGGGCCCGGGCGCGTACGGCGAAGGTCCAGGAGTCGACGGCCGAGGCGAGGTGGACGAAGCGGCGGTGGCCGAGGCCCAGCAGATGGTCCGTCACCTGCCGTATGCCGTCGGCGATGTCGAGGTTGACGCGGGCGGCGGGCCCGGGTTCGGCCGGGTCGCTGTCGAGCATGACCAGGGGCAGTCCGGTGCCCTGGAGGGCGGCGAGCGCGTCGGCCGCCATGGAGGAGGCGATGACGCCGTCGAGGGCGGCCCGGGCGGAGTCGAAGGGTTCGCGGGCGCGGCCGACTCCGTCGGGCGAGGGGTAGAGGACGACGCCGAAGTCGTGTTCGGCGGCGACGCGGGCGGCGCCGGAGTAGACGCGGGCGAAGAACTCGTTGGTGAGGGCGGGCACCACCAGGAGCGCGGTCCTGGTGCGGCCCAGCCGCAGGCTGCGGGCGGCGAGATTGGGCCGGTAGCCGAGTTCGCGGGCGGCCTCGCGGACCAGATCGGCGGTGCGTTCGGAGACGCGGCCGCGCCACTTGTCGCCCAGGACCAGGGAGACGGTGGCCTGCGAGACCCCTGCCGCGCGGGCGACGTCCCGGCTGGTCGGCTGGGTTCTCACGGGTGCCTCCGGGGGCTGTCGCGGGGTGGTCGGACGGACCGGACCCGATTGTTCCGGGCCGGCCCCCGGCACGTTCCGGGGTGGACCCCGGGGATGTCGACATGGTACGTATGACCTCGGACGTTATACGTACAACTAATCAACCGAAGGGCGATCATGGCGGCGGGATATCTGGAGATCCTCCGGACGCGGCACGCCGCCCGGCTGCTCGTGGGGACGCTGACGGGGCGGCTGCCCAACGCCACGGCGGCCATCGCGGTCGTCCTGTTCGTGCGCGCGCAGGGCGGCAGCTACTCGCTCGCGGGCGCCCTGACGGCGGTGTACGGGCTCGCGACGGCGGCCGGGCAGCCGCTGCTCGGGCGGGCCGTCGACCTGTACGGGCAGCCCAGGGTGATGCTTCCGGCGTCGCTGGCGAGCGCGCTCGGCATGGCCGGGCTCGCGCTCGTCGGCATCGAGCCGGTGGCGCCGGCCTACGCCGCGGTGCTCGTCGCGGGCCTGTGCACCCCGCCCCTGGAGGGCGGCCTGCGGGCGCTGTGGCCGAGCGTCCTCACCCGCGAGGAGCAGGTCCACACCGCGTACGCGATGGACGCGATAGCCCAGGAGGCGATGTTCACGGTCGGCCCGCTGCTCGTCACCCTCGGCATCGCCCTGTGGTCGCCCGCGACCGCCCTGCTGGTGATCAACGCGCTCGGCGTGCTCGGCGCGCTCTCGGTGGTCGCCTCGGAGCCGTCCCGCGCCTGGCGCTCGGCGCCGCGCGAGGCGCACTGGCTGGGCGCGCTGCGCTCCAAGGGGCTGCTCGCGCTGCTCGGGTCGTTCTTCTTCGTCGGCCTCGCGCTCGGCGCGATCATCGTGGCCGCGTCCGCCTACGCCGACGACCACGGCCGGGACGCGATCTACGGCTGGCTGATGGCGGCCAACGGTCTGGGCGCGCTGCTCGGCGGTCTGGTGTACGGGGCGCGCCAGTGGTCGGGAACTCCCGAAAAACGGCTGAAATCGCTCGTGGCGCTGCTCGCCGTGGGCTATCTGCCGCTGATGCTGGTGCCGGGCGTCCCGGCGATGGCGGCGCTCGCCACGCTCTCCGGTGTCTTCCTCGCGCCGTGCATCGCCTGCGCGTTCATCGTGGTGGACCGGCACGCTCCGCGCGGCACCGTGACCGAGGCGTTCTCCTGGCTGGTCACCGCCTTCGGCGTCGGCACCGCGCTCGGCACGGCGGTGGCCGGGCCCGCCGTCGAACTCGGCGGCACCGCCGCGAGCTTCGCCGTCGCGGGCGCGGGCGGGGCGGCCGCGCTGCTGGTGCTGCTCGCCACCCAGCGGGTCCTCGCAGCTGACGGGCGTACACAAAGCGTCGTGGGCGTTGCCGAAAATGATCCAACCCGTGCTGTCGAACCCGGTTTCAGCTGAGGGCATCGGGCGTAATGTTCAGTCATGGACCGCCGCATTTTCGGGCTGGAGAACGAGTACGGCGTCACGTGCACGTTCAGGGGACAGCGCCGACTGTCTCCTGACGAAGTGGCGCGCTACCTCTTCCGCCGTGTTGTGTCATGGGGCCGCAGCAGCAACGTCTTCCTGCGGAACGGCGCCCGCCTCTACCTCGACGTGGGTTCGCATCCGGAATACGCAACACCCGAGTGCGACAACGTGACCGAACTGGTCACCCACGACAAGGCGGGCGAGCGCATTCTCGAAGGCCTGCTCGTCGACGCCGAGCGCCGCCTGCACGAGGAGGGAATCGCGGGCGACGTCTATCTCTTCAAGAACAACACCGATTCGGCGGGAAACTCCTACGGTTGCCATGAGAACTATCTCGTGGCACGTCACGGTGAGTTCTCCCGGCTCGCGGACATTCTCATCCCGTTCCTGGTCACCCGTCAGCTGCTGTGCGGCGCGGGCAAAGTCCTGCAGACTCCGCGCGGCGCGGTCTACTGCGTCAGCCAGCGCGCCGAGCACATCTGGGAGGGCGTCAGCTCCGCGACGACCCGCTCCCGCCCGATCATCAACACCCGGGACGAGCCGCACGCGGACGCCGAGCGCTACCGGCGCCTGCATGTGATCGTCGGCGACTCCAACATGTCCGAGACGACCATGCTGCTCAAGGTCGGCGCCACCGATCTGGTGCTCCGCATGATCGAGGCGGGCACGGTGATGCGCGATCTGACCCTGGAGAACCCGATCCGGGCCATTCGCGAGGTCTCGCACGACATCACCGGCCAGCGCAAGGTGCGCCTGGCCAGCGGACGCGAGGCCTCCGCCCTTGAGGTGCAGCGCGAGTACTACGAGAAGGCCGTGGACTTCGTGGAGCGCCGCGGCATCCGCACCGGCACCGTCGAGCAGGTCCTGGAGCTGTGGGGCCGCACGCTCGACGCGATCGAGGCCGAGGACCTCGACCGGATCGGCACCGAGATCGACTGGGTGATGAAGTACAAGCTCATCGAGCGGTACCGGGCGAAGAACAACATGACCATGTCGCATCCGCGGGTCGCCCAGATAGACCTCGCGTACCACGACATCCACCGCCGGCGCGGGCTGTACTACCTCCTGGAGAGGAAGGGCCAGGCCGCCCGGATCTGCAACGACCTGAAGATCTTCGAGGGCAAGTCGGTGCCCCCGCAGACGACTCGGGCCCGGCTGCGCGGCGACTTCATCCGCCGGGCGCAGGAACAGCGCCGGGACTTCACGGTCGACTGGGTGCATCTGAAGCTCAACGACCAGGCGCAGCGCACTGTCCTGTGCAAGGACCCGTTCCGTTCCGTCGACGACCGGGTGGAGAAGCTGATCGCCGGTATGTGACCGGAGACGACCGGGCAACGCGAACACGGGCCCCGTACGTTCCTCGTACGGGGCCCGTCGCACGCTTTAGAGTGGCGGGCAAACTACCGTGCCGTCTGAGATCTGAGGAACACGTGCGCCGACTTGCCGGCCTGCTCGCCGTCCCCCTGCTGTTGCTTGCGACAGCCGCGTGTGGAAGCGACAACAAGGGCTCCGACTCCACCTCCGACTCCGCTTCGATGAAGGACGGGCTGCCCGCCATCACCGCGGGCGCCAAGTTCGGGGAGAAGCCGACCCTCTCCAAGGGCGAGGGCACCCCGCCCAAGTCCCTCAAGGTGAATGTCATCAGCGAGGGCAAGGGCGCGCCGCTCAAGAAGAACGACGCCGTCTCCGTGAATTACCTGGGCCAGGCCTGGGATTCGGACAAGCCGTTCGACAACAGCTTCGACCGGAAGGAGCCGTTCACCCTCACCCTCGGAGCCGGCCAGGTCATCAAGGGCTGGGACCAGGGCCTGGAGGGCCAGAAGGTCGGCAGCCGTGTGGAGCTCGGCATTCCGCCGGAGCTCGGCTACGGCGCGCAGGGACAGGGAGACATCAAGCCCAACGCGACGCTGGTCTTCGTCGTCGACATCGTGAAGTCGACCACGATCCCCACCGCCGCCAAGGGCAAGGAGGTCGCGCAGGACGACACGAGCCTGCCGAAGGTGGGCACCAACACCGACGGCAAGGCGCCCTCGCTGACCATCCCCAAGGGCGACCCGTCGAAGAAGCTCGTCTCCAACTACGTCCTTGAGGGCGACGGGGACGTGGTGAAGGACACGGACAGCCTGGTGCTCGCGTACGAGGGCTTCCTGTGGAAGGACAGCAAGAAGTTCGACAGCACCTACGACCAGGGCAAGACCCAGACCTTCGCGCTGCCGAACCTCACCCTCAAGGGCCTCAAGGCCGGTCTGGTCGGCAAGAAGGTCGGCAGCCGGATCATGCTGGTGATCCCGCCGGACCAGGGCCTGGGCGACAAGGAGCAGTCGGGCATCCCGGCCAACTCGACCATGGTCTTCTCGATCGACATCCTGGCGAAGACCTGATCGAGGCCCTGGCCACGACCTGACAGTGAAGATGCAAGACTGTCCCGGTTGCCCTGTACGTAGTCAAGAGGAGCAGTTCAGTGAGCATCGACAAGCCCGAGATCGATTTCCCCGAGGGCGAGCCGCCGGCGGACCTGGAGATCAAGGAGATCTGGGAGGGTGACGGCGCCGAGGCCAAGGCCGGGGACTATGTGAAGGTCCACTACGTGGGTGTGGCCTTCTCCACCGGCGAGGAGTTCGACGCCTCCTGGAACCGCGGCACCCCGCTGCAGTTCCAGCTCGGTGCCGGCCAGGTCATCCAGGGCTGGGACAAGGGCATCCAGGGCATGAAGGTCGGCGGTCGCCGCCGCCTGACGATTCCCGCCCACCTGGCGTACGGGGACCGTGGCGCCGGCAGCGCGATCGCGCCGGGCGAGACGCTTATCTTCGTCTGCGACCTGGTCGCTGTCTGATCACACCCGATCACACCGAGGGCCCATGCCGCCTGGCATGGGCCCTCGGCTTTTGCCACGACACCCCGGGGCGGTACGGTCAACGGTCGGGAGCAGCGGTGCCGCTCCGCGGAGACGAGAAGAGGCGAAGGGCGTCGATGGCGATTGCCAAGGCCGAGCGGCTGATGAACCTGGCGCTGTGTCTGCTGGGGACGCGCCGTCCGCTCAGCAAGCGCGAACTGCGCGGTTCCATCGAGGCCTATCTGGAAGCCGGGTCCGACGACTCCTTCAACCGGATGTTCGAGCGCGACAAGGACGATCTGCGCGAACTCGGCCTGGTCATCGAGACCGTGGAGAACCTGGACGGCGAGACCGGCTATCTGGCCCGCCGCGACTCCAACCGGCTGCCGCCCGTCCAGCTCGACGCCGAGGAGGCCGCGGCCCTGGGTCTCGCCGCCCGGGTCTGGCAGCAGGCCCGGCTCGCGGGCGCGGCCAGCGGCGCCCTGCAGAAGCTGCGCGCCGCCGGGATGCCGGAGGCCGACAATCCGTATGAGCACAGCGCGATCGAGCCACGCATCCCGGTCCACGAGGCCGCTTTCGAGCCATTGATGCTGGCCTGCCGCGACCGCCGCCCGGTCATCTTCGACTACCGCAAGGCCACCGCCGTACGCCCCGAGGCGCGCCATGTCGAGCCGTGGACCCTGGAGTGCTGGCGGGGCCACTGGTATCTGGCGGGCTGGGACCGCGACCGGGGCGCCGAGCGGGTCTTCCGGCTCTCGCGGATCACCGGCAAGGTGCGCTCGCGGGCCGGGGCCTTCACCGCGCCGGTGCCGGACGTGGTGACCGTGCGCGAGACCGTGGAGAGCTGGGCGGGGGAGACCGCCACCCGCTCGGCGCGGATCAGGCTGCGCGCCGGGGCCGGCTACCCGCTGCGCTCGCGGGCCACCGCCACGCGGGAACTCGGCGACGGCTGGGACGAGTTGGAGATTCCGTACGGGCACGGGCTCGACGCCTGGCTCGTGGAGTTCGGCCCCGATGTGGTCGTGCTGGAGCCCGCAGATCTGCGGGCCGACGTGGTCGAGCGGCTGCGCGCCGTGGCCAAGGGCTGAGGGGGATCCGGACATGGCTGCCAATGCCATCGACCAGACGCGCCGCATGCTGTCGCTCGTCACCTATCTGCGCGAGCGGCCCGGGGCGCACGTCGCCGACGTCGCCCGCGCCTTCGGGATCACCGAGGACGAGCTGATCTCGGACCTCGACGTCCTGCCCATGTGCGGCACCAGTTTCCGCGGCGGGGACCTGCTCGACATCGACACCGACGGCGACCGCATCTGGTGGCGCAATCCCGGCGCTCTGGGCGCGGAGGCGGCCGAGCCGCTGCGGATCGCCGCCGACGAGGCGACCGCGCTCCTGGTCGCCGCCCGCGCGGTCGCGACGCTGCCGGGGCTGCGCGAGGGCGACCGGCAGGCGCTGCTGCGCGCCACCGCCAAGCTGGAGGCGGCGGCCGGGGAGGCGGCGGGCGCGAGCTCCCGGCTCTCGGTGACCTTCGAGTCGGAGGGCGGGGTCTTCGCGGACGTCGACCGGGCGATCTCGGAGCGGCGCCGGCTGTGGCTGCGCTACTACTCGCCCGCGCGCGACGAGCTCACCGAGCGCGAGGTGGACCCGATCCGGCTCTTCGCCGTCGGCCACACCTATATGGAGGCGTGGTGCCGGACCTCGGAGGCGCGGCGCACCTTCCGCCTGGACCGGGTGGCCGAAATCCGACTGCTCGACGAGCCGGCCGCGCCGCCGGAGCTGGAGCTGCGGGATCTCTCGGAGGGGCTGGTGCAGCCGTCGGCCGAGGACCCCGAGGTGATCGTCGAGGTGGGTCCCGGCGGGCGCTGGGTCGCCGAGTACTACCCGCACGACAGCGCCGAGGAGCTGGGCGACGGGGGGCTGCGGATCACGCTGCGCACCCCGGACCCGGCGTCGCTGCGCCGGCTCGCGCTGCGGCTCGGCCCGGACGGCCGGATCGTGGCGCCGGACGAGCTGGCGCACAGTGCGCGAAGCGCGGCCCGGGCGGCGCTCGCGGCGTACGAAGGACCGAGCGCGCACGACGGACTGAGCTGAGGAGAGGAGCGATTATGTCGGTAATGCCCGGTATTTCCCGTCAGGTGTCGGCGGTCCAGTCGGTGCTCTTCAAGGCCGCCTGTCCGAACTGCCGCGCCCGCTTCGAGCTGGCCGCGGGCGCCCTGCGCCTCGCGATCGGCGCCAGCCGCCGCACCACCTTCTACTCCTTCACCTGCCCCGAGTGCGGCTCGGCGGTGCGCAAACCGGCCGGTGAGCGCATCGTCGAACTCCTCACCGGCGGCGGGGTGCGCACCCTCCGCCTCCACTCCACCGTCTAGGGTCTGTGTTCATGTTCTGGCCGATGACCGCCATCGCCCTCGGGTTCGCCGGGATCGCCGTGCTGGGCGTCCTCGCGATCAAAGTCTTCGTCGAGGCGCAGCGGCTCGGCCGCCAAGTGGCCGACACCACACGGAAGATCAACAGCGCCGCCGAGGACCTGGAACGCGCCGCAGTTGAACTCTCGGCGACCGGAGAGACCTTGCGCTGACGGCGCGTACTCCTGTCTGTCCGTGCGGTTGGGTACGCTTCAATGCGCGGGCCACGGAGCGAGGCAGTGGGCCGTGTACGGGAGTACGCACGGGGATTGCCCAGCGTTAACCCCTGCGCGTTACGATCGCTGCACGCAACCGGTCGGACACCAGTCCGGCCGTCACACGCAGCCCCACCCCATGTCGCCTCGGTGAGAAGGTAAAAGGTTATGTTCGGAAGGCTCGGAGCCCCCGAGATCATTCTCATCCTCGTGGTCGTCGTCCTGCTGTTCGGCGCGAAGAAGCTTCCGGACATGGCTCGGTCGCTCGGCAAGTCCGCCCGCATCCTCAAGAGCGAGGCCAAGGCGATGAAGGCGGAAGGCCAGCAGACCGCCCCCGCCGACCCGCCGCACCCGGGCGAGCAGCCGGTCCAGCGCACCATCCAGTCGGCCCCCGGCGACGTCAGCAGCTCGCGTCCCGTCACCGAGCCGACCGACTCCACCCGCTGACACCTGGGCCCAAGCAGGCGCTCTTCACCGAGGGACGACCTGCCGCACGAGATGAGGACGTGGGTTGCTGAAGTCTGCCCGCAAACAGCAGAGGGACCCGGAGGGGCGGATGCCCCTCTCGGACCACCTCCGTGAGCTGCGCAACCGGCTCGCGAAGGCGGTCCTCGCGATCCTTGTCTGCGCCGTGGTGGCGGCGTTCTACTACAAGGACATCGTCGACCTGATCATCAAGCCGGTCAGGGAGTCGGTCGGCTGCAAGGAAGCCTTCGACGCGCTGGCGAAGAAGGACAGCAAGGACCACTGCGGCAACGTCACGATGTCCGGCCTCATGTCGCCGTTCACCCTGATGATCAAGACGTCGCTGGTGGCGGGTGTCGTCGCGGCCAGCCCGATCTGGCTCTACCAGCTCTGGGCGTTCGTCGCCCCGGGCCTGCACCGGAACGAGAAGAAGTACTCGCTCGGCTTCGTCGCGGCGGGCTTCCCGCTCTTCGTCGCCGGTGGCTGGTTCTCGTACCACGTACTGCCCGCCGCGGCGAAGGTCCTCCTGGAGTTCACCCCCGACGGCGCGCTGAACCTGCTCCCGCTGAACGAGCTCATCGACCTCGTCCTGCGGATGATCGTCGTCTTCGGCCTCTCCTTCGAGCTGCCGCTCTTCCTGATCATGCTCAACTTCGGCGGAGTGCTCAGCGGCCGCCGGATGCTGGGCTGGTGGCGCGGCATGATCATGGGCGTCACGATCTTCGCGGCGTTCGCGACCCCGACCGTCGACCCGGTGTCGATGCTGTCGCTCGCGGCCCCGATCGTGCTGCTCTACTTCGTGGCCGTCGGCATCGCGATCCTCAACGACAAGCGACGCCAGGAGCGCCGGGACTCGGGTCCCGCCGACGACGAGGCCTCCGAGCTGGACCTCACGCCCGAGGACGTCGGCGAGATCGAGCCGGTGACCACCCCGGCGCTGCCCGAGCAGGCCGACGGCGGCCGCTCCAACAACAGGGTCAACGGGTACGACGACATCACCTGATCTTGCCCAGGACGGCGTCTTGTAGGGTCCTTCCGTCCGACTCTGTCCGGGGGGACCCTCAGTGACCAGCGAGATCACTCTGTTCGTCAATCCCACCGCGGGACGCGGCCGGGGCGCGCACGCCGCGCAGCCGGCCGCTTCCGCGTTGCGGGCCGCGGGATTCTCCGTGCGCACGGTGCTCGGCGAGGACGCGCACGACGCGCTGCGCCGGGCCCGCGAGGCCGTCGCGGGCGGCACCGGAGCCCTCATAGCCGTCGGTGGCGACGGCATGGTCAACCTCGCCCTGCAAGCCGTCGCGGGCACCCGCACCCCGCTCGGCGTGGTCGCCGTGGGCACCGGCAACGACTTCGCCCGCGCGCTCGGGCTGCCCGTGCGCGACCCGGCGGCGGCGGGCCGGCTCGCCGCCGAAGCGCTCAAGGGCGCCGAGATCCGTGACATCGACCTCGGGCGGGCCGGGGACTCCTGGTTCGGGACCGTCCTCGCCTCCGGCTTCGACTCCCGGGTCAACGACCGGGGCAACCGGATGCGCTGGCCCACCGGCCGCTTCAAGTACGACCTGGCGATGGTCGCCGAACTCGCGGCCTTCCGCCCCATCCCGTACCGCGTCACGCTCGACGGCGGCGAGGTCCGCGAGATCGAGGCGACCCTCGTCGCGGTCGGCAACGGATCGTCGTACGGCGGCGGCATGCGCATCTGCGCGGACGCGGTCATGGACGACGGGCTCTTCGACATCACCGTCGTCGGGGACTGCTCGCGCGCCACCCTGGTCAAGGTCTTCCCCAAGGTCTACAAGGGCACGCACCTGAGCCACCCCAAGGTCACCACCTACCGTGCCGCCGCGATCACGCTGGACGCCCCGCGGGTCACCGGATACGCGGACGGGGAGCCGCTGGGGCCGCTGCCGCTGGCCGCCGAGTGTGTGCGCGGTGCGGTGCGGGTACTGGCTCCCCTAACGCAGCCGCAGGCCGGGACGGGTCCCGGATAAAGATCGAGACCTCTGTCAGAGGGGGCGGGTAGGCTCGAAGACAAGATGACAGAGGACCTCTCACCAGCCGAAGCGTACGCAGCTGCCCGGCTCCGCGCCGCCGAGCAGGCCACCGCGCTCGCACCCTTCCGCGACCTGTACGACTTCGATCTGGACCCCTTCCAGATCGAGGCCTGCCGGGCACTCGAAACAGGAAAGGGTGTGCTCGTAGCCGCCCCGACCGGCTCCGGCAAGACCATCGTCGGCGAGTTCGCCGTGCACCTGGCCCTCCAGCAGGGCCGCAAGTGCTTCTACACCACGCCCATCAAGGCGCTCTCCAACCAGAAGTACGCGGACCTGGTCAAGCGCTACGGCGCGGACAAGGTCGGCCTGCTCACCGGCGACAACAGCGTCAACTCGGAAGCGCCGGTGGTCGTGATGACCACCGAAGTCCTGCGCAACATGCTCTACGCGGGCTCCCAGTCGCTGCTCGGCCTCGGCTATGTGGTCATGGACGAGGTGCACTACCTCTCCGACCGCTTCCGGGGCGCCGTCTGGGAAGAGGTGATCATCCACCTGCCCGAGTCGGTGACCCTGGTCTCGCTGTCGGCGACCGTCTCCAACGCCGAGGAGTTCGGCGACTGGCTGGACACCGTCCGGGGCGACACCGAAGTGATCGTCGCCGAGGAGCGCCCCGTTCCGCTGTGGCAGCACGTGCTGGCCGGGCGCCGGATGTACGACCTCTTCGAGGAGTCCACCGACCACGGCGGCCGCGGCGGCGCCCGGCGCGAGGTCAACCCGGACCTGCTGCGCATGGCCCGGATGGAGAACCAGAAGACGTACAACCCGCGCGACCGCAGGCGCGGCAAGATGGTCCGCGAGGCCGACCGCGAGCGCGAGCGGCGCCAGCGCTCCCGGATCTGGACGCCGGGCCGCCCCGAGGTCATCGAACGGCTGGACGCCGAGGGCCTGTTGCCCGCGATCACCTTCATCTTCAGCCGGGCGGGGTGCGAGGCCGCCGTCCAGCAGTGCATGTACGCGGGGCTGCGGCTCAACGACGAGGAGGCGCGCCACAAGGTGCGCGAGCTCGTCGAGGAGCGCACCGCCTCCATCCCGGGCGAGGACCTGAACGTCCTCGGGTACTACGAGTGGCTGGAGGGCCTGGAGCGCGGCATCGCGGCCCACCACGCGGGCATGCTGCCGACCTTCAAGGAGGTCGTGGAGGAGCTGTTCGTCCGCGGTCTGGTCAAGGCCGTCTTCGCCACCGAGACGCTGGCGCTGGGCATCAACATGCCCGCCAGGACCGTGATCCTGGAAAAGCTCGTCAAGTGGAACGGCGAACAGCACGCCGACATCACCCCCGGCGAGTACACCCAGCTCACCGGCCGCGCCGGGCGGCGCGGCATCGACGTCGAGGGCCACGCCGTGGTGCTGTGGCAGCGCGGCATGGACCCGGGCGCGCTCGCGGGCCTGGCCGGCACCCGGACGTATCCGCTGCGCTCCAGCTTCAAGCCGTCGTACAACATGGCGGTGAACCTGGTCGAGCAGTTCGGCCGGCATCGCTCGCGCGAGCTCCTGGAGACCTCCTTCGCGCAGTTCCAGGCGGACAAGTCCGTCGTCGGCATCTCCCGCCAGGTGCAGCGCAACGAGGAGGGCCTGGAGGGCTACCAGGAGGGCATGAGCTGCCACTTGGGGAACTTCGAGGAGTACGCGCGGCTGCGCCGCGACCTCAAGGACCGCGAGACGGAGCTCGCCAAGCAGGGCGCCAGCCAGCGCCGGGCCGCCGCGGCCGCCTCCCTGGAGAAGCTGAAGCCCGGCGACGTGATCCATGTGCCGACCGGCAAGTTCGCCGGGCTCGCCCTGGTGCTCGACCCGGGCATCCCGGCCGGGCGCTCCAACGGCCACCGCGGCTTCGACCAGCACGACGGGCCGCGCCCGCTGGTGCTGACCTCCGAGCGGCAGGTCAAGCGGCTCGCCGCGATCGACTTCCCGGTGCCGGTCGAGGCGGTCGAGCGGATGCGCATCCCGAAGTCGTTCAACGCGCGCTCCCCGCAGTCCCGTCGCGACCTCGCCTCCGCGCTGCGCACCAAGGCGGGCCACATCGTGCCCGAGCGCCATCGCCGGGGCCGCGCCGAGGCCGCCGACGACCGCGAGATCGCACGGCTGCGCGCCGAGCTGCGCGCACACCCGTGCCACGGCTGCGACGAGCGCGAGGACCACGCGCGCTGGGCCGAGCGCTACTACCGGCTCAAGCGCGACACCCAGCAGCTGGAGCGGCGCATCGAGGGGCGGACGAACACCATCGCCCGCACCTTCGACCGGATCGTGGCGCTGCTGACCGAGCTGGACTATCTGCGCGACGACGAGGTCACCGAGCACGGCCGCCGCCTCGCCCGGCTCTACGGCGAACTGGACCTGCTGGCCAGCGAATGCCTGCGCGCGGGCGTCTGGGAGGGCCTGAGCCCGGCCGAACTGGCCGCGTGCGTCTCGGCGTTGGTGTTCGAGGCCCGCCAGGCCGATGACGCGGTGGCGCCCAAGCTGCCCTCGGGCGCGGCCAAGGCGGCGCTGGGCGAGATGGTCCGCATCTGGGGCCGCCTCGACGCGCTGGAGGAGGACCACAAGATCAACCAGGCGGAGGGTGTCGGCCAGCGCGAGCCCGACCTCGGCTTCGCCTGGGCGGCCTTCCAGTGGGCCTCGGGCCAGGGCCTGGACGAGGTGCTGCGCGAGGCGGAGATGCCCGCGGGCGACTTCGTGCGCTGGTGCAAGCAGGTCATCGACGTACTGGGCCAGATCGCGGCGGCGGCCCCGGGCACCTCGGCGGGCAGCACGGTCGCCAAGAACGCCCGCCGGGCGGTCGACGCGCTGCTCAGGGGAGTGGTGGCGTACAGCTCGGTGGGCTGACGCAGGCTGTTGCGCACAACGGGTGGCCCCCGCCGGATACGTCCGGCGGGGGCCACCCGTTTGTGCTGCCCGCAGGGCATCCCGAGGCGTCTCCCCGACTCACCCAATGACACGACATATCGCGGTTGACGGGCACTCCATCTCGCGATATGTTCGTTGACGAGTATTCGGAGACGAGGTGATGGTCGTGGCGGCGCGAAGGCGCAAGCTCGGCAATCCGCTGGCACTGGCCGTGATGGTGCTGCTCTCGGAGCGCGCGGCGATGCATCCGTACGAGATCGCCCAGACTCTGCGCCGGCGCGGCAAGGAGTACAGCATCAAGATCAATTACGGATCGCTGTACACCGTCGTCCAGAACCTCGAAAAGCACGGCTTCGTCGAGGTCGCCGAGGTGCAGCGGCAGGGCAACCGGCCGGAGCGCACGCTGTACGCGCTCACCGAGGCCGGGCGCGAGGAGATGGCCGACTGGATGGCCGACATCATCTCCGTGCCGGTGCACGAGTTCCCGATCTTCGAGACGGCGCTCTCCCTCATGGGGGTGCTGCCGCCCGACGAGGTCATGGAACTGCTCGATCAGCGTCTGAGCACACTGGAGGTGCGGGTCGCGGCGAGCCGGGCGGTCCTGGCGAAGCTGAAGGAGACGCTGCCCCGGATCTTCCTGGTGGAGACCGAGTACCAGCTCCATATGACCGAGGCCGAGGTGGAGTGGGTCCGCGGGTTCCGCAAGGAGATCGCGGACGGCACCCTCAGCGGCGTCGCGGCCTGGCGCCAGTGGCACGAGACCGGCGAAGTCCCCGCCGAATGGCGGGAATTGGAGGATGAGGACCACTCCCGCGAGTAGGCGGCGCGGGAGGAGACAGGAAACCCGCGCCATGGATCGGCGCGGGAGAGGACAGAAGAGAAAACCCCGGCGAACGCTGTTGCAGCAGCACTCACCGGGGTTCGAACCCCGGACCGGGCCCACTGCGTGGCAGGCCAGGCGATCGAGGTGCGGCACACCAAGGATAGCCCGGCGCTCTCACGTGGATCGGTCCGTCGTACCCGACCCCACGCTCACCACAGGAGAGCCCCAGTCATGAACGCAACTGCGCCTGCGGTCCAGGCGCGCACCAGCACGCGTACGCCCGCGGTCGAGGCGCGCGACCTCGTCAAGACGTATCCCGGCGATGTCACCGCCCTCAGCGGCATGGACATCACCGTCGAGGCGGGCACGGTCTTCGGGCTGCTCGGGCCGAACGGCGCCGGCAAGTCCACCACCGTCAAGATCCTCACCACCCTCGCCCGCCCCGACAGCGGCACGGCCACCGTCGCGGGACACGACGTGCTGCGCCACGCCGACCGGGTGCGGCGCGCGATCGGGGTCGTCGCCCAGCGGTCCGGGGCCGACCCGGTCGCCACCGGACGCGAGAACCTGCGGCTCCAGGGCCGGTTGTACGGTCTCAGGGGCGCGGCCCTGACCCGGCGGGTCGACGAACTGCTCGATCGGTTCGATCTGGCCGACGCCGCCCAGCGCGTCGTGAAGGGCTACTCGGGCGGGATGCAGCGCCGCCTGGACGTGGCGCTGGGGCTCGTCCACCGGCCCGAGGTCCTGTTCCTGGACGAGCCGACGACCGGGCTCGACCCCGAGGCCCGTACCGCCATGTGGGAGGAGATCGCCCGGCTGGCCGGGGACGAGGGGCTGACCATCCTGCTCACCACCCACTACCTCGAAGAGGCCGACCGGCTCGCCGAGCGCATCGCCATCGTCGACCGGGGCCGGGTCGTGGTGGAGGGCACGCCCGACGACCTCAAAGGCGAACTGCGCGGGGACGCCGTGCACTTGGAGCTGCGCGAGGCGGTCGGCGGCGGGGCGGCTTCGCCGCTGCGCCACGCGCTCGGCGGGCTCCCGGGCGTACACGAGATCCTGATCGACGGACGCCGGGTCAGCGCCCGGGCCGACGACGGCGCCGCCGCCGTGCCCGCGCTGCTCGCCGCGCTGGAACGGGCCGGGGCGGCCGTCGCGTCCGCCACCGTCGCCCGGCCCTCCCTCGACGACGTCTATCTGCGCCACGCCGGACGCCGTTTCTCCGAAGCCGAGGCCGCCGCCGACGCGCCCTCCTCCGCCGCCCTCGTCACCGCCGGAGATGCCCGATGAGTACCTTGACCGTTTCCTCGGCCACCGCCCCCGCGCGGACCTCCGCAGGCCCCGCGCGGACCCTCGCCCAGACCTGGTTCATGACGCAGCGTCAGCTCATGGCGATCGTGCGGCAGCCCGCGTATCTCCTGATCACGCTGATCCAGCCGGTGATCTGGCTCTTCCTGTTCGGGAACCTGTTCAAGAAGATCGTCGAACTCGGGGGCTTCGGCACCACGTCCTATCTGGACTACCTCGTCCCCGGCATCGTGGTGATGAGCGCGCTGGGCTCCAGCATGTGGGCGGGCATGGGCACACTGGAGGAGATCGAACGCGGCACGCTCAACCGGTTCCTGACCACACCGGTCAGCCGCAGCGCGCTGATGAACGCGAACGTCGCCCAGAACGGCATCAGCATCGCCGTGCAGTCCGTCATCATCCTGGTGCTCGGGAAGATCGGCGGGGCGCACTATCCCGGCGGGTTCCTGGGGATGTTCGTCCTGACCGTCGGGGCGATCCTCGTCGGCACGGTGTTCGGCGCCTTCTCCAACGCGCTGGGGATGCTGGTGCGTCAGCGGGAGTCGATCATCGGGATCAACACGTTCCTGCTGCTGCCGCTGACGTTCTTGTCCTCGGCGTTCATGGCGCCGGCGCAGATGCCGTCGTGGATGCGGCACGTGGCCGACTTCAATCCGCTCAACTGGGGTATCGCGATCGGCCGTTCGGCCTCGTCGGCGGAGCCGGACTGGGGGCTCGTCCTCGGGCGGGGCGGGGCGCTGCTCGCGCTGGCGGTGGTGGCCGTGTGGCTGTCCACCAGGACGTTCCGGTCGTACCAGAAGTCCGTCTGAGGGCGGGGCTTTCGGCGGCGGACTGTACGTGGCCGGGAGGGGTGCGGGGGCTTGGCCACCGCACCCCGTGCCCGTCAGGCCGCCGCCTGCTCCTGCTCCCGTTCCACCTGCTCGTTCCACTCGCGCTTGACCGCGCGCCAGGCGTCGTCGTCCTGGCCCAGGCGCCAGTAGCCCGAGATGGACAGGCGCTCGCGCGGGATCTGGCGGTCCAGGCGCAGATGGCGGCGCAGGTCCTTGACGAAGCCCGCCTCGCCGTGGACGAACGCGTGCACGTCGCCCTCGGGGAACTCCAACTCCTTGACCGCCGCTATCAGTTGGCCGCCCACCGCGGCCTCGCCGCGGTGCAGCCAGGTGACCGCCACCCCTTCCGGCGTCCGCAGCTCCTGCTCCTCCCGCGGGCCCGCGACCTCCACGAAGGCGTGGACCACGGCTCCGGCCGGAATCCGCTCAAGGGCGGCGGCGATCGCCGGGAGGGCGCTCTCGTCGCCCACCAGGAGATGCCAGTCGGCCGCCGGGTCCGGGGCGTAGCCACCGCCCGGGCCGATGAACCGGATCACGTCGCCGACCTCGGCGCGGGCGGCCCACGGACCGGCCAGGCCCTCGTCGCCGTGGACCACGAAGTCGACGGTGAGCTCGTCGCGCTCGGCGTCCCACGCCCGCACCGTGTACGTGCGCTGGCTGGGCCACTGCTCGCGCGGGAACTCGGCGCGGATCCGCTCCATGTCGAACGGCTCGGGGTAGGTCACACCCTCTGCCGGGAAGAGCAGCTTGACGTAGTGGTCGGTGAGGTCGCCCACGGTGAAACCGCCGGCGCCGGCGCCCCCGAGAACGATGCGGATCATGTGCTCGCTGATCCACTCCGTGCGCACCACGCGTGCCTCATGGGCCCGTGGTGCCTGGCGGGCCGCTCGTTCTGCCACAGTGCTCTCCCCTGTTTCAGCCTGCTGTTCTTATCTTCTTAGGTTTGCCTAAGTTAGCACCTCGCTCAAGCGATATACGTGTCACGGCCGCAGGGTGGTGAGCAGACGGGTCAGCGAGCTGCCCAGGCCCCACCGCTCGGCCAGCTGCTCCAGCGTCTGAGGGTGCAGCGCCTCGTCCGGCAGGGCCGGATCGAAGGCGGGCAGCGGCACGTCCAGGGCCACCCGGACCACCTTCGGCGCCACGTCCAGATAGCCGGCGGCCTCGATGACGCCCTTGCGCTTGGCGGGCGTCAGCTTGGAGGTGCGGTCCCCGGCGGCCCGGCGCACGCCCGCCAGGTCGCCGTACTCCGAGATCAGCTGCGCCGCCGTCTTCTCGCCGATGCCCTTGACGCCCGGCAGGCCGTCGCTGGCGTCGCCGCGCAGGGCCGCGAAGTCCGCGTACTGATCGGCCCGGACTCCGTACTTCGTGCGGATGAGGTCGTCGTCGATCACATCGCAGTCGCCGACGCCCTTGCGGGGGTAGAGGACGCGCACGCCGCGCTTGTCGTCGACCAGCTGAAACAGGTCGCGATCGCCCGTGACGATGTCGACCGGGCCCGGGGCCGCCGCCGACAGGGTGCCGATCACGTCGTCCGCCTCGTACCCCGCGACGCCGACCCGGGCGATGCCCAGCGCGTCCAGGACCGCCTCGATCACCGGGACCTGCGGGGCGAGCGTGTCCGGGACCTCCTCCTCGTCCGGGACGCCCTCGGCCGTCTCGGTGGCCACCCGGTGCGCCTTGTACGAAGGGATCAGCTCGACCCGCCAGTGCGGGCGCCAGTCCGCGTCCATGCAGGCCACCAGGTCGTCCGGGTGGTGGTCCTGGACCAGCCGGGTGATGAAGTCGAGCAGGCCGCGCACGGCGTTGACCGGGGTGCCGTCCGGGGCCCGGACGGTGTCGGGGACCCCGAAATAGGCCCGGAAGTACAGGGAAGCGGTGTCGAGGAGCATCAGGCGTCGCGTCACACCCCGATGATGCCGCACGCCACTGACAGTCACCGCTCGCGGCAGTGAACTGGCTCACTCCTGTGTTTGCCTCCGATAAGCCGGGGCAGGCGCGGCGCTGGAGTGGCCCTCGGTATCAGTTTCAACTAATGCATGAGGAAGCGGACCGATTCCGTACCGCTCCACGGCCCGCGAGCGGGGGATGCGGGCCGTTTTCCGTTCTACCCGTGAGGTGTATGTGTCCAGGCTGCAAGCCGAGCAGCTCTACAAAGTGTTCGGCAGACGACCCGACGAGGCTGTGCGCAAGCTCGCGAGCGGCGCCGACCGCGACGAGCTGCGCGCGGCCGGGACGACGGCGGCGGTGATCGACGCCTCCTTCACGGTGGAGCCCGGCCAGATCTTCGTGGTCATGGGACTCTCGGGATCCGGGAAGTCCACCCTCCTGCGGATGCTCAACGCGCTCATCGAGCCCACCTCGGGCCGTGTCCTCTTCGACGGCCAGGACCTGACCGGCCTGTCCGCGAGCGAGCTGCGCACCGTCCGCTCCACCAAGATCAGCATGGTCTTCCAGCACTTCGCGCTCTTCCCGCACCGCAGTGTCCTGGAGAACGCCGCGTACGGCCTGGAGGTCCAGGGCGTGCCGCGCGCCGAGCGCGAGAAGCGCGCCGCCGAGGCCCTGGAGCTCACCGGGCTCGGCGGCTGGGGCGACTCCTGGCCCGACGAGCTCTCCGGCGGTATGCAGCAGCGCGTGGGCCTGGCCCGCGCGCTCGCCACCGACGCCGATCTGCTCCTGATGGACGAGTCGTTCAGCGCGCTCGACCCGCTGATCCGCCGCGACATGCAGGACCAGCTGCTCGAACTGCAGAAGCGGCTCAAGAAGACCATCGTCTTCATCACCCATGACCTCAACGAGGCCATGCGGCTCGGCGACAACATCGCCGTGATGCGCGACGGGCGGATCGTCCAGCTCGGCACCGCCGAGGACATCCTGCTGACCCCGGCCAACGACTACGTGGCGTCGTTCATCCAGGACGTCGACCGCTCCCGGGTACTCACCGCCGTATCGGTGATGACCGAGCCGGAGCGCGCGGACGCCGGGGAGTGCGACTGCGAGAGCGTCACCCTGGACACCTCGGTGGCCGACCTGTGCGCCGTCGCGGCCCGGGTGCCGCACCCCGTCGCCGTCAAGGGCGCCGACGGGGCGCTGCTCGGCGTCGTACCGCAGGAGCGCCTGATCGCGTTCCTGGGCGACGACGAGCGCGGGCCCATGGCCTGCTCGGCGCAGGAGGTGGCCCGTGCCTAGGCTTCCCCTCGGCCAGTGGGTCGACAGCGCCGTCACGTTCCTGCAGAACCATCTCTCCTGGCTGTTCGACGCCGTCACCAAGGTTGTCAACGGCATGTACGACGGCATCGACGCCGTCCTGTCCGCACCGCAGCCGCTGCTCTTCGCGGGCATCCTCGCCGTCGTCGCCTGGTGGCTGCGCGGTCTGGTCGCCGGTGTGCTCGCCTTCGGCGGGTTCGCCCTCATCGACTCGATCGAGCTGTGGGACGAGGCCATGTCGACGCTGTCGCTGGTGCTCGTGGCGACCGTGGTGACACTGGCCCTCGCCATCCCGCTGGGCATCTGGTCGTCCCGGTCCAAGACCGTGAGCGCGATCAGCCGGCCGGTGCTCGACTTCATGCAGACCATGCCGGCGATGGTCTATCTGATCCCCGGCATCATCTTCTTCGGCGTCGGCGTGGTCCCCGGCATCATCGCCACCATCGTCTTCTCGCTGCCCCCGGGCGTACGGATGACCGAGCTCGGCATCCGCCAGGTCGACCCCGAACTGGTCGAGGCGGCCGAGGCGTTCGGCAGCACCCCGCGCAACACCCTGCTCCGGGTGCAGCTCCCGCTGGCGCTGCCCACCATCATGGCGGGCGTCAACCAGGTGATCATGCTGGGCCTTTCCATGGTCGTCATCGCGGGCATGGTCGGCGGCGGCGGGCTCGGCGGCGCGGTCTACCGCGCCATCGGCAACGTCGACATCGGCCTCGGCTTCGAGGCGGGCGTCTCCATCGTCGTCCTCGCCATGTACCTCGACCGGATGACCGGCGCGCTGGGCCGCGCGGTCTCGCCGGTGGGCCGCCGCGCGCTGGCCAAGGCCAGGACCTCGGGCGCGCAGCTGTGGAACCACCGTCCGCGGCCCGCCGTCGCGGTCGTCGGCGTGGTCGTGCTCGCCCTGGTCGCGGGCGGCATGGGCATGTTCGGCTCGTCCTCCACGGCCACCGCCTCCGGCGCCGAGAACGTCGGCAAGGGCAAGAAGGTCTCCATGGGCTACATCCCGTGGGACGAGGGCATCGCCTCCACCTTCCTCTGGAAGGAGTTGCTGGAGCGGCGCGGCTACAAGGTCGATGCCTTGCAGTACGAGGCGGGCGCGCTGTACACCGGTATGGCGGGCGGCCAGATCGACTTCGAGACCGACTCCTGGCTTCCGGTCACCCATGCCACGTACTGGCAGAAGTACCACGACAAGCTGGAGGACCTGGGCTCCTGGTACGGCCCGACCTCGCTGGAGCTGTCCGTGCCCTCGTACATGAAGGGCATCGACTCGCTCGACGACCTCAAGGGCAAGTCCGGCCAGTTCAAGGGGCGGATCATCGGCATCGAGCCGAGCGCCGGAATGATGGGGCTGCTCAAGGACAAGGTCCTCAAGGAGTACGGCCTGGACGGCGAGTACAAGGTCGTCGACGGCTCCACGCCGTCGATGCTGGCCGAGCTCAAGCGCGCGTACGCCAAGAAGGAGCCGGTCGTCGTCACGCTCTGGTCGCCGCACTGGGCGTACAGCACGTACGACCTCAAGAAGCTCAAGGACCCGAAGGGCAGCTGGGGCAAGGGCGACGGGGTGCACACCCTGGCCCGCAAGGGCTTCGGGGACGACAACCCGAAGGTCGGCGCCTGGCTGAAGAACTTCAAGATGACCGAGAAGCAGCTCACCGGCCTTGAGGCGAAGATCCAGTCGACCGGCAAGGGCAAGGAGCAGGAGGCGGTCCGCGCCTGGCTCAAGGAGAACCCGGGCCTGGCCGACAAGTGGACGCCGGTGAACGGCTAGCCGGCGGCCACGCGCGCGTGGACATCGGTCACGCACGCGCTGACACGCGAAAGGGCGAATGGTTTCAGCCGTCCTCGCCCGTCACGGGGCCCCGCCGTAACAACGGCGGGGCCCCGCTGTCGCAAGGTATGCACGGACTTACCCGAGGGCACTCTTCTTCCACACGATGGTGCCCCCGGGGGCCGAAGCTGCGTAGTGTGCAGGCAGCGCGGCGGCCGAGTGAGCCATGGTGACGGGGAGGAGCCGGAGAGATGGACGACAAGGAAACTCTTCGGGTGGGCGTGGCCGTGCGGCGGCTGCGCCGCAGGCTGGGACTCACCCTCGCCGCGGTCGCGGAGCGCAGCGGCCTCTCGGTGCCGTTCCTGAGCCAGATCGAGAACGAGCGCGCCCGGCCCAGTGCCCGCTCCCTCGCGCGCGTGGCGGACGCGCTCGGCACCACCGTCCCCGAGCTGTACGACGCGGCGGACACCGCCCGTACCGTGGAGGTCGCGCGCGCGGACGGGGACGGCGAGGGCGGGGTGCGCCAGCTGCTGCGCGGGCACCACCAGCTGCACGCGATGGAGTTCACCGGCGAGCACGACACCGCCCGCGAGTTCCAGCACCGCAACGACGAGTTGATGTACGTGGCCGACGGCGCCGCCGAGGTGGAGGCCGAGGGCCGGGCCTACCGCCTTGAGCGCGGCGACACGCTCTGCCTGTCCGGCGGGGTCCGCCACCGCTGGCGAGCGGCGGTGCCCGGCACCCGGATCCTGCTGGTCGCGGTGGCCGACCACATCGAGGCCATCGAGGAGACCCGCCACTGATGGTGCGCCCCGCGGCCGGTCCCCGGGTGGTCTCGCTGGTGCCCTCGCTCACCGAGGCGGTGGCGGTCACCGCCCCGGGGACGGTGGTCGGCGCGACCGACTGGTGTACGCATCCGCCCGGGCTCGACGCCGTACGGATCGGCGGCACCAAGAACCCCGACGTCCCCGCGATCGTCGCGCTCCGCCCCGACCTGGTGATCGCCAACGAGGAGGAGAACCGCGCCCAGGACCTCGCGGCCCTGCGGGCGGCGGGCCTGGAGGTCCTGGTCACCGAAGTGCGCGACCTGGAGCAGGCGTTCACCGAGCTGGCCCGGGTCCTGGTCGAGGGCTGCGGTCTGGCACGCCCGCGCTGGCTCGACGAGGCCCGCCGGGCCTGGGACGCGCTTGCGGACCCCGGCGAGCCGCCGAGAGCAGCCGTCGTGCCGATCTGGCGGCGGCCCTGGATGGTGCTCGGCCGCGACACCTTCGCGGGGGACCTGCTGGCCCGACTCGGCGTCCGCAATGTGTACGCGGACCACGCCGAGCGCTATCCGCGCATCCCGCTCGACGAACTGAACGCCGCCGGGGCCGACTTGGTGGTCCTGCCCGACGAGCCGTACCGCTTCACACCGGACGACGGCCCCGAGGCGTTCTGGGCCCTGCCCGCGGCGCTCGTCGACGGCCGCCTGCTCACCTGGTACGGCCCCTCGCTCGCCGAGGCCCCGGCCGCGCTCAGCGGGGCGCTGCGAGCAGCCTGCCGCTGACCAGGCCGCGGACGGTGTGGAAGCCCGCCACCAGCCACGCCGCCGCCAGCAGTGCGTACAGGGCGACGGTGAGCCAGTCGAAGGCGGCCAGGCCGGTGTGGCGGGACAGGCCCTCGGCGCCGGTGACACAGGTGCCGACCGGGAAGGTGAAGGCCCACCAGGTCATCGCGAAGGGCATTCCGGAGCGGGCCGCGCGGATCACCATGGCGACCGCGAGCGCCAGCCACATCAGGGCGAAGCCGATCACCGGCACGCCGTAGACGACGGCGAACACGCTCAGGCCGTTCGCGTACAGGGTGTCGATCGCGCCCGGGGCCACATCGGCCAGCTTGTTGACGGCGGTGGTGGACTGGCCGAGCGGGCCGAGGACCAGGAACAGGGCGGGGGTGAGGGCGAGGGGCAGCGGGCCCTCGTGGACCAGCCGGGAGAAGACCAGCGGCAGCATCACCATGGTGGCGAGCAGGCTCATGCCGAACATCGCGTACGAGGCGAGCAGCATCGCCTCCCGGGGCTGGCCGGCCGACAGGTGCGGGACCAGGAGCGCGCCGAGGGTCGCCGAGACCATGGGGGCGACCACGGGGAGCAGCCACACCGGCGAGGCGCTGCCGAAGGCGACCTTGTGGCGCACGACCATCAGGTACGGGATGCCCACCGCGACCAGGAGCCCGGTCAGGGTGCCTATGCCGTACAGGATCCAGGCGAGCGTGACGGCCGCGTCCTCGCCGATGACGTCCTTGCCGACGGTCAGGGTGCCGATGCCGACGGCCAGGAACGCCATCGACATACAGCCGTAGAACGGGGCCACGCCCGGATCCATGAGGTGGGCGCGGGCCTGGTCGCGGTGGTGGACCCAGTGGGCGGCGCGGGCGACGGCCAGCACCACCAGCATGGTCAGCGACAGGGCCCAGATCACGGTCAGCCCGGGGAGGTGGAACGGGAGCCCGGCGCCCGCGTTGGCGATGATCGCCGTGCCCATGACGGCGGCGTACCAGTTGGGACCGAGGTGGCGCAGCGCGGACAGCGGGGTCGCCGCTGCCTGTGTGCGCGAGTGGATGAGGGTGACCATGTGTCCACCTTCGCCCTGCTTGCGGGGCCCCGCCAGAGAGGATCTTTCTATGAGGCCATAAGCTGGGTTTATGAGTATGCCGAGCGCCGAGGAGTCCGGTCCCGTGTTCCGGCGGGTGCCCGATCTGGGCGCCCTGGAGCTGCTGCTCGCGGTCGCCCGGCACGGCAGCCTCGGCCGGGCCGCGCGCGACCTCGGCATCACCCAGCCCGCCGCGAGCAGCCGGATCCGCGCGATGGAGCGCCGGCTCGGAGTGGCCCTGGTGGACCGCTCGCCGCGCGGGTCGAGGCTGACCGCCGAGGGCGTGCTGGTGACGGACTGGGCGCGGCGGGTGGTGGAGGCGGCCGAGGCGTTCGACGCGGGCGCCCAGGCGCTGCGCGGGCGCCGCGACTCCCGGCTGCGGGTCGCGGCGAGCATGACCATCGCCGAGTATCTGCTGCCCGGCTGGCTGATCGCGCTGCGCGCCGAGCGGCCCGGCACGGCGGTCTCGCTGCACGCCGGGAACTCGGCGCTGGTGGCCGAGCGGCTGCTGGCGGGCGAGGCGGACCTGGGGTTCGTGGAGGGCCTTTCGGTGCCGACCGGGCTCGACGCGGCGGTGATCGGCCATGACCGCCTGGTCGTGGTCGCGGCGCCCTCCCACCCGTGGGCCCGCCGCCGCACCCCGCTCACCGCGGCCGAACTGGCCGCCACCCCGCTGATCCTGCGCGAGGAGGGCTCCGGCACCCGTCAGGTCCTGGACGCGGCCCTCGCGGCGGCCGGCGGGGTGGCGCCGCCGCTGCTCGAACTCGCCTCCACCACGGCCGTGAAGGCGGCGGTGCTGAGCGGCGCGGGCCCGTCGGTGCTCAGCGAACTCGCCCTCGGCGAGGAGCTGGCGAGCCGGCGCCTGGCCCGGATCCCGCTGGAGGACGTACGGCTGCGCCGCGATCTGCGCGCGGTCTGGCGCACCGGCCACCGCCCCACGGGCCCGGCCCGCGACCTGCTGTCGCTGACCCGGGCCGCCCACTGAGGCGATCCGCCACACGGCGACCCGGCCGCCCGCCGAGGCGATCCGTCACCCGGTGACCCGGCCGCCCACCGAGGCCATCCGTCAGACGGCGACCCGGCCGCCCACTGAGGCTCACACCACGAGGCCGCCCGCTCTCGTCCGCGCCGCCGTCACCAGCGCCTCCATCACCTTGGTGTCCTCGCCCAGCTCCGGATGCCACTGCACCCCGAGCACCCAGGCCGCGCCCGGGAGTTCGACCGCCTCCGCGGTGCCGTCCCCGGCCCGCGCCGACACCACCAGGCCGTCCGCGAGGCGGTCCACCGCCTGGTGGTGGTAGGTCGGCACCGACGTCTCGCCCGGCTCGATCCCTGCGTACCGCGTGCCGGGCACGGGGCGCACGCTGTGGCGGCCGATGACGCCCGTCCCGCCGGTGTGGCCGTCCATGTGCTGGACGAGCGTGCCGCCGAGGGCGACGTTCAGGAGCTGCATCCCCCGGCAGATGCCGAGCAGCGGCGTCCCGGACGTCAACGCGGCCTCGATCAGGGCGAGTTCCCACGCGTCCCGCTCCGGCGCGGGCGGCCCGGTCCGGGCGTCGCGGTCGGCCCCGTACCGTACGGGCTCCACGTCCGGGCCGCCCGCGATCACCACGCCGTCGAGGCGGTCCACCACCTGTGCGGCCGTGTCCGGGTCGTCCGGCGGCAGCATGGCCGTGAGCCCGCCCGCCGCCCGCACCAGGCGCGGGTAGTACGCGGGCAGCAGGGCGGCGGGCCACTCCCACACGCCCCAGCGCACCGAGCTCTCCAGATAGGTGCTGACCCCGATCAGTGGCCGTCCCACCGCGTTCTCCCTCGCCTTGTGCCGTTCCTGCGCCGATGGACCCTCACTCGCGCTCCAGCTCGGCCTCCGCCGCCGCCAGCGCCGCGAACTTCTCCTCGGGTGCCCTGGCCACCAGGTGCTTACGGCTGTAGAGGCCGAAGTAGGCGACGGCGACCGCGTACACCCCGAGGGCGATCAGCGCCGCCGTCACGTCCACCAGGAACGTGGCGACAAGCGCCGCGCACGCGAGGACGAGCGCGACCGACGAGGTCAGCGCTCCTCCCGGCGTACGGTACGGGCGCTCCAGATGCGGTTCACGGCGGCGCAGCACGATGTGCGACAGGGACATGAGTGCGTACGAGACGGTGGCGCCGAAGACCGCGGCGTTCAGCATCCGCGCCCCGTCGCCGGTCGCCGCCGCCAGCGAGAAGGCGATCGCGCCGGGCACCAGCAGACCCAGGTACGGCGCCTTGCGGCGGCTGGTCAGCGACAGGAAGCGGGGCAGATAGCCCGCCCGGGAGAGCGCGAAGAGCTGGCGCGAGCCCGCGTAGATCAGCGAGAAGAACGACGCCACCAGGCCCGCGAGCCCGGCGTAGTTGACGATCCGGCTCAGCGCCGTGGCCCTGCCGTGCGGTTGCAGCGCCTCGACCAGCGGGTTGCCCGCGTCCTGGATCGCGGCCGAGCCGCGCGCGCCCGCCGAGGCGAAGAAGGTGAGCAGGGCGAGCACCACCAGGATGCCCATGGACCAGCGGATCGCCTTCGGGAGCGTACGGGCCGGGTCGCGGGTCTCCTCGGCCGCCAGCGGTACGCCCTCGACGCCGAGGAAGAACCACATGCCGAACGGGAACGCCGCCCAGATCCCCATCACGCCCATGGGGAGCCACGAGCTCGCGCCGACCGCGTCCTTGTGCACCGCGATGTCGTCGAGCCGGGACGCGTCGAAGTCCGTGAACGCGCCGACGGCGAAGACCAGCAGGGCGGCGACCGCCACCCCGGTCACCACGAAGCTGAAGCGCAGCGCCTCGCCGACGCCCCACAGATGGATGCCGATGAAGATCGCGAAGCAGGCGAGGTAGACCGGCCAGCCGGAGGTGAGGCCGAACAGGCCGAGCGATTCGACGTAGTCGCCGATGAAGATGGAGATCGCGGCCGGGGCCAGGACGTACTCGATGAGGATGGCCGTACCGGTGAGGAAGCCGCCCCAGGGGCCGAGCGCGCGCCGGGCGAAGCCGTAGCCGCCGCCCGCCGTGGGCAGTACGGAGGAGAGTTCGGCGAGCGAGAAGACCATGCAGACGTACATCAGGCCCATCAGGGCCATGGCGATCGCCAGGCCGCCGAAACCGCCCTGGGCCAGGCCGAAGTTCCAGCCGGAGTAGTCGCCGGAGACGACGTACGCCACGCCGAGGCCGGTCAGCAGCAGCCAGCCGGCGCTGCCCCGGCGAAGCGTCCTGCGCTCCAGATAGTCGTCGGCCGGTTCGGCGGCGCGGGGTTGGGCGGATTCGGTGGACTCCACGGTCATGACGCGGCTCCCGACGGGGACGGGGTCAATGGACTGGAGCCATACCTTTGCGGGGAAGAGAACCGGAAATCAAGCCCCTTGCGTTACGTCGGGGTAAACGGAGGCGGTCCTACGTAAGAAACCCCCGCAGCAGCGCGGCCGTCCCCGCGCAGTGCTCGCGCATCATCTCCCGCGCCCCGTCCGCGTCCCCGTCGAGCACCGCCTCGACCAGTGCGGTGTGCTGGCGCTGGGAGTGCTCCAGGTTGCGTACAAGCAGCGGGATGCAGTCGAGGAGGTCGTTCACGGTGGCGCGCACGGCGGCGTAGCGCGCGGTGAGCGTGGGCGAGCCGGACAGCTCGGCGAGGGTCAGATGGAGCAGGGTGTCCAGGCGGCGGTAGTCGGTGAGCGGCGCGTCATGGGTGCGGGCCAGCGCGTCCCGCAGCCGGTCGGCCTGCTCGTCGGTGAGTCCGTGTACGGCGCAGAGCCCGGCCGCGCCCACCTCCAGGACCTCGCGGAAGCGCAGCACGTCCTCCACGTCGACCTCCGCGATCCGGCGCCGCAGCTCGTCCTCGCCGGTCGATGAGGTGCGCGCCAGCACGAACGTTCCGCCGTACCGGCCGCGCCGCGCCTCCACCAGGCCCTGGTCGGTGAGGACCTTCAGGACCTCGCGCAGCGTGACCCGGCTGATGCCCAGGCGCTCGGCCAACTCCCGCTCCGACGGCAGCCGTTCACCAGCCGGCACCAGACCGAGCCGGACGACCTGGAGGATCTGCTCCAGCGCCTCCTCGAAGCCGTTGCCGGCCCGCACGGTCCGCAGCACCGGGGCGAGCCGGTCCTCGAAATCCGGCTGCGACATCTGGCCGCACCCCCTTCCCAAGCAATGGTTCTCGGCAATACCTTATGGGTTCTCGGCTGACCGAAGGAGGCATTTCCCGTGGCAGACCGCACACCCCCGCTCGACATCGACGCGCTGCGCGCGCTCGTCGAGAGCGGCGAGATCGACACTGTGGTCCTGGCCTTCCCCGATATGCAAGGGCGGCTCCAGGGCAAGCGGTTCGCCGCACGTTTCTTCCTCGACGAGGTAGTCGCCCATGGCACCGAGGGCTGCAACTACCTCCTCGCCGTCGACACCGAGATGAACACGGTCGGCGGCTATGAGATGTCCTCCTGGGAGCGCGGCTACGGCGACTTCGCCATGCTCCCCGACCTCACCACCCTGCGCCGCGTCCCGTGGAACGAGGGCACGGCCATGCTCGTCGCGGACCTCGGCTGGGAGGACGGCGCGCCCGTCGTCGCCGCCCCGCGCCAGATCCTGCGCCGCCAGCTCGACCGGCTCGCCGAGCTCGGCCTCACCGCACAGGTCGGCACCGAGCTGGAGTTCATCGTCTTCCGGGACACCTATGAGCAGGCCTGGAACGCGGACTACCGGGGGCTGACCCCGGCCAACCAGTACAACATCGACTACTCGGTGCTCGGCACCGGCCGGATCGAGCCGCTGCTGCGCCGCATCCGCAACGAGATGGCGGGCGCGGGCCTGACCGTCGAGTCCGCCAAGGGCGAGTGCAACCCGGGCCAGCACGAGATCGTCTTCCGCTACGACGAGGCCCTGGTCACCTGCGACCAGCACGCCATCTACAAGACCGGCGCCAAGGAGATCGCCTCCCAGGAGGGCGTCTCGCTCACCTTCATGGCGAAGTACAACGAGCGCGAGGGCAACTCCTGTCACATCCACCTCTCGCTCGCCGACGAGGAGGGCCGCAACGTCATGCCGGGCGACGGCCCGGGTGGCATGTCCGCGCTGATGCGCCACTTCCTGGCCGGGCAGCTGGCCGCGCTGCGGGACTTCTCGCTGCTGTACGCGCCGAACATCAACTCGTACAAGCGCTTCCAGCCGGGCTCGTTCGCGCCCACCGCCGTCGCCTGGGGTCACGACAACCGCACCTGTGCGCTGCGGGTGGTCGGCCACGGCCGCTCGCTGCGGTTCGAGAACCGGCTGCCCGGCGGTGACGTCAACCCCCATCTGGCGGTCGCCGGACTGGTCGCGGCGGGTCTGTACGGCGTCGAGCAGCAGCTCGAACTGCCCGACGCCTGCGCCGGCAACGCCTACACCTCGGAGTACGAGCACGTCCCGACCACCCTGCGCGAGGCCGCCGAGCTGTGGGAGAACAGCCCCATCGCCAAGGCCGCCTTCGGGGACGAGGTGGTCGCGCACTACCGCAACATGGCGCGCGTCGAGCTGGACGCCTACGACGCCGCGGTGACCGACTGGGAGCTCCGCCGCTCCTTCGAACGCCTGTGAGGCCCTTCTTGACGCACGAGATGGACGACACGCACGAGCACCAGGTGCTCAATCCGGCGACGGAGGAGGTCATCGCGACCGTCCCGGCCGCCAGTGCAGCGGACGTGGACGCGGCGGTCGTACGGGCCGCGCGGGCGCAGCAGAAGTGGGCGGCGCTGGCCCCGGCCGACCGCGCCCGCCTGCTGCGCCGCTTCGCCGTCGCCGTCGACGAACACCTCGAAGAGCTGGCCCAGCTGGAGGTCAAGGAGGCCGGGCACACGGTCGGCAACGCCCGCTGGGAGGCCGGCAACGTCCGTGATCTGCTCGACTACGCGGCCGGGGGAGTGGAACGCCTGACGGGACGCCAGATCCCGGTTCCGGGCGGCCTCGACATCACGATCCTGGAACCGCTGGGAGTCGTCGGCGTCATCGCGCCCTGGAACTTCCCGATGCCGATCGCCGCCTGGGGCACCGCCCCGGCGCTCGCGGCCGGGAACGCGGTGATCCTCAAGCCCGCCGAGACCACCCCGCTCACCGCCCTGCGCCTCGCCGGGCTCGCGGTGGCGGCGGGCCTGCCCGAGGACCTGTTCCAGGTGCTCCCGGGCGCGGGCGCCGTCGCGGGCGCGGCCCTCGTCGAGCACCCCGGCGTCGCCAAGATCGTCTTCACCGGCTCCACCCGGGTCGGCAAGCAGATCATGGCCACGTGCGCGGAGCGGGTGAAGCGCCTCACCCTCGAACTCGGCGGCAAGAGCGCCAACATCGTCTTCGCGGACGCCGACATCGAGGCGGCCGCCGCGGCCGCGCCCATGTCGTTCCTCGACAACAGCGGCCAGGACTGCTGCGCCCGCACCCGCATCCTGGTCCAGCGCTCCGTCTACGACCGCTTCCTCGAACTGCTCGCCCCCGGCATCGAGTCCGTCGTGGTCGGTGACCCGGCCGACGAGAAGACCCAGATGGGCCCGCTGATCTCCAGGGTCCAGCTGGAGCGCGTACGCGCCTACGTCGACGGCGACATGCAGGGCATCCGGGGCAGCGCGCCCGACGGCCCCGGCTTCTGGTTCCCGCCGACCGTCCTGACGGGGGTCGCGCCGCACGCGCCGGTGGCGGCCGAGGAGGTCTTCGGACCGGTCGCCGTGGTGCTGCCGTTCGAGGACGAGGCGGACGCCGTACGCCTGGCCAACGCCACCGAGTACGGCCTGTCCGGCTCGATCTGGACCCGTGACGTCGGGCGCGCCCTGCGGGTGTCCGGCGCCGTCGCGGCCGGCAACCTCTCCGTCAACTCGCACTCCAGCGTGCGCTACTGGACCCCCTTCGGCGGCTACAAGCAGTCGGGCCTGGGCCGTGAGCTCGGCCCCGACGCGCTGGCCGCCTTCACCGAAACCAAGAACGTCTTCATCAGCACGGAAGGCCCCGCACTGTGACCCAGGAAAGCATCTGCCGCCGGCTCGTCGGCCGCACCGCCGTCATCACCGGAGCCGGCAGCGGCATCGGCCTCGCCACCGCCCGCCGCCTCGCCTCCGAGGGCGCGCATGTGGTGTGCGGCGACATCGACGAGGCCGCCGCCAAGAAGGCCGCGGACGAGGTCGGCGGCCTGGCCGTACGCGTCGACGTCACCGACGCCGAGCAGGTCGACGCCCTCTTCAAGACCGCGTACGACACCTACGGCAGCGTCGACATCGCCTTCAACAACGCGGGCATCTCCCCGCCCGACGACGACTCCATCCTGGAGACCGGTCTGGAGGCCTGGAAGCGCGTCCAGGACGTCAACCTCACCTCGGTCTACCTGTGCTGCAAGGCGGCCATCCCGTACATGCGCGAGCAGCGCCGCGGCTCGATCATCAACACCGCGTCCTTCGTGGCCCGGATGGGCGCCGCGACCTCGCAGATCTCGTACACCGCGTCCAAGGGCGGCGTGCTCGCGATGTCCCGCGAGCTGGGCGTGCAGTTCGCCCGCGAGGGCATCCGGGTCAACGCGCTGTGCCCGGGGCCGGTCAACACCCCGCTGCTCCAGGAGCTGTTCGCGAAGGACCCCGAGCGGGCCGCGCGCCGCCTGGTGCACATCCCGCTCGGCCGCTTCGCGCAGGCCGAGGAGATCGCCGCCGCCGTCGCCTTCCTCGCCAGCGACGACTCGTCGTTCGTCAACGCGACCGACTTCCTGGTGGACGGCGGCATCTCGGGCGCGTATGTGACCCCGCTCTAGTCGTTCACCTCTGCTCCACCCGTCGGACAGCCGGGCGTCGTGCGACGCCCGGCTGTCCGCTCTAGCGTTCCCCCGATCTTCCGTTGGTGACAGGAGTGTTCATGCGCAATGCACGTCGTTGGCAGGCCGCGGCCGCCGCTGTGGCGATCGCGGGGAGTGCCTTCGCCGCCGCCCCCACCGCCCAGGCGCACACGGGCAAGTGCCCCACGCTGACCGTGACGCAGGGCTGGTACGGGCAGAACAAGGCCCGGCTCCAGGAGCTCATCGACAGCTACGGCAAGTGCGGCAAGGGCGTGGGCCCGGCCAAGGGGCACAAGCCGGTCGCGGTCTTCGACTGGGACAACACGGTCGTCAAGAACGACGTCGGCGACGCCACGATGTACTGGATGCTGCGCCACTCCAAGATCCGCCGCCCGCTGCACGGCGACTGGCACACCACCAGCCGCTACCTCACCGACCAGGCGGCCGCCGCGCTCGCCGCCGCCTGCACGGCCGACGGCGCCACCCTGCCCACGGCCACCGACACCCGCTGCGCCGACGAGATACGCACGGTCTACGGGGAGGGCACGACCACCAAGGGCGCCACCGCCTTCACCGGCTTCGACCACCGCCGGATCGAGCCGCAGTACGCCTGGCTCGCCCAGCTGATGAACGGCTGGCGCACCGCCGACATCAAGGCGTTCGCGCGCGCCGCCCGCACCGAGAACCTGGCCGCTCCGATCGGCACCGAGCAGCAGGTCGGCACCGCCAAGGTGACCGGCTGGGTGCGCTACTACGACCAGCAGCGCGATCTCATCCGTACGCTCCAGAAGGCCGGGTTCGACGTCTGGATCACCTCGGCGTCGCCCGAGACGGTCGTGGACGAGTGGGCGGGCGGGGTGGGCGTCGCGAAGGACCACGCCATCGGCATCCGCAGCGTCACCGCGCACGGCCGGATCACCCCGCACCTCAAGGGCTGCGGCACGGTCGCCGACGGCGAGGACGGGATGATCACGTACATCGACGGCAAGCGGTGCTGGATCAACCAGGAGATCTTCGGGGTGCGCGGCGCGGCCGCCGAGCGGGTCCAGCCCGCCGCGCGGCGGCAGGTGTTCGCGGCGGGCGACTCCGACACCGATGTGTCGTTCCTGCGGGACGCCACCGGGCTGCGGCTCGTCCTGAACCGCAACAAGAACGAGCTGATGTGCCGCGCGTACGACAACAACGACGGCCGCTGGATCGTCAACCCGATGTTCATCCAGCCCAAGGGCCGCAAGAGCGCCGACTACCCGTGCTCCACCACCGCGTACACGGACCACGACGGCACCGCGGCCCCCGTCCGCCGGGGCGACGGCACGGTCGTCTCCGACCAGCGGGACACGGTGTACGGGGGCTGAACCGCCCCCATAGGGTGGCCGGATGAGCATGACGACGCCGCCCGGCTGGTACCCGGATCCGGGCAGTCCCGCCATCGAGCGCTGGTGGGACGGGACCGCCTGGACCGGGTACACCAGAGCCGCCGGGCAGCCGGCGGTTCCCGTGGTGCCGCCCCCGCCGCCCGCCGCGGCGACCGTGCCGCTGCCGTCCGCGGGGGAGCGGCCGCAGGGGCGGGGTCGGGGCCCGGTCGCCGCCGTCGTGGGGGCCGCGGTGGTGCTGGTCGCGGCGATCGTCGCCGGGGTGGCCCTGCTCGGTGAGGACGACAGCGGCCCGGCGGCCGTCGCGGCACCGGACCAGCCGACTCAGTCAGCGACTTCGCACACGCGGAGCGCGGCCCCGTCCCCGAGCGCGACGGCCACGGACGACCGGAGCGTCCTGGTCGACCAGCTCAACGGCATCACCCTGCCGGTCCTGCCCGGCTGGGAGAAGCCCGACCACGAATCCACGATGGCGCGCTTCCCCACGATGTGGACCAAGGACACCTTCGACTGCCCCGGAGACAAGGGCGCGTACTGCCACCACGCCGTCGTCACCAGCCGCACCGCCGCCGCCACCGACCTCACGACCGCCGAGGCCATCGCGAAGCACGACATCGCGGACGCGGCCGCCGACGCGTACGACAAGGACGTCCTCGGCAACCGCCACTACGGAGGGATCGCCTCGCACCGCGAGGTGCGCTCCGCCTCCGTGGTGGTCGCGGGGCGCACCGGCTATCTGGTCCGGTGGAGCGTCAGGACCGGTGCCGGGCCCGGGGGTTACGTGGAGTCGCTGGCGTTCCCGTCCAGCGTCGGCAGCGAGTCGATGATCATCGTCCGGTTCGCCTTCGACGCGGGGGCGGGCGCCGTGCCGCTCACCGGGATGGACCGGATCACCGAGGGCATCCGGGTCATCGGCGGAGCGCAGAACGGCGGAGTCGGCAGCAGCCTGGCGCCCCCGACGCCGTGACGGCCGCCTCCGGTGCCGGAGAAAGGCCGTCAGAGGAAGGTGCGGCCCTCGCCCCGGTAGGTGGGCACGGTCGCGGTGACGCGGTCGCCCTCCACCAGGTGCAACTCGTCGAACCGCTCGCACAGTTCACCCGCCTTGGCGTGCCGGAACCACACCTTGTCGCCGATCAGCAGATCGTCGGCGGCCGAGCCCAGCAGCGGGGTCTGCACCTCACCGGCGCCCTCCTGCGGGTCGTAGCGCAGCCCTTCGGGAAGGTAGGGAACCGGCAGCCGGTCCACGCCCGCGGCGCCCGAGGCGGGGTAGCCGCCGCCGAGCACGGTCACCACCCCGACGCCCGGGCGGCGCACCACCGGCTGGGCGAAGAGCGCGGCGGGGCGCCCGGTGAACGACGTGTAGTTGTCGAACAGGCGCGGCACATAGAGACCGGACCCGGCGGCGATCTCGGTGACGGCGTCCTCGGCGGCGGTGTGCTGGACGCTCCCGGTGCCGCCTCCGTTGACGAACTCCAGATCCGGTACGACGGCCCGCACGGCCCGCACCACCTCGGCCCGGCGCGCCGCCAGCTCCTTGCGTGCGGCGCTCTGCATCAGCCGGATCGCCCGGGAGCGCACCGGCCGCCCCGCGATGGCGTCGCCCACCCCGGCCACATGGCCCTCGTACGCCATCAGTCCGACCAGCCGGAAGCCGGGACGGCGGTCGACGGCGCGGGCCAGCTCCGCGAGTTGGGCGGGCTCGCGCAGCGGCGAGCGGCGGGCGCCGACGCGGACGCGCCCGCCGAACAGCCGCAGCGAGGTGTCCAGCTCGACGCAGACGCGGACCACGAGGTCGTGCCGCTCGCGGGCCCGGTCGATGAGGTCGAGCTGGGCCGGGTCGTCGACCATGACGGTGACGGCGGCCGCGAGCTTGGGGTCCCCGGTCAGCTCGGTGAACCGCTCCCGGTCGGCGGACGGATACGCGAGGAGCACGTCCTCGAACCCGGCCCGGGCCAGCCAGATCGACTCGGCGAGGGTGAACGACATGATCCCGGCGAACCCGTCGCGCGCCAGCACCCGTTCGAGCAGGGCCCGGCAGCGTACGGACTTGCTGGCGACCCGGATCGGCTTTCCGCCGGAGCGCCGGACGAGGTCGTCGGCGTTGGCGTCGAACGCTTCCAGGTCCACGAGCGCGAGCGGGGCGTCGAGAGCTTCGGTGGCCCGGTCGTAGCGGGCCCGGTCGGCTGCGCGGGGAGTCATGGGCAGAGCCTGCCAGAACGGCCTACCCGGGGGTAGGGGGACGATCGGGGCAGATCCCCCGTCCGCTCGGGCCTGCTCCGGTCCGGCGCCCTGCCCGGCGCACCCAGCCCGTAAAGTAACGCCCACGCGGCAACGAACGGCCCGGCCGGCCAAGCCGATCCGCAGCGCAGGCACGAGGGTACGAGGGGGGCCATTGACCACGGACGCACAACGGCCCCCGGCGATGCCCGCCTCGGACGAGGGCTCGGGCGCGCCGGCCCGTTCCGGTGGCGGGACGCCCCCTGCGGAGCGGCCGCTTCCGACGTCCGCGCCCGCGTCCCCGACGCCCGGCGCGCGGCCCGCGTCCGCCTCCACGTCTCCGGGTGCCCGGCCCGCGTCCGCCGCCACGCCTCCCGCCGAGCGTCCCCGTTCCGCCATCGATCTGCTGGACGCCGCCCTCGCGGCACCGCCCGCGTCGCGCCCGGCCGTACCGCCGAAGCCGTCGGCTGTGCCGGTGACTCCGGTGACACCGGTGGCCGGTCCGGCCGCGCCCGCCGCGCCTCCGGTGCATGTGCCGGGGCCGCGTCCCATGACGGCGCCCGCCCAGTCGCCCGCCGCCCCCGCGACGCCAGCGCCCATACCCGCGATCCCGCCCTTGATACCCGTGGGCGGGGACCAGAGCGCACCCGGCGTCGAGCCCGCGCGCCCTCGCCGTACCGGGCGGGTCGTCGCGGCCGCCGTCTGCCTCGTACTGGGGGTCGGGCTGCTGGGCGGGGCCGCGGCCGGGAGCTGGATCGGCAGCGGATCCGGTGACGGGGACTCCCGTACCGGATACACCGCCGCCCGCGAGATATGGCACAACGTGCCCGTGGACACGCTCTTCCCGCCGACCATCAGCGGGAACGGGGCCGGGCCCGGCGGCGCCGACCGGGTCTGGACCCGGCTGGGGGTCGCCCCCGACGGCGGCTGCGCGGGCGCGCTGGACCCGCTGCTGCTCAAGGCGCTCCAACCGGTCGGCTGCGTACGGCTGTTGCGAGCCACGTACACCGACGCCACGTCGAGTGCCGTCACCACCGTCGGGCTGGTGTTCACCGAGGCCGACGCCGCCGCGATGGGCGCGCTGCGCACCCGGTTCGGCGACGAGTCGCTGGGCGACCGCAGCGACCTGATGCCGCGCCCGTACCCCGTCAAGGGCACGCCCGCCGCCGGGTTCGGCGACAGGCAGCGGGCGAGCTGGACCGTGCGCGTCCTCACCGACGCCCCCGTCGTCGTCTACTCCGTCACCGGCTTCGCCGACGCCCGTACCGTCACCGACCCGCAGCCCGCCGACCGCGCAGTGGCCGACGGCGCCGCCGACGCCCCCGTCGAGGCCGGGCTCACCCAGGACGCCAAGGGCATCGCCGACCGGGTGGAGCGCGCCCTGCGCAAGACCGCCGCCACCGGAACGAAGAAGCAGTGATGACCACGCCCCGCCGCGCCCGCGCCGCCGTTCTCGGCTGCGCCGCCACCCTCGCGCTGCTGCTCCCCGCCGCCCCCGCGCAGGCGGACACCATCCGGGACCGGCAGTGGGAGCTGGCCGCGATGCACACGCAGGAGGCCTGGCGTACGACCAGGGGCAAGGGCATCACCGTCGCCGTCCTGGACACCGGAGTCGACGCCACCCACCCCGACCTCGCCGGATCGGTCCTGCCCGGCAACGACCTCATCGGCTTCGGAGCCGGGCGGGGCAGCCGTGACTGGGCCCGGCACGGCACCGCCATGGCCGGGATCATCGCGGGCCACGGACACGGCCCCGGCCACCAGGACGGCGTGCTCGGCATCGCCCCCGAGGCCAGGATCCTGCCGGTCCGGGTGATCCTCGAATCGTCCGACCCGGCCCGCAAGAAGGCCCGCGAGAGCCGTGGCACCGCCCTCGCCGACGGCATCCGCTGGGCCACCGACCACGGCGCGGACGTCATCAACCTCTCCCTCGGCGACGACAGCGCCTCCGCGCACCCCGAACCGTCCGAGGACGCCGCGATCCAGTACGCGCTGGCCCGGGGCGCCGTCGTCGTCGCCTCCGCGGGCAACGGCGGCGAGCAGGGCGACCATGTGTCCTACCCCGCCGCCTATCCGGGCGTCATCGCGGTCGCGGCCGTCGACCGCTACGGCACGCACGCCGCGTTCTCCACCCGCCGCTGGTACGCCACCGTCTCCGCGCCCGGCGTCGACGTGGTGATAGCGGACCCGGACCGCAAGTACTACGAGGGCTGGGGCACCAGCGCCGCCTCCGCCTTCGTCTCCGGCGCCGTCGCCCTGATCCGCTCGGCCCACCCCGCCCTCTCCCCGGCGCAGATCAAGACCCTCCTCGCGGACACCGCCCGCAACGCGCCGCAGGGCGGCCACGACGACTCCCGGGGGTACGGCACCGTCGACCCGGCGGCCGCCCTCGCCGCGGGCGCCCGCCTCAAGCCCGAGGTACGGACGAACACGTCGACGGAGCGCGCCTCCCGCAGCACCTACTTCGGCCCGGGCCCCGACAAGCCGAAAGCGCCCGACCACCGGGGCGACTGGCTGGCCGCGCTCGCGGCGGGCGCGGGCGCCGTCCTGCTCGCCGCCTCGGTCACCCTGTGGCGCCGCAGCCGGATCACGGTGTCGAGGTAGCGCCGGGCGCGGCCCGCAGCGCCGCGCCCACCGCCCGTACCGCCGCCCGCGCCGCGTCCTCCACCGCCGCCACCCCCGCCTCCTTGGTCGCGTGCCCGTCGGACAGGACCGCCACCAGACAGACGCGGCCGTCCGGCGCCGTCACCCGGCCGATGCTGTTGACGACCCACAGCCCCGTCGCGGTCCGGGGCAGCCACCCGTTCTTCAGGGCCCACGCGGTGCCCGCCGCCGAGACACCCCAGTCCTGCCCGGCGACCGTACGGCTCATCACGGTCGCAAGGTGCCCCCGCGAGCGCGCGTCCAGCGCCGACTCAGCCCCGAACACCGCCTTCAGCAGCGCCAGCCGGTCCCGGACCGTGGTCCGGGTCAGCCCCCACGCCGCCGCCCCGGACGTCTCGGCGAGGCCCAGCCGCCGGTTCGCCGCGTCCAGACCGGGCGCGCCGCCGATCAGCCGCCACAGTGCGGTCGCCGCGTCGTTGTCGCTCCGCTCGATCATGGCGGCCGCCGACTCCCACTCGCTCGCGGTCGGCTCCCGGCAGGTGTCCTGGGCCCGCAGCAGCAGGGCCGCGAGGATGTCGACCTTGACGACGCTGGCCGTGTCGTACGTACGCCCCTCGTCCCCGCACACCCCGCCCGCGCCGCTCGCGAGGTCGTACACCCCGGCCGACAGCGAACCCCCGGCCCGCTCCGCGACCGGGGACACCGCCGTCGACACCACCGCGTCCTGATCCATCCGGCGAGGTTACGGGCCGGGCCCGGCGGGAGCGGGCGCGCGCCCCGGTTAGGCTCGTGCCGTGGAGCTCAAGAACATCCCGGACCCCGGTTTCTCCGACGACGACGGCACCGCCGACCCCGAACTCACGGCGGCGCTGACCGCCTGGGCCGGGGCGAAGGGCGACGCCGCCGCCGAGTCGCGCGTGCTCGCCGCGCTGAAGGGCGCCCGGCTCCTGGTGCCCATCGTCGCCGTCCTCGGCGAGGTGGAGGAGGACGAGAACGGGCTGCGGCGCGAGAAGACCAGCGACATGGCGGTGCCCACGCTCCAGGCGGGCGACCGCAAGGCGCTGCCCGCCTTCACCTCGACCGCCTCGCTCGCGCTCTGGGACCCGGCGGCCCGGCCCGTCGCCGTACCGCTGCACCAGGCCCTCCAGGCCGCCGCGCACGAGCGGGCCGACACGGTCGTCCTCGACCTCGCGGGCCCCGTCGCGTACGAGCTGAAGGGCTCGGCACTGCTCGCGCTGGCCGAGGGGCGCACCAGCACCGACCCGCTCGACGACCCGGCGGTGACCGAGGCCGTGCGCAAGGCCGTCGCCGCCGAGCCCGCCGTGCTGCGCGCCCACCTCGGCCCGGGCAGCGCCGACGGCACCCTCGCACTCGTGCTCGCCGAGGGCGCGGTGCCGGCCGAGGCCGCGCGCCGGGTCGTCGACCTGCTCGCCGCCGACGAGGTGCTGCGCGCCCGGCTGGTACGGGGTCTCGACCTGGCCCTGCTCCCGGCCCAGGCCCCGCCCCCGAACGAGCCGCTGTTCACGCGCTGACGGCGGCAGGGAAACGCGAAGCGCCCCCGGACCGGAATTCCGGGGGCGCTTCGCGTCGTAAGAAGAGGTCGGACTAGCCGTACACCGGACCCGTGTACTTCTCGCCCGGGCCCTGGCCCGGCTCGTCCGGGACGAGCGAGGCCTCGCGGAAGGCGAGCTGGAGCGACTTCAGGCCGTCGCGCAGCGGGGCGGCGTGGAAGGAGCTGACCTCGGTGGTGCTGGCGTCCAGCAGACCGGCGAGCGCGTGCACGAGCTTGCGGGCCTCGTCCAGGTCCTTGTGCTCGTCGCCCTCCTCCGTGAGACCGAGCTTCACGGCGGCGGCGCTCATCAGGTTCACGGCGACCGTCACGATCACCTCGACGGCCGGGACCTCCGCGATGTCGCGGGTCATGGTGTCGAAGTCGGTGGTCTCGGGGGACTGGGGGGAGGTCTCACTCATGCCCCACACGATAGGCGCTGCGGCCGTGTGCGCACGATTGGCCCCCGTGCCCGGGTCCTGCTAACCTTGTGTAACGACCGGCCAGGTACTCCCATGTGCCCGGCCCACAAGTGGAGGCTCCGATCTCCCACCCGACTGCCTTTACGGGCGGCGGGTCACCCGGTCAGACGGTAGCCATCGTTCCGTACGGACGATGGAGCCGTCCGATGTGCGCCCCGCGGTTGACCGCGGCGGTGCTCCGGTTGTCTTGGAGCCCCGCCTGTGTCCCGTCCGGGGCATTTTTCATGTGCCGCGATGGTTGGTCCCGAGTGAAAGTACGCGTTTGTCTGCCAGACAGGCGTGTGGTGCTACCGAGGAGGATCCATCAGCGCCGAGCCCCGCATCAACGACCGGATTCGCGTTCCCGAAGTGCGACTTGTCGGTCCCAGCGGCGAGCAGGTCGGGATTGTTCCGCTTGCCAAGGCCCTGGAGCTAGCACAGGAGTACGACCTGGACCTGGTCGAGGTCGCGGCGAACGCCCGTCCGCCCGTGTGCAAGCTCATGGACTACGGGAAGTTCAAGTACGAGTCGGCCATGAAGGCCCGTGAGGCGCGCAAGAACCAGGCGCACACGGTCATCAAGGAGATGAAGCTCCGGCCGAAGATCGACCCGCACGACTATGACACCAAGAAGGGTCACGTCGTCCGGTTCCTCAAGCAGGGCGACAAGGTCAAGATCACGATCATGTTCCGTGGTCGCGAGCAGTCCCGGCCGGAACTCGGCTACCGACTGCTGCAGCGTCTCGCGGAGGATGTCCAGGACCTCGGGTTCGTCGAGTCGAACCCGAAGCAGGACGGCCGAAACATGATCATGGTCCTCGGTCCGCACAAGAAGAAGACCGAGGCTATGGCCGAAGCCCGCGAGGCGCAGGCCGCCCGCAAGGCGGAGCGCCAGGGTCTGCCCGCTGACGCCGAGGTCGAAGGCTCCGCCGAGGAGCCCGTCGTCGAAGCGTCGGCCGAGGAACCCGCCGAGGCCTGATTCCCGGGCAGCCAGCCCAGGACAACCGATACATATGACGCTCCCGCGCGCCGGTCCCCGGACCGGCTGGGAGCGCCACTGACGAGGAGATAACGGCGCTATGCCGAAGAACAAGTCGCACAGCGGTGCCAGCAAGCGCTTCAAGATCACCGGCTCCGGCAAGGTGCTCCGTGAGCGTGCCGGCAAGCGCCACCTGCTCGAGCACAAGTCGTCCAAGCTGACGCGTCGCCTCACCGGCAACGCCGAGATGGCCCCGGGCGACGCCAAGAAGATCAAGAAGCTTCTCGGCAAGTGACGTTCCTCCGCCTCCGGTGACCGGGGGCGGAACGTCGAGACCGGGACCTATTCGAATTCGGGCCGTGTGATCACCCACCACGGCCCCGCTACAAGGAGTTAACAAGTGGCACGCGTCAAGCGGGCAGTCAACGCCCACAAGAAGCGCCGGGCGATCCTGGAAGCGGCCTCCGGCTACCGCGGTCAGCGCTCGCGCCTGTACCGCAAGGCCAAGGAGCAGGTCACCCACTCGCTGGTCTACAACTACAACGACCGCAAGAAGCGCAAGGGCGACTTCCGTCAGCTGTGGATCCAGCGCATCAACGCCGCTGCCCGCCAGAACGGCATGACGTACAACCGCCTCATCCAGGGTCTGAAGGCCGCCAACATCGAGGTGGACCGCAAGATCCTGGCCGAGCTCGCGGTCAACGACGCCAACGCGTTCGCCGCGCTCGTCGAGGTCGCCCAGAAGGCGCTCCCGAGCGACGTCAACGCCCCGAAGGCCGCGTAAGCGCCTGACGGCTTGTTGAGCCGGACCCGGACCCGCAGGCCCTTTGGCCTGCGGGTCCGTGCGTTCCGGGCTCCACCCCGGGCTCGCTCGTCTGCGGACCGTGGTGGGTTGCCCGCGCAGTTCCCCGCGCCCGTGAGACGCGCCCCTTCGGGGCGCCCCAGGGGATTGCCGCGCAGCGGCATTCAAGGGGCGCGGGGCTGTGACATCGTGCGGCTCCGCCGCGTGGGCGCGACCAGCCACACGCAGCCCGCAGACGAACACCGGGCCCAAGAAGAGGCCCCCTCGTAGAGAGACCGCGCGTACATGCCCACCCCCGAGCTGATCTCCCCGCGTTCCCCGCGCGTCGCCGCCGCCAAGCGGCTCGCGCGGCGCAATTTCCGGGGCAAGGAGCGGCGGTTCATCGCCGAGGGGCCGCAGGCCGTCCGGGAGGCCGTCGAGCACCGGTCCGGCGGTGAGGCGACGCTGACCGAGCTGTTCACCACCGTCGAGGCCGCCGAGCGGTACGCGGACATCGTGGCCGCCGCCCGCGACGCCGGGGCCCGGGTCCACTACGCGGACGACGAGGTGCTGGCCGAGGTCTCCCAGACCGTCACCCCGCAGGGCCTGGTCGGCGTCTGCCGCTTCCTGGACTCGCCGTTCGAGGACATCCTCAAGGCCCGGCCGAAGCTGGTCGCCGTCCTCGCGCACGTGCGCGACCCCGGCAACGCCGGCACCGTACTGCGCTGCGCGGACGCCGCCGGCGCCGACGCGGTCGTCCTCACCGACGCCTCCGTCGACCTGTACAACCCCAAGTCGGTGCGCGCCTCGGTCGGTTCGCTCTTCCATCTGCCGGTCGCCGTGGGCGTCCCGGTGGAGCAGGCCGTACGGGGGCTGCGGGACGCGGGCGTGCGCATCCTCGCCGCCGACGGAGCGGGCGAGGACGACCTCGACGACGAGCTGGACGCGGGCACCATGGGCGGCCCCACCGCCTGGATCTTCGGCAACGAGGCCTGGGGGCTGCCCGAGGAGACCCGGGCGCTCGCGGACGCCGTGGTGCGGGTGCCGATCCACGGGAAGGCCGAGAGCCTCAACCTGGCGACGGCCGCCGCGGTGTGCCTGTACGCCTCGGCGCGGGCCCAGCGCACCCGTACTCCTCGCTGAGGGGGTCCGCACCGTCACCTGTAGCTAGTAGTGTGACGGGCTCGGGGGCCCACTGTGTGCTTCGGAGAGGTGGGATACGGGGATGGCTGTCGGCGTGAGGACCATCGGCGAGAATGCCCTGGTGTGCCCTTCCGGTAGCCCGGACGCCCTGGGGATAGACCCCGAAGACCTGCCCGACGGACTCGTCGTCGCCGACGAGACGGGCCGCGTCATCTGCTTCAACGCGGCCGCCGCCAGGATCACCGCGGTCCCCAAGCACGACGCGCTCGGCGTACCGCTGGAGCGCGCGCTCCCGCTCGAAGACCTCAAGGGCCGACGCTGGTGGCAGCTGACCGACCCGTACGGCGGTCTCGCCATCCGCTTCGGCCAGCCCGAGCGGAACCTGCTGCTGCCCGGCGGGCGCGAGGTGCTGGTCTCCGCGCGCTACGTGCGCGAGCACCCCACCGGACCGGTGCGGCGCGTGGTGGTCAGCCTGCGCTCCACCGAGGCGCGCCGGCGCACCGAGCGCAGCCACGCGGAGCTCATCGCCACCGTCGCCCATGAGCTGCGCTCGCCGCTGACCTCGGTGAAGGGGTTCACGGCGACGCTGCTCGCCAAGTGGGAGCGGTTCACGGACGACCAGAAGCGGCTGATGCTGGAGACCGTCGACGCCGACGCCAACCGGGTCACCCGGCTGATCGCCGAACTCCTCGACATCTCCCGGATCGACTCCGGCCGCCTTGAGGTGCGCCGCCAGCCCGTGGACGTCGCCGCCGCCGTCGGCCGGCACATCCAGGCCCATGTCGCCTCCGGACAGGCACCCGACCGCTTCCTGGTCCGCATCCAGCGCCCGCTGCCCGATCTGTGGGCGGATCCGGACAAGATCGACCAGGTACTGGGCAACCTGCTGGAAAACGCGGTGCGCCACGGCGAGGGAACCGTCACCATCGAGGTGGCACCCGCACCGGTGCGCATCGAGGAGCACGACGAGAAGGGAACGGCCGTCACCGTGAGCGACGAAGGCCCCGGCATCCCCGAGGAGTCGATGGGCCGTGTCTTCACCCGCTTCTGGCGCGGGAGCAAACGCGGCGGCACGGGCCTGGGCCTCTACATCGTCAAGGGCATCGTCGAGGCGCACGGCGGGACGATCGCGGTCGGCCGCGGCTGCGGCGGCGGCGCCGAGTTCCGATTTATCCTGCCCGTCGGCGCCCCGGCCTACCTCCAGTAGCGGCCACCGGGCAGCCCACGGGCGCATCCGTCTTCCCGCACCCCGTTAGACTCGACCTTTGGCGCGTTCGTGTCCGTGCCGCCGCGCGGCCCCATCGCGCGGCCGAGTCGCTGTCGCGGTGGCGGGACCCCCAGCCAAGCCAATCGGAAGTACGGGAAGAGATGTCGGCACCCAATAAGTCGTACGACCCTGTTGAGGTCGAGGCGCTGAAACCGGAAGAGATCGAGCGCATGCGGGACGAGGCGCTCGCCGCCTTCGCCGCGGCCGGTGACCTCGAAGCGCTCGCACACGCGAAGACCGCGCACGCCGGTGGCACCTCGCCCCTGTCGCTCGCCAACCGCGAGATCGGCGCCCTGCCGCCGCAGGCCAAGGCCGCGGCCGGCAAGCTCGTGGGCATGGCCCGCGGCGCCGTGAACAAGGGCCTGGCCGCCCGCCAGGCCGAGCTGGAGGCCGAGCGCGACGCGCGCGTCCTGGTCGAGGAGGCGGTGGACGTCACGCTGCCGTACGACCGCGTACCGGCCGGCGCCCGCCACCCGCTCACCACGCTCTCCGAGCGCATCGAGGACATCTTCGTGGCCATGGGCTACGAGGTGGCCGAGGGCCCGCAGGTCGAGGCCGAGTGGTTCAACTTCGACGCGCTCAACATCGGCCCGGACCACCCGGCCCGCGGTGAGCAGGACACCTTCTTCGTGGAGGGCTCGGACGGCTCGGCCGACTCCGGTGTCGTGCTGCGCACGCACACCTCGCCCGTGCAGATCCGCTCGCTCATCGACCGCGAGCCGCCGGTCTACGTGATCTGCCCCGGCCGGGTCTACCGCACGGACGAGCTGGACGCCACGCACACCCCCGTCTTCAACCAGGTCGAGCTGCTCGCCGTCGACGAGGGCCTGACCATGGCGGACCTCAAGGGCACCCTGGACCACATGGTCCAGTCGCTCTTCGGGCAGGACATGGTGACCCGGCTGCGGCCGAACTTCTTCCCGTTCACCGAGCCGTCCGCCGAGATGGACATGGTGTGCTACGTCTGCCGCGGCGAGTCGGTGGGCAACCCCGACCGCCCCTGCCGCACCTGCTCCAGCGAGGGCTGGATCGAGCTCGGCGGCTGCGGCATGGTCAACCCGAAGGTGCTCGTCGCCTGCGGTGTCGACCCCGAGAAGTACAGCGGATTCGCCTTCGGCTTCGGCATCGAACGCCTGCTGATGTTCCGCCACAACGTCGAAGACATGCGAGACATGGTCGAGGGTGACGTCCGGTTCACCCGGCCGTTCGGGATGGAGATCTGATGCGGGTCCCGCTTTCTTGGCTGCGGGAGTACGTCGACCTGCCGGCGACGGAGACCGGCCGGGACGTCCAGGCCAAGCTCGTGTCCGCCGGCCTTGAGGTCGAGACCGTCGAGCAGCTCGGCGCCGGGCTCAAGGGCCCCCTGGTCGTCGGCCAGGTGCTGACCATCGAGGAGCTGGAGGGCTTCAAGAAGCCCATCCGCTTCTGCACCGTCGACGTCGGCACGGCCAACGGCACCGGCGAGCCGCAGGAGATCGTCTGCGGCGCGCGCAACTTCCAGGTCGGCGACAAGGTCGTCGTGGTGCTCCCCGGCGCCGTGCTGCCCGGTGACTTCGCGATCGCCGCGCGCCAGACGTACGGCAAGACCTCGCACGGCATGATCTGCTCCGGCGACGAGCTGGGCATGGGCGACGACGGCAGCGGCGGCATCATCGTCCTGCCGCCCGAGCACGAGGTCGGCACCGACGCCATCGCGCTCCTTGAGCTCGTCGACGAGGTCCTGGACATCGCGGTGACCGCCAACCGCGGCGACTGCCTGTCGCTGCGCGGCGTGGCCCGCGAGACCGCCATCGCCTACGGCCTGCCGCTGCGCGACCCGGCGCTGCTCGACGTGCCCGCGCCCAACTCGTACGGCTACCAGGTGAAGATCGCCGACCCGATCGGCTGCGACCGCTTCACCGCGCGCACCGTCGTCGGCCTCGACCCCGAGGCCCGCTCGCCGATCTGGCTCCAGCGCCGGCTGCAGAAGGCCGGCATGCGGCCGATCTCGCTCGCCGTCGACGTCACCAACTACGTGATGATCGAGCTCGGCCAGCCGCTGCACGCCTACGACCGCAGCCTGGTCGACGGCCCCATCGGCGTGCGCCGCGCCGAGCCCGGCGAGGTGATCACCACCCTCGACGGCGTCAAGCGCAAGCTGGACGCCGCCGACCTCGTCATCACCGACAACCGGGGCCCGATCGGCCTCGCCGGTGTGATGGGCGGCGCCAACACGGAAATCGCCGACTCGGTCACCGACCCCGAGACCGGACAGGTCAGGGGCACCACCGAGGTGGTCATCGAGGCCGCGCACTTCGACGCGGTCGCCATCGCCCGCACCGCGCGCCGCCACAAGCTGACCTCCGAGGCGTCCAAGCGCTTCGAGCGCGGCGTCGACCCGCAGGCGGCCTCCGCGGCCGCCCAGCGGACCGTCGACCTGCTGGTGCTGCTCGCGGGCGGCACCGCCGAGGCCGGGGTCACCGAGGTCATCGCGCCCTCCGCGCCGCGCACCGTCTCCATCCCGGCCGACCACCCGGACAAGGTGGCGGGCGTCGACTACGGCCGCGAGACCGTGGTGCGCCGCCTCCAGGAGATCGGCTGCGACGTCTACGGGCAGGACGAGCTCGTCGTCACCGTGCCGTCCTGGCGCCCCGACCTCACCGAGCCGAACGACCTCGCCGAGGAGGTCATCCGGCTGGAGGGGTACGAGAACCTGCCCTCCACCCTGCCGAAGCCGCCCGCCGGGCGCGGGCTCACCGAGCGCCAGCGGCTGCACCGCCGGGCCGGCCGCGCGCTGGCCGGGGCGGGCTACGTCGAGGCGCTGGCCTACCCGTTCGTCTCCGAGCAGGTCTTCGACCAGCTGGGTCTGGACAAGGACGACCCGGCCCGCCGCGTCGTGAAGCTGGCCAACCCGCTCAACGACGAGGAGCCGGCGCTGCGCACCACGCTGCTGCCGGGCCTGCTCGCCACGCTGCGCCGCAACGACGGCCGGGGCAGCCACGACCTGGCGCTCTTCGAGACCGGTCTGGTCTTCCTGCCGGGCGAGCGGCAGGGCGCCGCCGTCCGGCTGCCCGTCGACCGCCGCCCCACCGACGAGGAGATCGCGGCGCTCGACGCGGTGCTGCCCGCGCAGCCCCGGCACGCCGCCGTCGTCCTCGCCGGTGCGCGCGAGCAGGCCGGCTGGTGGGGCAAGGGCCGCCCGGCGGACTGGGCCGACGCGGTCGAGGCCGCCCGGACCCTGGCCCGCGAGGCCGGCGCCGAACTCATCGTCCAGAACGGCCAGTACGGCCCCTGGCACCCGGGCCGCTGCGCCGAGCTCGCCGTCGTCATCGACAGCGAGATCGTCGTCATCGGTCACGCGGGCGAGCTGCACCCGCGCGTGGTCAAGGCGCTGAGCCTGCCGGAGCGCACCTGCGCGATGGAGCTCGACCTGGACGCGCTGGGCAAGGCGGGGGAGGGCGCCCTGGCGGCGCCGCGCATCTCCACCTTCCCGGTGGCCACCCAGGACGTGGCGCTGGTGGTCGACACGGAGGTCCCGGCCGCCGTCGTCGAGTACTTCCTGCGCGGCGGCGCGGGTGAACTCCTTGAGTCCATCCGGCTGTTCGACGTCTACACCGGCGAGCAGGTCGGCGAGGGCAAGAAGTCGCTCGCGTACGCGCTGCGCTTCCGCGCCGCCGACCGCACGCTGACCGTCGAGGAGGCCTCGGCCGCCCGCGACGCGGCGGTGGCCCTCGCGGCCGAGCACACCGGCGCGGTGCTGCGCGGGGCGTGATCCCCAGGGCAGGACGATCGAAGGGCGCATCCGGTTCTCCGGATGCGCCCTTCGCGCTGTCGTCCCGCCCTGTCCGCCCCAGGGGACGAACGGCCTCTTCGGCCAACCGGAACCTTCTCACTCGTTCGGGTGAGAACCGGGGCCGATATGCGCAAAAAGAGGCGGACCGTCGAAAGAATCAACCCGGCCTTGACGGCCAGGCGGAGGGCCATGGGGAGCAGAGGCCTAGGGGGGCCGACGGCAATGATGCGTACCGGGAGTTGGGCGGTGGCCTGGGCCAGAGCCCTGGCCACGGGCCGCGGGCTCGCCCTGACACTGCCGGTCCTGTGGCTGGTCCTGGTCGTCGTCTGGGAGCTCACCTGCCCGCTGGCCACCGACGACTCGATGAGCCTGCGGATCGCCACCTGCGCCGCCTTCCTGATCGCCCTCGTCTTCCTGCTGCACGCGGTACGCGCCGGTGCGGCACGGGAGTTGAGCCTGGTCCAGGAGGTCGCGGACGCCGCCCAGCGGGTACTGCTGCGCCCGCCGCCGCCCCGTATCGACGGGCTGACCGTGGCCGCCGCACAGCTCTGCGCCGGCCGCGCGGGCGCGAGTGTCGGCGGCGACCTCTACGAGGCGATGGCCACCCAGTACGGGGTGCGGGTCGTCATAGGCGATGTGCGCGGCCACGGTCTGGGCGCGCTCGGCGCGGTCGCCGCCGTCCTCGGCAGCTTCCGCGAGGCCGTCCACGACGAGCCCGACCTCGGCGGGGTGCTGCGCCGCCTGGAGCGCGCGCTCCAGCGCCATCTGCGCGAGCGGGCCCGCGCCGAGCACCCCGCGAGCCGCGCCGACGCGCCCGACAGCCCGCTCGCCGAGGAGTTCGTGACCGTACTGCTCCTGGAGATCCGGCCCGACGGTCTGGTGCTCGCGCTCAACTGCGGCCATCCCTGGCCCCATCGGCTGTGCGGCGGCGCCGAACCGCTGCCGCTCGGCGATCCGCTGCCGCCGCTCGGTCTGTTCCCGCTCCCGGCCGAGCTGCCCGCGCGGCGGTGCACCCGGCTGCTGCCCGGCGAGGCGCTGTGTCTGCACACCGACGGCGCCGAGGACGCCAGGGACCGCTCCGGGCGGTTCTTCCGGCTGCAGGAAGTACTCGCCCGGGCGGCCCTGGACACCCCGCTGTCCCCCGCGGCGGTGATCCACTGCGTACAGCGGGAGCTGTTGCGGCACACCGGCGGACAGCTCGCCGACGATGTGGCGCTGATGGTGCTGCGCAACGACCGGGTGCGCGTGCCCGCACAGCCCGGAGCCGTGGCGGCCGCGCGGGCACGGCGCTGAGGCGGAGATGAGGCGCCGTCGGCCCTGCCGCGGAGTGACGGGCAGTTCGGCAGGACCGGCGGCGCCGGGAGCGGGCCGCCGCACTGTACGAGGGGGAGCCGGCGGCCCGACACGCCTCTGTGGAGAGGCAGTTCAGTCAACCGGCAGCCCGCTCGCGGCGGCAGAGTGCGCGGCGCATAAATGCGAGCACTCCCTTCACACCCCGTGTGAACGCGCCTCCTCTACGCTGGGCGCACCGAGCCAACGGAGGGCACGATGCAGCCCAATACCCTGCTCGACGCGCTGGTCGACGAGGCCGGCATCTCCAACGCCGGTCTTGCCGCCCATGTGAACCAGGCAGGCCGCGCCCGAGGGCTCGCGCTGAAGTACGAACACACCGCGGTGGCCCGGTGGTTGAAGGGGCAGCGGCCGCGCGGCCAGGTGCCCGATCTGATCTGCGAGGTGCTCGCGGCCCGGCTGCACCGGCCGGTCACCCTCGACGACATCGGGCTCGGGGTGCCGGGCGAGCCGGTCGCGCCGGTGGGCTCGCCGCTCGCCGGGTTCGTGGAGCGCGCCACCGCCCTGTGGCGCTCCGACGAGCAGCAGCGCCCGCACATACTGGGCGCGCCGGCCGTCACGGGCACCCCGGCCGTGATGCCGGTGTGGGAGTGGGAGAACCCGCCGGAGGACACCGATGTGTCCCGGCACGGCCAGACCGCGGTCGGCGACTCCGACATCGAGATGCTGCGGGCGGCCCGCGCGCACTACGAGCTGATGTACCGCAAGGCCGGAGGCATCGCCACCCGCTCGCGCATCGTCGGCTTCCTCAACTCCGAGACGGCGCCGCTGCTGCGCGGCTGCTACACCGACGCGACCGGCCGCCAGCTGCACCGGGCGACCGGGGGGCTGGTCGCGATCGCCGGGATCTGCGCGTACGACTCCAACGCCCAGGGCCTGGCCCAGCGCTACTTCCACCAGGCGCTGCGGCTGGCGAAGGCCAGTGGGGACCGGGGGCTCGGCGCCTATGTCATCGCCCTGCTCGTCAACCAGTCGCTGTTCATGCGGGACTACCGCCAGGCGGTCGCCTTCGCGGAGGCGGCGCTGCGGGCGGCGGGCCATCAGCTCACCCCGGCGCTCGCCGCCGATCTGCACGCGATGCAGGCCAAGGCGTACGCGCACCTCGGCGACGGGCGCAGCGCGCTCTCCTCGATCAGGGGCGCCGAGCGCGCGGCCGAGCGCATCCGGCCGAAGAACGAGCCCGCCGAGACCGGCTACGTCCAGCCGGGCCTGGTCAACGTCCAGGTGGCGGAGGCCCTGCTGCGGCTCGGCGATCTGCCGGCCGCGCGCGAGCAGGCCGGCCTCGCGGCGCACGCCCCCTCGCACGACCGGGGCAGGGTGCACCGTCTGGCGATGCTCGCGCAGATCGAGCTCAGGCAGGGCGAGGCGGACCGGGCCGTCGCGACGGCGGTCGAAATGGCCGAGCGGGCCCGGGGGATGGAGTCGCAGCGGTTGCGCGACCGGCTGCGCGTCGTACGCGAGCATCTGGTCGAGAGCGGTTGCGCCGGCGCCGATGAAGCCGCCGAGCTGATCGACGGGGCACTGCGCGTTCCCCTGTGAGCGCGCGCCTGCTGCGATATTGCCATCCTCTTGTCGGAAGGTGGCAAAAACGTGCAGTGGACGAACCTGAGTGAACAAACTGTGTATGAGAACCGCTGGTTCCGGGTCAATCTCGCCGACGTCGCCCTTCCGGACGGGCGGCACCTCGACCACTTCCTGATCCGGCTGCGCCCGGTCGCCGTGGCGACCGCGGTCAACGAGGCCAACGAGGTCCTGCTGCTCTGGCGGCACCGGTTCATCACCGACAGCTGGGGCTGGGAGCTGGCCGCCGGCGTCGTCGAGGACGGGGAGGACATCGAGACCGCGGCCGCCCGCGAGATGGAGGAGGAGACCGGGTGGCGGCCGGGCCCCCTGCGCCATCTCCTCACCGTCGAGCCCGCCAACGGGCTCATCGACGCCCGCCACCATCTGTACTGGTCGGAGTCGGCCGAGTACATCGGCTATCCGGAGGACGACTTCGAGTCGTCACGGCGCGAGTGGATACCGCTCAAGCTCGTGCCGGACATGATCGCCCGCGGTGAGGTCCCGGCCGCCAACATGGCGGCCGGACTCCTGCTGCTCCACCACATGCGGCTCGGCGACGGCTAGTCGCCGCGCAGCGCGGTCACCGCCCCAGCGCCTGCCACACCGCCACGGTCAGGGCGCCGAGGGCGGTGAGCGCCGTGATCGCGGGCAGCGGCCACCTCGTGTGCTCCAGGGACGCCACCCGTACGCCCAGTTCGGTCAGTTCACGGTCGCTCTGGTCGTTCCGGTGGGTGAGCAGGGTCAGCTGCCCGTCTATACGGGCCAGACCCACTTCCAGGGAGCGGCGTAACTCGGACAGTTCGTCGACGGCCATCGGACGGCCGGGGTCGCTCGGCACGGCGAGGCTCCTTCGTCGTTGTGGGAGGGTGCCATTGACTTTTCGTCACGGAGTCAACTCGCCCTGTTCCAGGGGCGGGAGAGTGTGCGACCCGCATATGCGGGCTCGCCGCGCACACCCGGTGTGAACGCGACGGGCCCGGCCCTCACACAGAGGAACCGGGCCCGGCAACAGAGGTTACGGACGTACTCAGGCGTAGGAGTAGAAACCGGACCCCGTCTTGCGGCCCAGGCGCCCCGCGTCCACCATGCGCTGCAACAGCGGAGGCGCCGCGTACAGCGGCTCCTTGAACTCGTCGTACATCGAGTCCGCCACCGAGGCGACGGTGTCCAGACCGATCAGATCGGACAGCTTGAGCGGGCCCATCGGGTGGGCGCAGCCCAGCTCCATGCCGTTGTCGATGTCCTCACGGCTGGCGATGCCCGACTCGAACATCCGGATCGCGGAGAGCAGATACGGGATGAGGAGCGCGTTGACCACGAAGCCCGAGCGGTCCTGGGCGCGGATCGCGTGCTTGCCGAGGATCTTCTCCACCACGGCCTGGGCCCGGCTGATGGTGCCCTCGGAGGTGGTGAGCGCGGGGATCAGCTCGACGAGCTTCTGCACCGGCGCCGGGTTGAAGAAGTGGATGCCGATGACCTGGTCGGGCCGCGAGGTGGCGACCGCCAGCTTCACCAGCGGGATGGAGGAGGTGTTGGAGGCGAGGATCGCGTCCGGGCGGGTCACCACCTGGTCGAGGACCTGGAAGATCTCGGTCTTGATCTGCTCGTTCTCGACGACGGCCTCGATGACGAGGTCGCGGTCGGCGAACTCGCCCAGGTCCGTGGTGAAGCTGAGCCGGGCCAGCGCCTCGTCCCGCTCCGCCTCGGTGATCTTGCCGCGCTCGGCGGCCTTCGAAAGGGAGTTGTGCAGCCGGGTACGGCCGATCTCCAGGGCCTCGCCGGTGGTCTCGGCGACCTTCACGTCCAGCCCGCTGCGGGCGCAGACCTCCGCGATGCCGGCCCCCATCTGGCCGCAGCCCACCACTCCGACGCGTTCGATGTCGGTCACATCGTGCCTTTCGCTTCTACAAATCGCTCTACGAAACTTCTCCCGGCGGGTCCCCCGTGTGATTCCGGCGCCCGTCCCAGCGCACGACGTTACTCCGCGCCTGCGTATGGATCACGGGGCGGGGCGGGCATGCTGTGCGCAACACCGGACATTCGTTGCGGCGAGGAGGGCGTGAAGTGGGACGGATCACTCGGCGGGGACTGCTGGCGGGCACCCTGGTGGCCGGGACGGCGGGGGCGGTGAACGGCCTGGTCACGGTGGGTGCGGCCGAGGCACGGGCGCCCCAGGCGGCCCCCGCTTCGGCCCGGCCGTGGAAGGCGCCGCGGGCGCGTGAGCTCCGGGGTGTGTGGCTGGCCACGGTGTCCAACCTCGACTGGCCCTCCAGACCCGGGCTCTCCGCGGTCGAGCAGCGCGGCGAGCTCCTGGCCCACCTCGACCGGGCGGTGGCGGACCGGCTCAATGTGGTGGTCCTCCAGGTCCGCCCGACCGCCGACGCCCTGTGGCCGTCCCCGTACGAGCCCTGGGCCCAGTACCTCACCGGCACCCAGGGCCAGGACCCCGGCTGGGACCCGCTGGGCACCGCCGTCCGTGAGGCGCACCGGCGCGGCCTGGAGCTGCACGCCTGGTTCAACCCGTACCGCGTGGCCAACCACACCGACCCGTCCCGCCTCGTCCCGACCCACCCCGCGCGGGTGCACCCCGACTGGGTCGTGGCGTACGGCGGACGGCTCTACTACAACCCCGGGCTGCCCGAGGTGCGCCGCTTCGTGCAGGACGCGATGCTGGACGCGGTCTCCAAGTACGCGGTGGACGCGGTGCACTGGGACGACTACTTCTATCCGTACCCGGTGGCGGGCCAGCGCTTCGCGGACGACGACGCGTACGCCCGCTACGGCGCGGGCTTCCCGGACCGCGACGCCTGGCGGCGCGACAACATCGACAAGCTGGTACGGGAGACGGCCGCGCGGATCAAGGCGGTCAACAAGCGGGTGCGGTTCGGGATCAGCCCGTTCGCGGTGTGGCGCAACGCGGCGACCGACCCGCTGGGCTCGCCCACCACGGCGGGTGTGCAGACCTATGACGACCTGCACGCCGACACCAGGAAGTGGGTCCGCGAGCACTGGATCGACTACATCTGCCCGCAGGTGTACTGGAACATCGGCTTTCCCGCCGCCGACTACGCCAAGCTGGTCGCCTGGTGGGACGCGGTCGCCCGGGGCAGCGGCACCGATCTCGTCATCGGCGAGGCCCTGTACAAGGCGGGCGATCCGGCGCAGCCCGCGGCCTGGCAGGACCCGGCCGAGCTGTCCCGGCACCTCACGCTCGCGCGCAAGTACCCCTCGGTGCGAGGACACTGCTTCTTCTCGGCGAAGGACGTGGCCCAGGACCGGATCGGCGCGATGGCGCGCGTGGTCGCGGACCACTACCCGGGCAGGGTGCGCCCCTGACACCCCCACCGGGCTCCACTGGGTTGTGGAGGCCGCTAGTCCTCGGCCGTCAGATGGCGTACGACGGTGTCGGGGCCCGGGGACATCAGCGTCTCGTGCCCGTCCTCGAAGCGCACCCGGTAGGGCGGTGTCCCCTCGGGGCCCAGTACCTCGATCACTTCCGCGCTCCGGTCGTGCTGTCCGACGGTCCTGCCGTGGACCAGCAGCCGGTCGCCCACACTCGCTCGCATGCACTCATTCTAAGGGCGCGGGCCCGAGTCGAGCCTGTTGCGCAGAGCCATCCGGGGGCCGTCCGAGGCCCCGGATGGCTGGTTTCAGGCGGGTCTCACGCGGCCGCGCGCTGGGTGACCGCGATGCAGAGCAGGACCCCGGCGGCGGCCAGCGGGGCGGCGGGGGAGAGGTGCTCGCCGAGCAGCAGGACCGCCCAGAGGAGGGTAAGGAGCGGCTGCGCCAGCTGGAGCTGGCTGGCCCGGGGGACACCGATGGCGGCCATGCCCCGGTACCAGACGTACAGCCCGAAGAACTGCGACCCGGCCGCCACCCACAGGACCCCGGCCACGCCGTGCGCGGTGAGGTGGACGGGTTCGGCGGCGAGCGCGAAGGCCGCGCCCACGGCGGCGAGCGGCAGGGTGAGGATCAGCGCCCAGCCGATCACCTGCCACCCCGGCATCAGCCGGGCCAGCCGGCCGCCCTCGGTGTATCCGGCCGCGCAGATCAGCAGCGCGCCGAAGAGGTAGAGATCGCCGGTGGACAGGGCGCCGCCGCTCTGCCCGACGGTGAAGGCGACCACGACCCCGGCACCGGCGAGCGCCGCCGCCCAGAACGCGCGGGACGGGCGCCGCTTCGTCCGCACGGCGGAGAGCGCGGCCGTGGTCAGTGGCAGCAGGCCCACCACGACGGCCGCGTGCGAGGTGGTCGAGGTCCGGAGGGCGAGCGTGGTCAGCAGCGGGAAGCCGACCACCACCCCGGCGGCGACCACGGCGAGTCCGGCCCAGTGCCTGCGCTCCGGCAGGGACACCCGCCCCACCAGCAAGAACGTGCCCGCGAGCAGTCCGGCGAGCAGACAGCGGACGGTCACGAGCGACCACGGCCCGAAGCTCTCCAATCCCCAGGCGGTGGCGGGGAAGGTCAGCGAGAAGGCGATGACACCGAGCCCGGCCAGCAGCGAGCCGTTACGGGAAGTGGCCGCGACGGCAGTGGCGACCGGGGTGTCGGACGCGGCCGGGGTGGCCGGGCCTTCGGTCCGGTCGGGGGTGGCGACTGCTATCGAACTCTGGGCGGTAGCGCTATCCTGTGCTGTCATGCATGAGCGTAGCAGTGTGGCCGAACTGGCGAAATCCCTGAAGGATGAGCTCGACCGATACTCGGTAGGGGGAAAGCTGCCGTCGAGTCGGGCGCTCGTCGAGCGGTACCGGGTCTCCCCGGTGACCGTCTCGCGCGCGCTGGCGCAGCTCGCCGCCGAGGGACTGGTCGTCACCCGGCCCGGCGCCGGTGTCTTCCGCGCCGAGCCCCGCGCGCATACGGCCCGCTCCGGCGACACCTCCTGGCAGGAGGTCGCGCTCAGCGCGGAGGGCGCCACCGAGCTGGTGCCGCGCGCGGTCGACGCCTCCGGTGTCCTGGTGACGCTCGCCGCCCCCTCCACCGGGGTGATCGAGTTCAACGGCGGCTACCTCGCCCCCGGCCTCCAGCCCGAGCGCGCCATGGCCGCCGCACTGGCCAGGGCCGGACGCCGTCCGGGCGCGTGGGGGCGGCCGCCGGTCGACGGCCTCACCGAGCTGCGCGCCTGGTTCGCCCGCGAGATCGGCGGCACGGTCACCGCGGCCGAGGTGCTGATCTGCGCCGGTGGCCAGTCCGCGCTCACCACCGCGCTGCGCGCGCTCGCGCCGCCGGGCGCGCCCGTACTGGTGGAGTCGCCCACCTACCCCGGCATGCTGGCGGTGGCCCGCGCCTCGGGGCTGCGGCCGGTGCCGGTGCCGGCCGACACCGACGGGGTGCGGCCCGAACTGCTCGCGGCGGCGTTCAAGGCCACCGGGGCCCGCGTCCTGGTCTGCCAGCCGCTCTTCCAGAACCCGACGGGTGCGGTGCTCTCCCCGGCCCGGCGGGCCGAAGTGCTCGGCATCGCCCGGGAGTTCGGGGCGTTCGTGGTCGAGGACGACTTCGCGCGCAGGCTCGTCCACGCGGACGCCGGGCCGCTGCCCGCGCCGCTGGCCGCCGACGACCCGGACGGCGTGGTCGTCCATGTCTGCTCGCTCACCAAGGCGACCTCGCCGAGCCTGCGCGTCGGCGCGCTCGCCGCGCGCGGCCCGGTCCTGGAACGCCTGCGGGCGATCCAGGTCGTCGACAGCTTCTTCGTGCCGCGCCCGCTCCAGGAGGCGGCCCTGGAACTGGTCGGCTCCCCGGCCTGGCCCCGCCATCTGCGGTCCGTCGCGGCCGAGCTGGCGGCCCGCCGCCAGACCATGGCGGCGGCACTGGCCGAGCACCTGCCCGAGGTGGACCTGCCGCACCTCCCGTTCGGCGGCTACCACGTCTGGCTGCGCCTGCCCGACGGCACCCCCGAGTCCGCCCTCACCGCCGCGGCCCTGCGCGCGGGCGTGGCCGTGGCCCCCGGCCGCCCCTACTTCAGCGCCGAACCCCCCGCCGCCCACCTGCGCCTGAGCTTCGCGGGAGTGGCGGGCAGGTCGGAGATCACCGAAGGGGTACGAAGGCTGCGCACGGCGTACCGGGAGACGGGCGCGGCCGCGACCTCTTGACCCGTGGGCAGGTCTGGTCGCACGATCTCGGCCATGACTGTCCGGCTCACGCTGGTCACGGCCGCACGCAGCTCGGCGTTGCTGGCCGAGCGCTTCGACGACGACCGCCCGCTCGACGGGCCCGGCTGGGACGAGGTGCGCCTCGCCGCGCCCGCCCTGGTGCCGCTCGGCGCGGCCGAGCTGCGCTACTGCTCGCCGACCGCGCGCAGCCGGGCCACCGGCGAGGCGCTGGGGTACGCCCCGATGGCCCAGCCCGCGCTGCGCGACTGCGACATGGGCCGCTGGCGCGGCTACACGCTCGCCGAGGTCGCGGCCCACGACCCGGCCGCCGTCGACGCCTGGCTCGCCGACCCGCGCTCGGCCCCGCACGGCGGCGAGCCGCTGTTCGGCTTCATCGCGCGGATAGGGAGCTGGCTGGACACCCGGCCCGCCGAGGACGGCGCGATGGTGGCGGTCGCCGAACCGGCGGTCGTACGGGCCGCGCTGGTGTACGCCCTGAAGGCGCCGCCGTCGGCGTACTGGAACGTCGAGGTCCGCCCCTTGTCGACGGTCACCCTGACAGGCGGCGCCCACCGCTGGCACCTGAGCCTGCCGAGCCTGGCGGGGTAGTGGAAGCCGCTACGGTCCCGGTCACCTACAGGGGCGCGGGGAACTGCGCGACCAGCCAAGCACGGTCCGCGGACGAACACGCACAGTAGAGCGCTCAGCTCAACTCCCGCACCAGCCGCGCGGGGTTCCCCACAGCCAGCACCCCGCCCGGTAGATCCCGGGTCACCACAGCCCCCGCCCCCACCACCGTGTCGGCCCCGATCGTCACCCCGGGACACACGATCACCCCGCCACCCAGCCACACGTTGTCCCCGATCGTGACCGGCAGGGCCTTCTCCCACCCCTCCCGCCGCCGCGCCGCGTCCAACTCATGGGTGGGCGTGAGGAGCTGCACGTTCGGTCCGATCTGCACATCCGCGCCGACCGTGATCCGCCCCGTGTCGAGGAACACCGCGCCGAAGTTCACGAACGTCCCCGCGCCGATGCTGATGTTGTACCCGAAGTCGCAGTGGAACGGCGGCCGGACGCGTACGGACTCGTCCACCTCGCCCAGCAGCTCGGCGAGCAGCTTGTAGCGCTCGCCGGGCGCGGCCGTCGCGGCCGCGTTGTACGCGGCGCACAGCCGGACCCGCCGCTCGGTGTCCCGCGCCAGCTCGGGGTCGTCGGGCAGATACCACTCACCGGCCAGCATGCGCCGCTTGTTCTCGCCCACGGGCGTTCCTCCCTCGTCCCACGGTCCAGGTCCGTGGACGCAGCATGTCACCACCCCGGAGCGGCAGTTGGGCCCACCCGGTACTACCCGTAGTACCTGAGAGCTACCCGGCGGATGCCCTCTGAGGCGGGACGCGCACGACGGCACGCGATCCCTAGCTTCGGTACCGGAAAACACACAGGACACCCGGTACGGAAGGACCAGCCACCATGGCGTTCCGCCTCAGCGGCAGCAGCCGCCCGACCCGCACCCTGCTGGCCGCGCTCGTCGTCGCGTCGGTCGCGGTGCCGCTGTCGGGCGTGGCCCGCCCCGCCGCCGTACCGGCCCCGGCCCCGGTCGCCGCCGCCCGCGCCCCGCTGACGGCCGCGACCCCCGCCGCGCTCGACGCGCGGTACGCCGTCAACCGCGCGGGCATCGAGGCGGCCGAGAAGGCGGCGGACGGCCACGGCGACCGCAGGCGCGCCGCCGCGCTGCGCGCCATGGACGCCCCGGACCGGCACTTCCTCGCCTTCGACGGCCGCAACGGCGGCCGTACCGCCGAGGTGTTCGGCGACCTCGCGCACGCCGACCGCGTCGCGGTGCTGGTGCCGGGCTCGGACACCAGCCTCGACACGTACGGGCGGCTGCGCGCGGGTGCCGAGGCGCTTGAGCGGCAGATGGGCGAGCGGGCCGCCGTCGTGGCCTGGCTGGGCTATGCGACCCCGGCCACGTTCAGCCCCGAGGCGGCGACATCCGGCCGCGCCGAGAGCGCTGCCCCTCAACTCGACACATTCATAGGGCAGTTGAACGCCGTGAAACCCTCCGCCCGGATCTCCCTGCTGTGCCACTCGTACGGCTCGGTCGTCTGCGCCCGGGCCGCCCCGGGGCTGCCGGTCGCCGCCCTCGTCCTCTACGGCAGCCCGGGCACCGGCGTCCCCGACGTCGGGCATCTGCACACGCGAGCCGCCGTCTGGGCGGGCCGGGGGAGCGGCGACTGGATCGCCGACGTACCCCATCTGCGGCTCCCGCTCCTTTTCACCACCGTCGGGTTCGGCGCCGACCCGCTGTCGAAGGGGTTCGGGGCCCATGTCTTCGACGCGGGCTCCGGCGGCCACAGCGACTACCTGAGACCCGGCTCCGTGTCCCTGCGCAACATCGCCCGGATCGCCTCCGGACTCCAGCCCACCGAGGAGCGTCATGCGTGAGTTCGTCCGGCGGATCGACGCCGCCACCCCGCCCGACCGGGACCGCGCCGTCGACGCCCTGCGCGCGCTCGCCATCCTCGGTGTGGTCCTCGGCCACTGGCTGGTGACCGCGCTGGTCGCCGACAGCGGCACGGTCCGCGCCGCGAGCCCGCTCCAGCATCTGCCACGGTTCATCCCGGTCTCCTGGGTGTTCCAGACCCTGGCCGTGTTCTTCCTGGTCGGCGGGCAGATGGGCGCGCAAGGTTACGCCTGTGCCCGGGCCCGGGGCGTGACATATCAGCGGTGGCTGGGCGCCCGGCTCGCCCGGTTCTTCCGCCCGGTCGCGGCCGTCCTCGCGGTGTGGTCGGTGGCCGTCGGCGCGCTGCTCGTCGGCGGTGTCGGCTTCGACACCGTGCACACCCTGGTCAAGCTGGTGCTCTCGCCGCTCTGGTTCCTGCTGGTCTTCACCGCCCTGACGGCGGCGACCCCGCTGGTCGCCAAGGTGCATCCGCTGTGGCCGCTGGCGGTCGTCCTCTACGTCGACCTCTACCGCTTCGGCTACGGCGGCGCCGCCTGGACCGGCTGGATCAACGTGGCGGCCGGGTGGCTGGTCCCGTACTGCCTGGGCGCCGCCTGGGCGCGGGGCGGACTGACGGGCCGGGCGACCGGCTGGGTGCTGCTCGTCGGGGGCGCGGCCACCACCGCGCTGCTCGTCCTGTTCGCGGGCTACCCGGCGTCGATGGTGGGCGTCCCGGGCGCCCCGGTCTCCAACCTCAACCCGCCGACGCTCGCCGCCGTCACCTTCGGGCTCGCCCAGTGCGGCCTCGCGCTCCTGGTGCGCGGCCCGCTGCGCGGGCTGCTGCGCCGCCCCGCGCTCTGGGCGGCGGTGGCGCTGGTCAACCTCAACGCCATGACGATCTTCCTCTGGCACCAGACCGCGATGATCGCGGTCACCGCGACCGCCCTGTTCGCGGGCGGTGTGCTGCCCGGTCTGCACACCGTGCCCGACGGCACCGGCTGGGTGCTGGCCCGGCTCGCCTGGCTGCCGGTGTTCGCGGTGGCGCTCACGGTGTGCTGGGCGGCGTTCCGTACGTACGAGCAGGGCAGGCGTGGCCGCAGCGTCGTCGTGCGCGAAGGCCACCCCGCGCGGATCAAGGCGGTGCACAGTGCCTAGGGTTGATCTTGTGGACCTTACGGGGAGGACGGCGGGGCGGCGGATCGCGGCGGCGCTGCGCGGTGTGCCGACGGCCCTGCGCGAGGATCTGTGGCAGGTGAGGTCCGAGCCGGTGCCACGGGTGGGGGAGCCGGGATACCCGGTCTGGCGGCCGGTGTCGCTGATGGTCCTCGTCGTCTTCGCGGCCACGGCGATGGTCGTCGACGTCCACCAGTACCACGTCGGCTACAACCTCGGCACGGGCCTCGCCGTCCTGCTGGCGGGCGTCCAGGCGGTGTCGGTCGTCGTCGCGCTCTACCGTCCGGTGGCGGCCTGGTGGGCGGTGACCGCGGTCATGTTCTTCGCGGCGCGGGCGGCGGACGGGCGGATCATCATGCCCACGCCGGTACCCGGGGGCCCGTGGGACCCCGCCGGGCACACCCGTCCGCCGGTGCCCGTCGGCTCCCTCGGCCCGTTCACCGGCCCCGGCCCCGACTACCCGTGGACGTCGGCCGGTATCGCCATGCAGGCCATGGTGCTCTTCCTGCTCGCCCTGCGGCTGCGGCCCCGGGCCGCCGTGTCGGCGCTGCTGATCAGCTCGGCCACCGGGCTCGTCGCCCTCGCGTTCACCGCGCAGTACAACATCGACTTCGGGTTCGCCGTGGCCGTCCTCGCCACCGCGACCCTGCTCGGCGCGGCCCTGCGCGGCCGCCGGGTGGCCCGCAAGGAGCTCGTCGTACAGGAGGAGGTGACCGCCGAGGAACGGGCCCGGCGGACCCTCCTTGAGGAGCGCAACCGGATCGCCCGCGAGCTCCACGACGTCGTCGCCCACCACATGTCGGTCATCTCCATCCAGGCCCAGGTCGCCCCGCACCTCGTCGAGAACCCCTCCGACGAGCTGAAGGAGAACCTGGCCGGCATCCGTCAGAACGCGGTCGACGCGCTGACCGAACTGCGCCGCGTGCTCGGCGTCCTCCGCTCCGAGGACCCCGGCGCCGAGGGCGCGCCCCACGCGCCGCAGCCCTCCCTCGACCGGCTCGACGAGCTGGTGGACAATGTCCGGGGCGCCGGGCTCACCGTCACCGTCGACCGCACCGGCACGCCCCGGCCGCTCTCGCCCGGCGTCGAGCTGTCGGCGTTCCGTATCGTGCAGGAGGCGCTGAGCAACGCGATGCGGCACGCGCCCGGCTCGACCGTGCGGGTCGAACTGGCCCACCAGAGCGCCGAGTTGGTGGTACGGGTCGCCAACACCGCACCGGACCGGCCGGTCGCGCCCTCGCCGGGCGCCGGGCACGGGCTGCTCGGCATGCGCGAACGCACTGCCATGCTGGGGGGCGAAATGGCCGCCGGCGCCACCCCCGACGGCGGTTACGAAGTCACCGCCGCGCTTCCCCTGAAGGGCCACGCATGACCATCCGCGTCCTGATCGCCGACGACCAGATGATGGTCCGTCAGGGCTTTACGGTACTGCTCAACGCCGAGCCCGGCATCGAGGTCGTCGGCCAGGCCGTCGACGGCCTCGACGCGGTGGCCAAGGTCGCCGAACTCGCCCCGGACGTCGTCCTGATGGACATCCGCATGCCCGGCCTCGGCGGCATCGAGGCGACCCGCCGCGTCACCCCCGACTCCTCGGTCAAGGTGCTCATCCTGACCACGTTCGACCTGGACGAGTACGTGTACGACGCGCTGCGCGCGGGTGCTTCCGGATTCCTCCTCAAGGACGCCTCGGCCGCCGAACTCGCCCATGCGGTACGGGTGGTGGCCGCGGGCGACGCGCTGCTCGCCCCGAACATCACCAAGCGCCTGATAGCCGAGTTCTCCCGGACGGCGTCGGGCCCCCGGGCCCCGCTCAAGGACCGCGTCGCCACCCTGACCGAACGCGAGACGGAAGTCCTGTCCCTGATCGCCCAGGGCCTGTCCAACGCGGAGATCGCGGCGCGGCTGCTGGTGGCGGAGCAGACGGTGAAGACGCACGTGAGCCGGATGCTGGTGAAACTGAACCTGCGGGACCGCACACAGGCGGCGGTGTTCGCGTACGAGACGGGGCTGGTGCGGCCGACGGGGTACTGAGGCGGCTACGGGGGAGGGGTCACGGGCGGCGGCGGGGCTTGTTGCCGGGCTTCGCGCCCTTATTGCCGCTGCCCTTGCTGCCGCCGCTCTTGGCGCCGCCGCGCGGGCTCTTCCCGACCGGCTTGCCACCCGACTTCCCGGGCGCGGGCTTGCGCTTCGCCGGGGCCTTGGCCTTGGACTGCGGGGCGGGCTTGCGCCCCCGGGAGCTGTTGACGGTCCGCCCCCGGACGATCCCGATGAAGTCCTCCACCAGGTCGGTGGTCCTGTCCTCGGGCCACGACAGGGCGACGCGCGACTGGGGGGTGCCCGTGAGCGTCCGGTAGGTGAGGTCCTTGCGGTGGTGCAGCCGGGCCAGCGACTGCGGCACGACGAGGAGCCCGATGCCCGCCGCCACCAGCTCCACGGCGTCCGCCGTGGTGGCCGGGCGCTCGAACGCGGGCTGCCCCGGCGGACGCTCCCAGCCGAGGGTGTCGTCGAGCGGATGCAGCACGATCTCGTCGGCCAGCTCCTCGGCCGGGACCTCCTCCACGGCGGCCATGGCGTGATCCTTGGGGATCACCACGACGGTCGTCTCGGTGTAGAGCGGGATCGCGCTCAGATCCGTACGGTCGACCGGCAGCCGTACGAAACCGGCGTCGGCGCCACCGCCGCGCAGCAGCTCGAACGCGTCGGCCGCGGGCACGGCCACCAAGGTCAGCGGGATGTCGGGCAGCCGCTCGTTCCAGATGCGCACCCACTTCGTCGGCGTCACGCCAGGGACGTATGCGAGCCGGAAAGCGGGGGGAACCTCGGAGCCTGTCACTACGCCAGGTTACCGGTCGTGGTCGGCGGTATCGCACACGCTCGCTACCCTTGACACCATGACGTCGCACAAGACCACCCAGACGATGAAGCCCGCCACCGCGGCGAAGAAGCTGGGTGTGTACCTAGAGGCCACCCCCACGGAGTTCCAGGAGGGTGTCGTCTCGCGCACCGAGCTGAGCGCGCTGCAGGCCGACCCGCCCCAGTGGCTCCAGGAGCTGCGCCGCACCGGCCCGCACCCCCGCCCGGTGGTCGCGGAGAAGCTCGGCGTCTCCATCGCGGGCCTGGCCCGCGGCGGCGTCACCGAGCCCCTGACCACGGACCAGATCGAGGCCCTGAAGCAGGAGAACCCCGACTGGCTCCAGAAGGAGCGCGCCACCCAGTCGGAGGTGCGCGCGGAGACGGTCCGCATCAAGAAGAAGAACGCGGAGCGCGCCGCCAAGAACAACTGAGCGGCCCCGTAGAAGTCCGATACGGCCCCGCGCCCCTTCATGGGGCGCGGGGCCGTGTCATGTCGCGGCTCCGCCAGCCCTTTGCATAAAACTGCATAACCCCGTATAGTCATGCCATCGACGAGGAGGCTTCGATGGCGGTACGAGCGGCAGTGGCCGGGGCGAGCGGGTACGCGGGTGGGGAGCTGTTGCGGCTGCTCGTCGCGCACCCCGGCGTCGAGATCGGCGCCCTGACCGGGCACTCCAACGCCGGGCAGCGGCTCGGTGCGCTGCAGCCGCATCTGCTGCCGCTCGCCGGGCGCGTTCTGGAGCCGACCGACCCCGACCTGCTCGCGCGCGGCCACGACGTCGTCTTCCTGGCCCTGCCCCACGGGCAGTCCGCGGCCGTCGCCGAGCGGCTCGGCGACGATGTGCTCGTCATCGACATGGGCGCCGACTTCCGGCTCAAGGACGCGGGGGAGTGGGAGAGGTTCTACGGGTCCGCGCACGCGGGGACCTGGCCGTACGGGCTGCCCGAGCTGCCCGGCGGGCGGGCCGCTCTCGCGGGGGCCCGGCGCATCGCGGTGCCCGGCTGCTACCCCACCGCCGCCTCGCTCGCCCTGTTCCCCGCGTACGAGAGCGGCCTCGCCGAACCCGAGGCCGTGATCGTCGCCGCCTCCGGCACCTCCGGCGCGGGCAAGGCGCCCAAGGCGCATCTGCTCGGCAGCGAGGTGATGGGGTCGATGTCCCCGTACGGCGTCGGCGGCGGACACCGCCACACGCCCGAGATGATCCAGAACCTGAGCGCCGCCGCCGGCGAGCGCGTCACCGTCTCGTTCACGCCGACCCTCGCCCCCATGCCCCGCGGCATCCTCGCCACCTGCTCCGCGAAGGCGAAGCCGGGCGTCACCGGGGAGGCCGTACGGGCGGCGTACCAGAAGGCGTACGCGGACGAGCCGTTCGTCCATCTGCTCCCCGAGGGGCAGTGGCCCGCCACCGCCTCCGTGTACGGCTCCAACGCCGCACTGATCCAGGTCGCGTACGACGAGAGCGCGCACCGGATCGTCGTGGTGAGCGCCATCGACAACCTCACCAAGGGCACCGCGGGCGCCGCGGTGCAGAGCATGAACATCGCCCTGGGGCTCGACGAGACCATGGGCCTGACCACGATCGGAGTTGCGCCGTGAGCGACGTACGCGCGGCCACCGGTCCGCAGCCGACGACGAGAGCCGCACTGGCGCGCCGCGCGGGCGGAGAAGCGAACGAGGAGACACAGTGAGCGTGACGGCAGCCAAGGGGTTCACGGCGGCGGGCATCGCCGCCGGGATCAAGGAGAACGGCAACCCGGACCTGGCCCTCGTGGTCAACACCGGGCCGCGCCGAGCCGCCGCGGGCGTCTTCACCTCCAACCGCGTCAAGGCCGCCCCCGTCCTGTGGTCCGAGCAGGTCCTCAAGGGCGGCGAGGTGTCCGCCGTCGTCCTCAACTCCGGTGGCGCCAACGCCTGTACGGGCCCCAAGGGCTTCCAGGACACCCACGCCACCGCCGAGAAGGCCGCGGAGGTCCTGGACGGGCACAGCGCGGGCGAGGTCGCCGTCGCGTCGACCGGTCTCATCGGCGTGCTGCTGCCGATGGACAAGCTCCTGCCCGGCATCGAGAAGGCCGCGGCCGAACTCTCCCCCCACGGCGGCGAGAAGGCCGCCATCGCCATCAAGACCACCGACACCGTGCACAAGACGTCCGTCGTCGCCCACGCGGACGGCTGGACCGTCGGCGGCATGGCCAAGGGCGCGGGCATGCTCGCGCCCGGCCTCGCCACCATGCTCGTCGTCCTCACCACCGACGCCGACCTGGACGCGCCGGTCCTGGACCGCGCCCTGCGCGACGCCACCCGGACCACCTTCGACCGGGTCGACTCCGACGGCTGCATGTCCACCAACGACACCGTGCTGCTGCTCGCCTCGGGCGCCGCGCAGGTCGCCCCGGAATACGGGGAGTTCGCCGAAGCCGTACGCACCGTCTGCGACGACCTCGCCCGGCAGCTCATCGGCGACGCCGAGGGCGCCAGCAAGGACATCCGGATCGAGGTCGTCAACGCGGCGAGCGAACAGGACGCGGTCGAGGTCGGGCGCTCCATCGCCCGCAACAACCTCCTCAAGTGCGCCCTGCACGGCGAGGACCCCAACTGGGGCCGCGTCCTGTCCGCCATCGGCACCACCAGGGCCGCCTTCGACCCGGACAAGCTGAACGTCGCCATCAACGGCGTCTGGGTCTGCCGGAACGGCTCGGTCGGCGACGACCGCGACCTCGTCGACATGCGCTACCGGGAGGTCACGATCACCGCCGACCTCGCCGCCGGATCCACCGACCCCGTCGTCATCTGGTCCAACGACCTGACCGCCGACTACGTCCACGAGAACAGCGCGTACAGCTCATGAGCACACGCAAGCACACCGCGCTCCCGAAGGCGCAGATCCTCATCGAGGCGCTGCCGTGGCTGACCCGGCACCACGGCAAGACCGTCGTCATCAAGTTCGGCGGCAATGCCATGGTCGACGAGGACCTGAAGGCGGCCTTCGCCCAGGACGTCGTCTTCCTGCGGCACGCCGGCCTCAAGCCCGTCGTGGTGCACGGCGGCGGCCCCCAGATCAGCGCCCAGCTCGACCGGCACGGCCTGGTCAGCGAGTTCAAGGCCGGGCTGCGGGTGACCACCCCGGAGGCCATGGACGTCGTACGGATGGTGCTCGCCGGGCAGGTCCAGCGCGAGCTCGTCGGACTGCTCAACCAGCACGGTCCGCTCGCCGTCGGCATGACCGGCGAGGACGCCCACACCATCACCGCGACCCGGCACCGGCCCGAGATAGACGGCGAGCTCGTCGACATCGGCCGGGTCGGGCAGATCACCGCGATCGACACCGGAGCCATCGAGGCGCTGCTCGCGGACGGCCGGATCCCGGTCGTCTCCTCGATCGCCCGCTCCCAGGACGACGGACATGTCTACAACGTCAATGCTGATACGGCGGCTGCGGCTCTTGCGGCTGCGCTGGGCGCCGAGACCCTGATGGTCCTGACCGACGTCGAGGGGCTGTACGAGGACTGGCCGCACAGCGACGAGGTCATCAGCAAGCTCACCGCGAGCCAGCTGGAGCGGCTGCTGCCCGACCTCTCCAGCGGGATGGTGCCCAAGATGGAGGGCTGTCTGTTCGCCGTGCGCAACGGCGTCACCACCGCGCGCGTGATCGACGGCCGGGTCCAGCACTCCATCCTGCTGGAGATCTTCACGAACGACGGCATCGGCACGATGGTCGTGCCGGACGGACAGGGGGAGTCATGAGCGGCCTGGCACAGCGCTGGCAGCAGGTGATGGCGGACAACTACGGCACGCCGAAGCTCGCGCTCGTACGCGGCGAGGGCGCCACCGTCTGGGACGCGGACGGCACCGCGTACACCGACTTCGTCGGCGGCATCGCGGTGAACGCGCTCGGCCACGCCCACCCGGCCGTCGTCGAGGCCGTGTCGCGGCAGATCGCCTCGCTCGGCCATGTCTCCAACCTCTTCATCTCCGAGCCGCCGGTGGCGCTCGCCGAGCGGCTGATCCAGCTCTTCGGGCGGCCGGGCCGGGTCTACTTCTGCAACTCGGGCGCCGAGGCCGTCGAGGGCGCCTTCAAGATCGGGCGGCTGACCGGGCGTACCCACATGGTCGCCACCCACGGCGGCTTCCACGGCCGGACCATGGGCGCGCTCGCGCTGACCGGCCAGCCGAAGAAGCAGGAGCCGTTCCGGCCACTGCCCGGTGACGTCACGCATGTGCCGTACGGGGACGCCGAGGCGCTGCGGGCCGCGGTGACCGAGGAGACCGCGCTGGTGATCATCGAGCCCGTCCAGGGCGAGAACGGCGTCGTGGTGCCCCCCGAGGGCTATCTGCGGGCCGCCCGGGAGATCACCGCGGCGACCGGCACGCTGCTCGTCCTCGACGAGGTGCAGACCGGCATCGGGCGGACCGGCGCGTGGTTCGAGTACCAGCGCCACGAGGGCGTCGAGCCCGATCTCGTCACCCTGGCCAAGGGCCTCGGCGGCGGGCTGCCCATCGGCGCGACCGTCGCCTTCGGCCGGGCCGCCGACCTGCTCAAGCCCGGCCAGCACGGCACGACCTTCGGCGGGAACCCGGTGGCGTGCGCGGCCGGACTCGCCGTTCTGGACACGCTGGCGGCCGACGGATTCCTCGACGGCGTCCGCCGCACCGGCGAGCGGCTGAGCGGCGGAATCGAGGCGCTGGCGCACCCGTTGGTCTCCCATGTCCGTGGTGCGGGCCTGCTGCTGGGTATCGTGCTCACCGAGCCCGTGGCTGCCCAGGTGCAGCAGGCGGCTCAGGATGCCGGCTTCCTGGTCAACGCGCCCGCCCCCGATGTCGTACGGCTCATGCCGCCGCTGATCATCGGTGACGCGGAGGTGGACGCGTTCCTCCGGGCGCTGCCCGGTGTCCTCGACGCGGTGACCAACGGGGACGGACGATCCGGAGAATGAGACGACGATGACCGACGAGGCGCAGGACTTCGAGCCGGGCGGCCCCGCCGTACCGCAGACCCGCACCGCCCGCCACCGCCGGATCGTGGACATCCTCAACCGGCAGCCGGTGCGGTCCCAGAGCCAGCTCGCCAAGCTGCTCGCGGACGACGGGCTGAGCGTCACCCAGGCGACGCTCTCCCGCGACCTCGACGAGCTGGGCGCGGTGAAGATCCGCAACACCGGCGGCGAGCTGATCTACGCGGTGCCCAGCGAGGGCGGCTTCCGCACCCCCAAGGCGCCGCTCGGCGAGTCGGCCAAGGAGGAGCGGATGCGCCGGCTCTCCGCGGAGCTGCTGATCTCCGCGGAGGCCTCGGCCAACCTGGTGGTCCTGCGCACGCCCCCGGGCGCCGCCCAGTTCCTCGCCTCGGCCATCGACCAGGCCGAGCTGCACGACATCCTGGGCACGATCGCGGGCGACGACACGTTGATGCTGATCAGCCGCGACCCGAGCGGCGGCCAGGCCCTGGCGGACCACCTGCTGCGGCTGGCGCAGAACGACCGGTAGGGCGGCGAGCGAAGGGGCGGGCGACCGGAATTCCGGTCGCCCGCCCCTTCGCCGTTCCGTACCGCTAGTAACGGGTGATCGACGTCGGCCCGGACATCGTGCCGATCGCGATGTGGGGATGCTTGGCCGGGTCGGCCCAGGCCAGGATGCGGTCCATCGCGTACGCCGGTACCGAGACGCAACCGGCCGTCGAGCCGCGACCGTTGACGTGCAAGAAGATGCCGGCGCCGCGCCCCCGCACCGGCTGGTCGTAGTTGAAGCCGATCACCAGCGCGTGCGCGTACTGGGTCCCGAACGCGGTGATCCGCTCCGACTCGCTCGCGCGGCAGTCCCCGGGCAGCCCCTCCACCCAGCGGTTGTACGCCTTGGAGGCGTTGTCCTCGCACCACCAGGACCTGCCCGTGGCGCGGCGGTAGTCGTAGCGGGTGCCAAAGGGTGCGGCCTCGGTGCCGAACGCGTACGGCAGGTCGTACAGACCGGTCGGGGTCGTGTTGGTGCCCTGCTTGCGGGAACCGCCCTCGACCAGCCCGTTCCCGCCGAACCGCGCCTCGGTCCAGCCGGACAGCGCCCACATCGGGCCGCGCTTGGTCCACCAGCTCAGCCGGCCCGTGGTGGAGCCCGGGGACGGCGCCTCGGCGGTGATCAGCTGGGTGCCACCGCCGGTGTCCGCCATCAGGTGGGGCAGGTGGGTGGCCGGGAACGGGCGGGCGGAGTCCGCGGTGGCGGCCGGGGTCGCGAGCGCGAGCAGGGCAGCGCTCAGCGCGAGAGCGGTACGCATCATGCCGCAGACCGTACGCGGCCCGCCCGCTGACGTCCTCTCAGGGGGCCGAAACGTTACCCCGCACGCGTGGCCGAACGGTCCCCGGAGGTCTTCCGGAACCACTCCTTCCCCCCACATTGACAAAACATACGGTCGACTGCATAGTTATACCCATCACCGAATGCACCGTAAGGAGAAACCCGTGACCGAGCGCGTCGTACTCGCCTACTCGGGCGGTCTGGACACCTCCGTCGCCATCGGCTGGATCGCCGAGGAGACGGGCGCCGAGGTCATCGCCGTTGCCGTGGACGTCGGCCAGGGCGGCGAGGACCTGGACGTCATCCGCAAGCGCGCGCTCGCCTGCGGTGCCGTCGAGGCCGAGGTCGCGGACGCGAAGGACGAGTTCGCCGACGAGTACTGCCTCCCGGCGATCAAGGCCAACGCCCTCTACATGGACCGCTACCCGCTGGTCTCCGCCCTGTCGCGGCCGACCATCGTCAAGCACCTGGTGGCCGCCGCCAAGAAGCACGGCGCCACCACGGTCGCCCACGGCTGCACCGGCAAGGGCAACGACCAGGTGCGCTTCGAGGCCGGTATCGCGGCCCTCGGGCCGGACCTGAAGTGCATCGCCCCCGTCCGTGACTACGCGATGACCCGGGACAAGGCGATCGCCTTCTGCGAGGCCAAAAACCTCCCCATCGCCACCACCAAGAAGTCGCCGTACTCGATCGACCAGAACGTCTTCGGGCGGGCCGTCGAGACCGGCTTCCTGGAGGACATCTGGAACGCGCCGATCGAGGACATCTACGAGTACACCTCGAACCCGGCCGAGCAGCGCGAGGCCGACGAGGTCGTCGTCTCCTTCAAGGAGGGCGTCCCGGTCGCCATCGACGGCAAGCCCGTCACGGTGCTCCAGGCGATCCAGCAGCTCAACGAGCGGGCCGGCGCCCAGGGCATCGGCCGGATCGACATGGTCGAGGACCGGCTCGTCGGCATCAAGTCCCGTGAGGTGTACGAGGCGCCGGGCGCGATCGCGCTGATCACCGCCCACCAGGAGCTGGAGAACGTCACCGTCGAGCGCGAACTGGCCCGCTACAAGCGGCAGGTCGAGCAGCGCTGGGGCGAGATGGTCTACGACGGCCTGTGGTTCTCCCCGCTCAAGCGGGCCCTGGACGGCTTCATCAACGAGGCCAACCAGCACGTCACCGGTGACATCCGGATGACCCTGCACGGCGGCCGCGCCGTCGTCACCGGCCGCAGGTCCGAGCAGTCGCTGTACGACTTCAACCTCGCCACCTACGACTCGGGCGACACCTTCGACCAGTCCAAGGCGCAGGGCTTCATCGAGATCTTCGGCCTCTCGTCCAAGATCGCGGCCAAGCGCGACCTGGCGTAACGACGACTCGTTGTACGTGCCGCCTCCCCGTTCCTCCGCGGCGGGGTGGGGGTACCCCCTGGTCCTCAAGACCTTGGGGGAGGTGGCATACCCACTCTTGTGAGGAGCAGCAGCTGTGAGCAGCAACAACGGTGACGTCCGGCTCTGGGGCGGCCGGTTCGCCGACGGACCCGCCGAGGCGCTGGCGAAGCTGTCCGCGTCGGTCCACTTCGACTGGCGGCTGGCGCCGTACGACATCGCCGGATCGCGCGCCCACGCGCGCGTGCTCCACAAGGCGGGCCTGCTCACGGCCGACGAGCTCCAGCGGATGATCGCGGGCCTCGACCTGCTCGAAGGCGATGTCGCCGACGGCTCCTTCGTCGGCACCATCGCCGACGAGGACGTGCACACCGCCCTGGAGCGCGGTCTGCTCGAACGCCTCGGCCCCGACCTCGGCGGCAAGCTGCGGGCCGGCCGGTCCCGCAACGACCAGGTGGCCACGCTCTTCCGGATGTATCTGCGCGACCACGCCCGGATCATCGGCGGTCTGATCGCCGAGCTCCAGGACGCGCTCGTGGCTCTCGCCAAGGCGCACGCGGACGTCGCCATGCCCGGCCGCACCCATCTCCAGCACGCCCAGCCGGTGCTCTTCGCCCACCATGTGCTCGCCCATGTGCAGTCGCTGTCCCGGGACGCCGAGCGGCTGCGGCAGTGGGACGAGCGTACGGCCGTCTCGCCGTACGGCTCGGGCGCGCTCGCGGGCAGCAGCCTCGGCCTCGACCCGGAGGCCGTCGCCGCCGACCTCGGCTTCGAGCACGGCAGCGCGGCCAACTCCATCGACGGCACGGCCTCGCGCGACTTCGTCGCCGAGTTCGCGTTCATCACCGCGATGATCGGCGTCAACCTCTCGCGGATCGCGGAGGAGATCATCATCTGGAACACGAAGGAGTTCTCCTTCGTGACCCTGCACGACGCCTTCTCCACCGGCTCGTCGATCATGCCGCAGAAGAAGAACCCGGACATCGCGGAGCTGGCGCGCGGCAAGTCGGGCCGTCTGATCGGCAATCTGACGGGCCTGATGGCGACGCTGAAGGCGCTGCCGCTCGCGTACAACCGCGACCTCCAGGAGGACAAGGAGCCGGTCTTCGACTCCTGCGACCAGTTGGAGGTGCTGCTGCCCGCCTTCACCGGCATGATGGCGACCCTCACCGTCAACCGGGAGCGCATGGAGGAGCTGGCCCCGGCGGGCTTCTCGCTCGCCACCGACATCGCGGAGTGGCTGGTCAAGCAGGGTGTGCCGTTCCGGGTCGCGCACGAGGTCGCGGGGGAGTGCGTCAAGGTGTGCGAGGCGCAGGGCATCGAGCTGGACGAGCTGACGGACGAGCAGTTCGCCGAGATCTCGGAGCATCTGACGCCGGACGTCCGGAGTGTCCTGAACGTCCCCGGCGCCCTCGCGTCCCGCAACGGGCGCGGCGGCACGGCCCCGTCGGCCGTCGTCGCGCAACTCATCGAGGTCGAGGCCGACTTGGCCGTCCAGCACGCCTGGGCCATGGCCAAGCGCTGATCCGGCCCCGGTCCGTCCCGTACGGGGTGTGCGAGCCGCGTGTGCCCCGTACGGATGGTGTGCGCCGCCATGTCGATCAGCGGTGCCCGTTTCGTGCGACCATGGTCCCTTCGGCGGTGAGGGAGTGGACGTGGGGGACGTGGCGGTCGGCGCGCAAGAAGGACACGGCGAGGCCGAGCGGCCCCGCCAGGGACCCGAAGGGCTCGACCGGCCCCAGGGTTTCGAGGGGCCCGAGGGCCTTCAGGAACCCAAGGAGCCGACGGGACCCGAGGGATCCCCGGCACCCGCGGCATTCGACGAGGTCAAGGCCAAGAAGCAGCGTTCCTTCTGGAAGGAACTGCCGCTGCTCATCGGTATCGCGCTGGTCCTCGCGCTGCTCATCAAGACGTTTCTGGTGCAGGCGTTCTCGATCCCGTCCGACTCGATGCAGAACACGCTCCAGCGCGGCGACCGGGTGCTGGTCGACAAGCTGACGCCGTGGTTCGGCTCCGAGCCCGAGCGCGGCGAGGTCGTCGTCTTCCACGACCCGGGCAACTGGCTCCAGGGCGAGCCGACCCCGCAGCCCAACGCGGTGCAGAAGGCGCTCAGCTTCGTCGGTCTCATGCCCTCTGCCGAGGAGAAGGACCTGATCAAGCGGGTCGTCGCGGTCGGCGGCGACACGGTGGAGTGCAAGGGCGCGGGCCCCCTGAAGGTCAACGGCAAGGCGCTCGACGAGCCGTACGTCTTCGCCGGGAACACCGCGTGCAGCACGGACCAGCCCGGCCAGTTCAAGATCACCGTGCCCAAGGGCCGCATCTGGGTCATGGGCGACCACCGGCAGAACTCGGCGGACTCCCGCTACCACCAGGACCAGCCGGACGGCGGTTCCGTGCCGGTCGACAAGGTGGTGGGACGCGCGCTGGTGATCGCCTGGCCGCTCGACCGGCTGAACACGCTGAGCGTGCCGGGCACCTTCGGCCAGCCGGGCATCGGCCACGCCGAGGCCGCCGCGCCCGCCGCGCTCGGCCTGCTGGGCGCGCTGCCGATCGTGCTGGTGCGCAGGCGCCGTCGACTCGCGCGCTGAGTCGACGAGTTTCTGTACGAAAGGGGCCCTTCGGGGCCCCTTTTCGCATGCGGTACGGGCAGATCCACCGGACGGGCCTACGCCCCCACCACCCCGTCGATCCCCTCCCGCAGGAAGTCGGCGTGGCCGTTGTGGCGGGCGTACTCCAGGGTCACGTGCACCATGACGAGTCGGAGCGAGACATCCGCGTCCCAGCGGGCCGCGTGGACCACCGTGTCCAGTGAGTCGGCCTCGCGCTCGATCCGGCGCGCGTGCTCGACCTCGGCCTGCCACTTCGCGAAGGCGTCCGCGCGGGTGGCCCCGCTCGCGTCGTACGCCACCTGGTAGTCGTCCACGTCCGAGTAGACCAGCGTGATGTCCTCGCCGGCCACGACCCTGCGGAACCAGGTGCGCTCCACCTCCGCCATGTGCCGCACCAGGCCGAGCAGCGAGAGCGTCGACGGGGGCATCGACCGGCTGCGCAGCTCCTCGTCGGTCAGGCCCTCGCACTTCATGGCGAGCGTGGCGCGGTGGTAGTCGAGGAACGCCCGCAGCGTCTCGCGCTCGGTGCCGGTCAGGGGCCCCGGGGTGCGACTGTCGGTCATTGCTGGTTCCTCTCGTGGGTCCACGTTGGGCCGGACCAGACTAGTGAGCCGTTACTGATGAGTCGACAGGTATTCGAATGAGACGGTGACGTCTCATTCGGTCTATGGTTGTCTCATGACCGTGGACCGCGAGCAGGTGCTGCGTACGGCAGCCGCCCTGCTCTCCCGTAAATCGACCGCCACGATGGACGAGGTGGCCCGGGCCGCCGGCATCGGGCGGGCCACCCTGCACCGCCACTTCGCCGGGCGCGACGCGCTGGTCAGGGCGCTGGAGAACCGTGGCATCGAGCAGTTCGAGGCAGCCCTGGACGCCGCCCGGCTCGACGAGGGGCCCGCCGCCGACGGGCTGCGGCGCCTGGTCGCCGAGGTGGAGCCCGGGGCCGGGCTGCTCGCCTTCCTGGTCACCGAGAACCAGCTCTTCGAGGGCGACACCATGAACGAGGGGTGGGCCCGCCTCGACGCGCGCGTCTCGGCGCTCTTCCGGCGCGGCCAGGAGCAGGGCGAGTTCCGTATCGACCTCACCCCGGCCTGGCTCACCGAGGCCCTGTACGGGCTGATCGGCACCGGAGCCTGGGCCGTCCAGGACGGCCGGGTCGCCGCCAAGGACTTCCAGTACATGATCGTCGAGTTGCTGCTCGGCGGAGCGCGACGGAGCGTGGAGAAATGACCAGCACCGACCGGCGGGCCGAGTCCGCTCACGACACCCGACATCCCGGCCGCTGGCTCGCGCTGGCCGTGCTCGTGCTCGCGGTGCTCCTGGTCGCGGTCGACGCGACCGTCCTCGGCCTCGCCACCCCGTTCCTCAGCGAGGACCTGAAGCCGTCCGGCCCGCAGCTCCTGTGGATCGGCGACGTCTACTCGTTCGTCATCGCGGGTCTGCTCGTCTCCATGGGCAGCCTCGGCGACCGGATCGGGCGCAAGCGGCTGCTGCTCTGCGGCGCCGTGGCGTTCGGCGCGGTCTCGGTGCTCAACGCGTACGCCTCCAGCCCGGAGATGATGATCGCGGCACGGGCGCTGCTCGGCGTCGCGGGCGCGACCCTGATGCCGTCCACCCTGGCGCTGATCCGCAACATCTTCCACGACCCGCGCGAGCGCAGCCTCGCCGTCGGCATCTGGGGCGCGGCCGCCTCGGCCGGCGCGGCGGTCGGGCCCGTGGTCGGCGGCTTCCTCCTGGAGAACTTCTGGTGGGGCTCGGTCTTCCTGATCAACCTGCCGGTGATGGCGGTGCTCGTTCTGGTCGGCGTCAAGCTGCTCCCCGAGTCGCGCGACCCGAACCCCGGCCCGTGGGACCTGGTCAGCGTCCTGCTCTCGCTGGTGGGCATGGTCTCGATCGTGTACGCGGTGAAGGAGGCGGCGGTCAACGGAGTGCGCTGGGACATCCTCGGGGTGGCGGCCGTCGGCGTGCTGGCCCTCGCCTGGTTCGTACGCCGTCAGCTCACCCTGGAGTCGCCGCTGCTCGACATGCGGCTCTTCCACCACCGGGGCTTCTCCGGGGCGGTCCTGGCCGACCTGCTGACCATCCTCGGCCTGTCGGGCCTGGTCTTCTTCCTCTCCCAGTTCCTCCAACTGGTCCAGGTGCGCTCGCCGCTGGAGGCCGGGCTCATCGAACTGCCCGCCGCCGTGGGCGCGGTGGGCGCGGGCCTCGCCGCCGGGTACGTGGCGCGTCGGGCCTCGGTGCGCAGCGCGGTCGCGGGCGGCCTCGTGGCGGTCGGCGCGGCGCTCGCGGCCTGTATGGCGATATCGGCCGACACCGGTGTCGTGGCCCTGGGGCTCGCGCTGTTCGTCGGCGGCCTGGGCGCGGGTCTGGCCTTCACGGTCACCGCCGACGTGATCCTCTCCAGCGTGCCGAAGGAGCAGGCGGGCGCGGCCTCGGCGGTCTCCGAGACGGCGTACGAGCTGGGCGCGGCGCTCGGCATCGCGCTCCTGGGCTCCGTGGTGACGGGGATCTACCGGGGCTTCACGGTCCCGGAGGCGCTTCCGGCAGGTGTCTCCGAGGCGTCCCACGACTCCCTGGGCGGCGCGGTGGAGGCGGCCGCGAAGCTCCCGCCGGAGCAGGCGACCCCGCTGCTGTCCGCCGCCCGGGACGCCTTCACGGACGGCTTCCAGACGGCGGCGGCGGTCGGCAGCGCGGTGCTGTTCGCCACGGCGGTGGTGGCGTGGTTCCTGCTGCGGGGCCAGCGCCTGGAGGAGGGCCTGGAGCACCCCTAGCCCCTTTCCCGGGTGCGCGGAGTGGGCGCTTGGCCACATGCTTTTAGGGGCGCGGGGAACTGCGCGCTCAGCCCGAGACGGCCCGCAGCCGAAGGACTACATGAGTCCCGGCTGCGGGCCGTCTGTGGCTGGTCACTCCCCCAAGTTCTCGACTCCGCTCGAACAGGGGGGACCCCCATCGCGGCGGAGCCGCAAACCGACACAGCCCCGCGCCCCCAAAGACCGGCGGCTACGCCGCCTTACGCCGCCTTCGCCTTCGTGGCGTACATGTCCACGTACTCCTGCCCGGACAGCCGCATGACCTCCGCCATCACCGAGTCGGTGACGGCCCGCAGCACATACCGGTCGCGGTCCATGCCCTCGTACCGCGAGAACTCCATCGGCTCGCCGAAGCGGACCGTCACCCTGCCGGGCCGCGGCACTCCCGCACCGCTCGGCTGGATCTTGTCCGTGCCGATCATCGCGAACGGCACCACCGGGGCGCCGGTCATCAGGGTCAGCCGGGCGATGCCGGTACGGCCCCGGTAGAGGCGGCCGTCGGGGGAGCGGGTGCCCTCGGGGTAGATGCTGAAGACCTTGCCGTCCTCCAGGATCTGACGGCCCGTCATGAGTGCCGCGACCCCGCCGGCGCCGCCGTCGCGGTTCACCGGGATCATGCCGACGCCGGTGAAGAACCACGCCATCAGCCGGCCCTTGAAGCCCTTGCCCGTGACGTACTCGTCCTTGCCGATGAAGAACACCTGACGGTCCAGGCAGATCGGCAGGATCATCGAGTCGATGAAGGTGAGATGGTTGCCCGCGAGGATGACCGGACCCGTCCCGGGGATCTTCTCGGCACCCTCCACCTTCGGGCGGAACATCAGGCGCATGATCGGTCCGAGCACTGCCTTGATGAGCGCGAGTCGGGACAACGCTTCCTCCGGGGTCGTGGGCTGACGGGTCCGAGCGGAACGGGGTCCGCCGCAGGTGAGGACGATACTCGCGGGTCAGCGCTGATCGCACATCGGGTTCATGGAGTGGATACGCGATGTTGACGTGTGTTTCCGCCACGTTCCACCGCCCGTGGCCCTGCGGGCTCCCCTCCTTAAGGCGCGGCCGCCTAGGCTCCGACGGACTGGTGATCACCTGGACACCTATGCGAGGGAGCGTTCATGACACAGGGTGAGCGGATGAGCCCCGGGCGGCGCACGCTGCTCGGCGCGGCGGTTCTGGGCACGGCCGCGGCCGGGTTGCCGGCCGCCGCGGCGAGCGCGCGGCCCCGGGAGGGCCAGGGCGCGACGAGCCGTCACGGCTCCTACCGTGACCTGCCGGTCCCGTACGTCATCGGGCACCGGGGCACCGCCGGCTACCGTCCCGAGCACACGCTCGGCTCGTATCAGCACGCCCTCGACCTCGGCGCGCACGTCATCGAGCAGGACCTCGTGCCCACCAAGGACGGGCATCTGGTGTGCCGTCACGAGAACGACATCTCGGGCACCACCGATGTCGCCGCCCACCCCGAGTTCGCGTCCCGCAAGGCCACCAAGACGATCGACGGCACGGCCGTCACCGGCTGGTTCACCGAGGACTTCACGCTCGCCGAGCTCAAGACCCTGCGGGCCAAGGAGCGGCTGCCCGCCAACCGCCAGCGCAACACGATGTACGACGGCCGCTGGGACGTGCCCACCTTCGAGGAGGTGCTGCGCTGGGCCGAGCGCGAGGGGCGACGCCTGGGCCGCCGGATCTGGCTGCACTCCGAGACCAAGCACCCCACCTACTTCCGCTCGATCGGCCTGCCCCTGGAGGACCGGGTCGCCCGGCTGCTGCGCCGCTACGGGCGCGACCGCCGCGACTCCCCGCAGTTCCTGGAGTCGTTCGAGCCCAGCAGCATCCAGCGGCTGGCGAAGCTGGTCGACACCCCGTCGGTGGTGCTGCTCTCCGGCACCGGCACCCGCCCCTGGGACTTCGTGGCGAGCGGCGACCCGCGCACGGTCGACGACCTGGTCAAGCCCGAGGGCCTGAAGTGGATCGCCTCGTACGCGCAGGGCATCGGCCCCACGCTCGACCTGATCATCCCCAAGGATTCGGCGGGCAGGCTGACCAGGCCGACCACGCTGGTGCGGGACGCCCATGCGCACGGGCTCGTCCTGCACCCGTACACGATGCGCAACGAGAACACCTTCCTGCCCGCCGACTTCCGGCGCGGCACGGACCCCAACGCGTACGGCGACGCCTTCGGGGCCTTCAAGACGTACTACGCCACCGGTATCGACGCGGTCTTCTCCGACAACGCGGACACCGCGCTGCTGGCCGCCGCCGACTTCCGCGCCTCTCGGTAGCCCCTCCGTATCCACCCGCCCCGCCCGTATACGGAACTTCACGTACGGGTGAGATGCGGCCGCCGTCGAAACCGTCCCGGACGGCGGCCGCGTCCCGCCCGGCATGGACCTCGTCAAAGTGCTGAGCCCGCTGCTGGCCGCCGAGGCCGCCGCGGAGGCGCCGGGCGCCGGTGTCGACCCCGCCGACCTCGAACAGGACGTCTGGGTACGTCTGCTGGAGCGCCATCCGGCTGATCCCGTCCCCTGGGTGCGCTGGGCCGTTCGGGCGGAAGTGCGCCGGGCCCGGCGCCGCGCCCGACACGAACAGCCGTTCGTCGCCGAGCCCGCCGCCGACCCCGAAACAGGCCCGGAACGCCGGGTTCTCAGCGAGGAGCTGAGCCGTGCGCTGCGTACGGCCGTGGCCAGAACCCCGGGCAACTGCCCCCGGCTGCTGACCGCACTTCTTTCGCCCAGCGACCTCACATACCGCGAAATCGCAGGGGAGTTGGATATCTCACAGGGGAGTCTAGGGCCGATGCGTTCCCGTTGCCTGGGATGCCTGCGCAGAATGCTGGCGGCGGAGGTTGCGGCTCCTGAACTGCGGGGAAAGGAGCGTTAGACAACCGGCGGACAGGTAGCGGAAGGCATGCACCCATGGGCATGAGCGTGACCATCTCTGCGGCGCGTGAAGGCGACTGCGAGCAGATCCTCAAGCTTCAGTACCTCTGCTACCAGAGCGAGGCGGAGCTGTACGGCGACTACTCGATCGAGCCGCTCACCCAGACCCTCGACGGCCTGCGGGCCGAGCTCGGCAGAGGCTACGCGCTGGTGGCGCGGCTCGGCGACGAGGTGGTCGCCTCGGTGCGCGGCGGCGTGGACGCGACGGGCACCGGCCGGATCGCGAAGCTGATGGTGCACCCCCGGATGCAGGGCCACGGTCTGGGCAGCCGACTGCTCGCCGCCATAGAGGAGCACTTCGCGGGCGAGCTCGCCGCCAAGCGCTTCCAGCTCCTGACCGGCCACCGCAGCGAGTCGAACCTGCGGCTCTACCGCAGGCACGGCTACGCGCCCGTCTCCACCGAGCCGCTGACCGCGAAGCTCTCGCTGGTCACGCTGGAGAAGGAGGCGGCGGCCGGGGAGTTCATGGCCAGCGCCTAGGGTCTGCGCTCAGGCGCTCGCGTCCCCGGGCTCGGGCGCCCGCGTGCCGTTGCGGCGCAGCCACAGCATGCCGAGGACCGGCAGGATGACCGGGATGAAGAGATAGCCCACGCCGTAGTCCGACCAGACCGTGGCATCCGGGAAGGCGGACTTGTCCGCCAGCGTCCAGGTGCCCACGGTCAGGACGAACACCAGCTCGGCGGCGCAGCACACCAGCGCCGCCCGCCGGAACGCCTCGCCGCCGCGCACCAGTGAGTACGTGATGAACGCGTAGACCACGGCGGCCACGGCGGAGAGCACATAGGCCAGCGGCGCCTTGCCGAAGTCCTGGATCATCTGGACGATCGAGCGGGAGGCGGCGGCGACGGTGAACACCCCGTAGAACCAGACCAGTACCCGGCCGGGGCCGCTGCCCAGCTTCTTCGGCGCGGATTCGTCCCGCCCGGTGGACTCGGTGGTGGACTCGGCCACGGTCACCCTCCCCAGATGTCGTAGAGACGCACTTCGAGAACCGCGAGCACCACCGCGCCGGCCGAGACCGTCACCGAGCCCCACTTGGTCCGCTCGCTCAGCGAGAGCATGCCGGCCGCCGGGACCGCCGCGAACGAGCCGACCAGATAGGCGACGAAGATCGCCACGCCCTGGTCGGGCCGCTCGCCCCGGCCGAGCTGCACCAGGCCGATCACCAGCTGGGCGAGGGCCAGCACGGTGACGACGGCCATACCGATGAAGTGCCAGTCCTTGGTGGGCTGGTCCCGGTAGGCGGCGAAGCCGCACCAGGCGGCGAGGGCGAGCGCGGCGGCGGCGACCGCGACCGTCAGGGCGTCAAGCATGAGAACGAGCGTATTACGGGCCGAAGCGCCCGATGCGCGCGCCCCGGGCGGGACCGGGGGCGCGATCGGGCCGTGCGATCCGGCCGCCGTGGCCTTGACCACAGGGCGCCGCCGCCCGCGAGCGCGCCGCGGCATGCGCCGCGAAGCCGCCGCCGGTCGTATCGGCCCAGGCCAGGCGGGGGAGAGGGGCGTTCGGCGGGCGTTTTCGCCGGTCGGGAACCGCCCGCCGGGCGTCCGTATGGCGGGCGAATGCTGTCCGCTATCCGGACAGCCTTGATCCGCTGTTCGCTCCTTCTGCTTTACTTCATGCATGACCACGACGAGCAGCCGCACCCTTGCGACCGAGGCGATGAACACGCCCGGTGCTCGTTGTATGTGTCGAATGTGCGCCTTCTGAGGGCCCCCGCCTGAGCCTCGCGCCCCGAAGCGAGACCCATGAGCCATGCCCGCGCACGCCATGCCTCCCGGTTACCACCGATGTGGCTGTGACGCGTCCCGAACACGAATGCACCGTGCCCGGCGGACACCGCGCCGCGCACTCGACAGTGACGGAAATCCTGTGATCACCACTACGGGCCTCACCAAGGTCTACCAGTCGCGCGGCCGTGAGGTCACCGCCCTGGACGGCGTCGATCTCCACGTCCGCGAGGGCGAGGTCTTCGGCGTCATCGGCCAGAGCGGCGCCGGCAAGTCCTCCCTCATCCGCTGCGTCAACCTCCTGGAGCGGCCGACCTCCGGCACCGTGACCGTCGACGGCGTCGACCTCACCGCGCTCGCCGGACGCGGCCGCCGGGCCGGGAAGGAACTGCGCCAGGCCCGCAGCCGTATCGGCATGGTCTTCCAGCACTTCAACCTGCTCTCCGCGCGCAACGTCCAGGACAACATCGAGCTGCCGCTCGAAATCCTCGGCATCTCCGGCAAGGAGCGCTCGCGCAAGGCCCTGGAACTGCTCGATCTGGTGGGCCTCGCCGACAAGGCGAAGGCGTACCCCGCGCAGCTCTCCGGCGGCCAGAAGCAGCGCGTCGGCATCGCCCGGGCGCTGGCCGGCGACCCCAAGGTGCTGCTCTCCGACGAGGCGACCAGCGCGCTCGACCCGGAGACCACCCGCTCCATCCTCCAGCTGCTGCGCGACCTCAACCAGCAGCTGGGGCTGACCGTGCTGCTCATCACGCACGAGATGGACGTCGTCAAGACGGTCTGCGACTCGGCCGCGCTGATGAAGCGGGGACGGATCGTCGAGACCGGCACCGTCGGCGAACTGCTCGCCACCCCCGGCTCCGAGCTCGCCGCCGAGCTGTTCCCCGTCACGGGAGCGGCCACCGGCCCCGAGCGGACCGTGGTCGACGTCACCTTCCACGGCGAGACGGCCACCCAGCCGGTCATCTCGCAGCTGTCCCGTACGTACAACGTCGACATCTCGATCCTCGGCGCCGCGATGGACACCGTCGGCGGGCGCCAGATCGGCCGGATGCGCATCGAGCTGCCCGGACGGTACGAGGAGAACGTCGTCCCGGTCGGGTTCCTGCGCGAGCAGGGGCTCCAGGTCGACGTGGTCGAAGCCGACGACGCGGTCGAGGCCGAAGTCGCAGCCGAGGCCGAAGAAGCGCTCGAAGCAGACATCCCGGCGCAGGCGCAGGCCGCCGCTCCGGTCAAGGAAGGTGCCAAGTGAGCTGGTCCGAGATGCAGCCACTGCTGTCCCAGGGAACCGTCGACACCCTGTACATGGTGCTGTGGTCCACCCTCGTCACCGTCGCGGGCGGACTGCCCCTCGGTGTGCTGCTCGTCCTCACCGACAAGGGCGGACTGCTGCAGAACCGGCCGGTGAACAAGGTCATCGGCGTGATCGTGAACATCGGCCGCTCGCTGCCGTTCATCATCCTGCTGATCGCGCTCATCCCCTTCACCACCTGGGTGGTCGGCACCTTCATCGGCCCGACCGCGATGATCGTGCCGCTCGCCGTCGGCGCCATCCCGTTCTTCGCGCGGCTCGTCGAGACCGCGATCCGCGAGGTCGACCACGGGCTCGTCGAAGCCGTCCAGTCGATGGGCGGCGGCGTGCCGACCATCGTCGGCAAGGTGCTGCTCCCGCAGGCGCTGCCGTCGCTGATCGCGGGGCTCACCACCACCGTGATCACGCTGGTCAGCTACTCGGCGATGGCCGGCGCGGTCGGCGGCGAAGGCCTCGGCTCCAAGGCCATCACCTATGGCTTCCAGCGCTTCGAGACCCAGTTCATGCTCATCACCGTCGTCCTGCTGATCGCCATCGTCACGGTGATCCAGCTGATCGGCGACGGTGCGGTACGCCTGCTGGCCCGCCGGGGCCGTACCTCCTGAACTTCCCTCACAACGGCCCGCACTCCTTGTCCGGGCGACACCCGCACCACCAGAAAGAGGCACTTTTCGTGCGTAAGAACATCAAGCTCACCGCGGCTGCCGCCGCCACCGCCGCGCTCGCTCTCGGCCTCACCGCCTGCGGCACGTCCTCCGACCCCAAGTCGTCGTCCGCCAAGGGCGCCTCGGCCGACCCGAACCAGACGCTGGTCGTCGCCGCGTCCCCGACGCCGCACGCCGACATCCTCAACTTCGTGAAGAAGAACCTGGCCGAGAAGGCCGGGCTCAAGCTGGAGGTGAAGGAGTTCACGGACTACGTCCTGCCGAACACCGCCACCCAGCAGGGCCAGGTCGACGCCAACTTCTTCCAGCACAAGCCCTACCTCGACGACTTCAACAAGAAGAACGGCACCACCATCGTGCCGGTCGTCAACGTCGAGCTGGAGCCGCTGGGCCTCTACTCCAAGAAGGTGAAGTCCGCCAAGGACCTCACCTCCGGCAAGACGGTCGCGGTCCCCAACGACACCACCAACGAGGGCCGTGCGCTCCAGCTGCTCGCCTCGCAGGGCCTGATCACGCTCAAGGACGGCGTCGGCAACTCCGCCAAGCTCTCCGACGTCAAGGACAGCAAGGGCCTGAAGTTCAAGGAGATCGAGGCCGCCACGCTGCCCCGCGCCCTGAACGACGTCGACGCCGCGGTCATCAACGGCAACTACGCCATCGAGGCCAAGCTCAGCCCGGCCAAGGACGCCCTCGTCCTGGAGAAGGCGGACGGCAACCCGTACGCCAACTTCCTCGCCGTAAAGAAGGGCAACGAGGCCGACCCGCGGATCCAGAAGCTCGCCAAGCTGCTGAACTCCGACGAGGTCAAGAAGTTCATCCAGGACAAGTACCAGGGCTCGGTCATCCCGGCCTTCGGCGCCGTCAAGTCCTGACGCCCCCCTGGCAGTTCCCGTGCCGCGTCCGGGCCCCGCACACCACCAGGTGCGCGGGGCCCCGGCGTTGGCGTCCCGGCACAGGCGTCCCCCGGCCATGCGCGTCCTCGGCCCGATGCTGCATGCTGTGCCTTTACGGCCTGACGACCGTCCCCCCGGCATGGAGCGGAACATGACTAGCCCGACCCCGGTCTTCCCGGACATCTCCATCAGCACCGACCGCCTGGTGCTGCGCCCACTGGACGAGGACGACATCCCCGACCTGGCCGCGATGATGAACGACGACCTCGTCGCCGCCTGGACCACGGTGCCCCAGCCCTACACGGAGGCGGCCGCCCGCACCTGGGTCACCGAGTACGCCCCGGCCCAGCTCGCCGCCGGACGCGGCATCGACTTCGCCGTGACCGAATTCCTCACCCAGCGCCTGGTCGGCATCGTCCAGCTCGACGAGACCGACTGGCGGGTGCGCTCGGCGCAGATCTCGTACGTCATCGCCCCCTGGGCCCGTGGCGAGGGCTACGCCTGCGAGGCCGCGCTCGCCACCGCCCAATGGCTCTTCCGCGACCAGGGGTTCGAGCGCATGGAGCTGCGCACCGCCGCGGACAACACCGCCTCCCAGCAGGTCGCGCAGAAGATCGGCTGCATCAGCGAGGGCGTGCTGCGCAACGCCTGCATAGCGCGGACCCAGACCGCGGACGGCGGCTGGGCGGACATCCGTACCGACATGATCGTGTGGAGCCTGCTCCCGGAGGACCTGGAAGGCGTCGCCGACCAGTTCGCCGACGCGGGATACGCCTCGTTCGCCGACTGGAACTGACCCGGCCGCCGGAGCGCCCGGCCCCGCCACAGCAGGTACTCTCACCGTGGCCCGGCCCATCGAGGCCGCCCCGACCTGCGACGACTCCTGGAGACTGACGACGATGGCCGACCGCGTCACGGTGATCGGCTGGGACGGCTCGCCGCTCACCGCGGCGGCCGGGGCCGCGCTGTCCGCCGCCACCCTGGTGGCCGGTGCCGCCCACCACCTGGCGCTGCCCGAAGTGCCCGCGCGCGCCGAACGGATCCGCCTGGGCAGCGTCGACCTCGCCGCCCGCCGCATCGCCGGCCACCGCGGCAGCGCCGTCGTCCTGGCCGACGGCGACCCCGGGTTCTTCGGTGTCGTGCGCACCCTGCGCGCCCCCGAGCACGGCCTGGAGGTCGAGGTGGTGCCGGCGGTCTCGGCCGTGGCCGCCGCCTTCGCCCGGGCCGGGATGCCGTGGGACGACGCCCAGGTCGTGGTCGCCCACCGCCGTACGCTGCGCCGCGCGGTCAACGTATGCCGGGCGCACCCCAAGGTCGCCGTCCTCACCTCGCCGGGCGCGGGGCCCGCCGAGCTCGCGCTGCTCCTCGACGGCGTCCACCGCACCTTCGTCATCTGCGAGGAGCTGGGCAGCGAGCGCGAACAGGTCACCGTGCTCACCTCCGACAAGGTCGCCGACCACGCCTGGCGCGACCCCAATCTGGTCATCGTGCTCGGCGGCAGCGGCCACGCGGTGCCGGGCCCCGGCTGGATCGCCGGCCGCGACCCGGCCCACCCGCGCTCCGTACGCGGCTGGGCGCTGCCCGCCCAGGAGTACGGCGAGCTCGGCGCGGGCGAGTCGGCCGATCTGCGCGCCGCCCAGCTGGCCCGGCTCGGCCCACGCACCGGCGACCTGGTCTGGGACATCGGCTGCGGCAGCGGCGCGCTCGCCGCCGAGGCCGCCCGGTTCGGCGCGGCCGTCATCGCGGTCGACGCCGACCCGGCCGCCTGCGCCCGCACCGAGACCCTGGCGCGGCGCTTCGGCGTCCAGCTGCATGTGGTCGCGGGCCGCGCCCCGCACGTACTGGAGTCGCTGCCCGAGCCCGACGTCGTACGGATCGGCGGCGGGGGAGCGGCGGTCGTCTCCGCCTGCGCCGACCGGCGGCCCGAGCGGATCGTGGCGCACGCCGCCACCCGCGACGAGGCCGAGGCGATCGGAGCGGCCCTCGCCGAGGGCGGTTACGAGGTGGAGTGCGCGCTCCTGCAGTCCGTGGAACTGGACACGAGCATCTGGTCGGAGCGCGAACGCTCGGTCGCTTTCCTGCTGTCGGGACGGCGTGGAGAAAGGTCCCCGTGATCTCTTCGGCGTGTCGTCCGGGGTAGGCTGGCCGACTGTTGTACCGCACCGGGCCGTTAGGCGCTACGTTCGTCAATGTCCGGAATGGGGAACCCGTTTGGGGCTCTGTCCGCGGTACGTCGGATCCCGGGGAAGCGCAACGTGGCGCACCCCACACGTTCCGTGGCCGAGACAGGGCGCCAGGTCGGCGATCTCCCGCGAGAATGCTGTGTGTTCGCGTGCCGTTCGCACCGCGCGGTGTGCCCGCTCGTTCTTTGTCGACGGGTGCGGACGCGCCGTGCGCGGGCGGTTCCCGGGCGCAGGCCGAGAAAGCACTACAGATGGGCGAGGGGTACGCATGACTGACACCGGCCAGGTCCCGGGCGAGGGACTGCCTCACAGGGACGCGGGCATGGTGGAGCAGCCGGGCGTCCCCGCACCCGGCGCGTACACCTTCCTCGACCCCGCCGACGGTTCGGCGATCGGCGCGGACGACGACGACCTGCTGCTGATGCCGGGCGCCCAGGGCGCCTGGATCGACCCGCAGGCCGCCCCGGCCCCGCTGGCCGCGGCCGTACCGGCGCCCGCGCCCGTGCCCGCGCAGCCCGCCGAGCCGGGCGCGCACGAGGCCGGGGGCCGCGACTCGGGCTCGGTGGATCTGGGCGGCGTACGGCTGCCGCCCGCCGCCGCGAGTGCCGCGCCCGCGCGCCGCCCGCTGCACATGGGCCCGCCGGTGCCGGACGCCACCGGCGGTGTCGTACGGTCCCTGGCCGACCGGGGTCCCGCCGCGGGCGCCCCGGTGAACCCGGCGCCGGCCCGCACGCCGGGCCCGGCGACCACCGGTCCCGAGTACCTGGACGTGCCGCAGGAGGCGGGCGCGTCCGTGCCGCCGCTGGGCGAGCTCGGCCCGCAGGGTGCGACGCCGTGGGAGTCCGTGCCGCCGCAGGAGCCGGTGCGGGAGCAGGTGGCGGCCCAGCCGTTCCCGCCGCAGCACGAGGCCCGGCAGGCGCAGGCCCAGCAGGCACCGCAGGCGCAGGCCCAGCAGCCCGAGCCGCAGCCGGTTGAGGTGCCGCAGCAGGAAGCGCCGTCCCAGGTGTCCCAGCCGCAGCCCGTGCCCCAGCAGGCCCCGAACGCCCCGGTCACCCCTGCAGAAACGGTCGTCCCGGAGGAGCTCGCGGTGGCCGCGGTGCCCGCGCACGCCGCCCCCGCCCCGATCGCCGCCTCCGTGGAACAGCCCTCGCCCGTCGCGCCCGTGCAGCCCGTCGCCCCGGTCGCGCCCCTGCCGTCCGTACCGGCGCCCGCCATCGGTCAGTTCGTGCCCGTCGAGGGTTCGGTCCCGACCGGGCCGCACCTCGCGCCCTCGCCGGTGGAGCCGGTCGCCGGGCCGGTGACCGCCGAGCCCGCGCCGGTGCAGGTGGCCCCGTCGGCTTCCGCACCCGTGGCCGAGCCCGTCGTGGCCGCCGCGTCGGCGGAGCTGCCCGCCGAGGCCGCGCCCGAGCCGGTGGCCGAGGCGGTCGCCGAGCCCGTGCCGCCGGTCGCCGAGGCTCCGGCCGCAGAGGCCCCCGTCGCCGGGGAACCGGCGGCAGTCGAGCCCGTACGTGTCGAGGCCGCCGCCGTCGAGGCCGCTCCCGTCGAGCCCGTCGCCGCGATCGCCGTCGAGCCGGTGGCCGAGGCGGTCGTCGCCCCGGCCGTGGTGCCCGACGCCGCCGAGCCGGTCGCCGAGGCCGCCCCCGCGCAGCCGATCGTGGTGGAGCCCGTGGCCGCCGAGCCGGTCGAGACAGCCGCGCCCGAGGCCGCCGTCGCCGAAGCGGCGGACGCCGCCGTGGCCGAGCCCGTCGTGACCGTCGCCGAGGCCGACGAGCAGGCCGAGCCCGTCGCCGCGACCCCCGTCGTCCCCGTACCCCGGTCGGAGTCCGTGCCGGAGCAGCGGCCCGAGGCGGCCCCGGCCGTCCCGGAGGCCGTGCCCGCTGCCGTACTGGTGACGGACGAGCCCGAGCCCCTGGTGGCCGAGGCCGTGGAACAGGCCGCCCCCGCCCCCGTGTTCATCGACGACGAGGACGAGGACGCCGCCGAGGAGATCACGATCGCCCCGGCCGTCGACGCCTCCGAGCAGCCCGAGCCCCAGCAGGCCGCGCAGGCCGACGGTGACGCGGAGGCCGACGCGGGCGCTCCCGCCCCCGGTTACGCCGACGCCGAGCGCGAGGCCGTGCTGCGCGTGATGCGCGAGCGGCGCGACATCCGCAACGGATTCCGCAGCGACCCCATCCCGCACGAGGTGCTGCTGCGTGTCCTGGAGGCGGCCCACACCGCCCCCAGCGTCGGCCACTCGCAGCCCTGGGACTTCGTGGTCATCCGCTCGGCGGAGACCCGTCGCGCCATGCACGAGCTCGCCCAGCGCCAGCGCGACGCGTACGCGAAGTCGCTGCCCAAGGGCCGGGCCAAGCAGTTCAAGGAACTGAAGATCGAGGCCATCCTCGACACCCCGGTGAACATCGTGGTCACCGCCGACCCCACCCGAGGCGGCCGCCACACCCTGGGCCGCTACACCCAGCCGCAGATGGCCCCGTACTCCTCGGCGCTCGCCGTCGAGAACCTGTGGCTCGCCGCCCGCGCCGAGGGCCTGGGCGTCGGCTGGGTCTCGTTCTTCGACGAGCGCGAGATGGTCCGCGCGCTCGGCCTGCCCGAGCACCTGGAGGTCGTCGCCTACCTCTGTGTGGGGTACGTGGACGAGTTCCCGGAGGAGCCCGAGCTGATGCAGGCGGGCTGGTCCAAGCGCCGCCCGCTGTCGTGGGTGGTCCACGAGGAGACGTACGGCCGTCGCGCGCTGCCCGGCGAGGACCCGCACGACCTGCTCCAGGAGACCGTCGCGGGCATCCGTCCGCTGGACGCCAAGGCGCTCGGCGAGGCGTGGGAGCGGCAGAAGCGGATGACCAAGCCGGCCGGTGCGCTCGGCATGCTGGAGATCATCTCCGCACAGCTCAGCGGCCTGTCCCGCAAGTGCCCGCCGCCGATCCCGGAGCCCGCGGCCGTCGCGATCTTCGCGGGTGACCACGGTGTGCACGCCCAGGGCGTCACCCCCTGGCCGCAGGAGGTCACCGGCCAGATGGTCGCCAACTTCCTGGGCGGCGGCGCGGTCTGCAACGCGTTCGCCAACCAGGTCGGCGCCGAGGTCTGCGTGATCGACGTGGGCGTGGCCAGCGAACTCCCGGCCACCCCGGGGCTGCTGCCCCGCAAGGTGCGCCCCGGCACCGGCGACATGACGACCGGGCCCGCCATGACCCGCGAGGAGGTCGTCGCGGCCGTCGAGGTCGGCATCGAGACCGCCCGCGACCTGGTGGCGGCGGGCAACAAGGCGCTCCTCACGGGCGAGATGGGCATCGCCAACACCACGGTGTCGGCCGCCCTGATCTCCCTGTACACGGGCGTCGACCCGGCCGAGGTCACCGGCCGCGGCACCGGCATCAACGACGAGACGCACGCCCGCAAGGTCGACGTGGTGCGCCGCGCCCTGGAACTGCACAGCCCGGACCCGGCCGACCCGATCGGCGTCCTCGCCGGGGTCGGCGGCCTGGAGCACGCGGCCATGGTCGGCTTCATCCTCGGCGGCGCCTCGCTGCGTACGCCGGTGATCCTGGACGGTGTGAGCGCGGGCGCGGCGGCCCTGGTCGCACGGGCCATCGCCCCCGAGGCGCTGGCCGCGTGCATCGCGGGCCACCGCAGCGCCGAGCCCGGCCACGCGGCGGCCCTGAACAAGCTGGGCCTGCGCCCGCTGGTCGACCTGGACCTGCGCCTCGGCGAGGGCACGGGCGCCCTGCTCGCCCTGCCGCTGGTCCAGAGCGCGGCCCGTGCGATGCACGAGGTCGCGACCTTCGACTCGGCCGGAGTTACCGAGAAGTAGCCACTGTCGTACCCGGTGTGCCCGCCCGTTCCGCAGTGCGGAACCGGCGGGCACACCGGGCGACGGTCCGCAGACAATGGGGTCCGGGGCGACGCCCCTGTCCTCCGCCGACGCCCGCCGACGCCGCACCAGGAGCCACCCGCCATGGCAGAACACCCCGCGTACCCCGTAGGACTCCGCCTCACCGGCCGCCGGGTCGTCGTCATCGGCGGCGGCCAGGTCGCCCAGCGCCGCCTCCCGGCCCTGATCGCGGCCGGCGCCGACATCGTCCTGGTCTCCCCGGCCGCCACCCCCTCCGTGGAGGCGATGGCGGACACCGGCGAGATCGCCTGGCACCGCCGCGCGTACGAGGACGGCGACCTCGGCGACGCCTGGTACGCCCTGATCGCGAGCAGCGACACGGCCGCCAACGAGCGGGCCTCCGCCGAGGCCGAGCGCCACCGCGTCTGGTGCGTACGCTCCGACGACGCCTCCCGGGCCACCGCCTGGACCCCGGCCACCGGCCGCAGCGAGGGCGTCACGGTCGCCGTGCTCACCGGCGGCGCCCCCGACCCGCGCCGCACCGCCGCCGTCCGCGACGCGGTGGTCGAGGGGCTGCGCGACGGCACCCTGGTCGCCCCGCACCACCGCACCCGGACGCCCGGCGTGGCCCTCGTCGGCGGCGGCCCCGGCGACCCGGACCTGATCACGGTGCGCGGCCGCCGGCTGCTCGCCGAGGCCGACGTCGTCATCGCGGACCGGCTCGGCCCCCGCGACCTGCTCGACGAACTCCCGCCGCACGTCGAGGTGATCGACGCCGCGAAGATCCCGTACGGCCGGTTCATGGCCCAGGAGGCCATCAACAACGCGCTGATCGAGCACGCCAAGGCGGGCAAGGCGGTCGTGCGGCTCAAGGGCGGCGACCCGTACGTCTTCGGGCGCGGCATGGAGGAGCTGCACGCGCTGGCCGAGGCGGGCATCGCGTGCACGGTCGTCCCCGGCATCTCCAGCTCCATCTCGGTGCCGGGCGCGGCCGGGATCCCGGTCACGCACCGGGGCGTGGCGCATGAGTTCACCGTGGTCAGCGGCCATGTGGCGCCCGACGACGAGCGGTCCCTGGTGGACTGGCCGGCGCTGGCGAAGCTGCGCGGCACCCTGGTGATCCTGATGGGCGTCGACAAGATCGGCGCGATCGCGCGGACCCTGATCGAGCACGGCAAGAACCCCGAGACCCCCGTGGCTCTGGTCCAGGAGGGCACCACGGCCGCCCAGCGCCGGGTGGACGCGACGCTGGCGACGGTGGGGGAGACTGTGGTGACCGAGGACGTGCGTCCGCCGGCCGTCATCGTCATCGGCGACGTCGTGACCGTCGGCCCCGCCAGCTAGGCTCGGTCGCCCGAACCGGATTACCGGCGGTAACGGATCTCGGTCCCAGCCGTTGGCACCACACCCAGGACAAGGCAGTATCACCCTGTGGCTGATCTCATCACCATCGACGACCCCGACGACCCGCGCCTGCGCGACTACACGGGCCTGACCGACGTCGAGCTGCGGCGCAGGCGCGAGCCCGCCGAGGGCCTGTTCATCGCCGAGGGCGAGAAGGTCATCCGACGGGCCAAGGACGCCGGTTACGAGATGCGGTCCATGCTGCTCTCCGCCAAGTGGGTCGACGTCATGCGCGACGTGATCGACGAACTCCCTGCGCCGGTCTACGCGGTGAGCCCCGACCTCGCCGAGCGCGTCACCGGCTACCACGTGCACCGCGGCGCCCTCGCCTCGATGCAGCGCAAGCCGCTGCCGACGGCCGAGGAGATCCTGGCGACCAGCCGCCGGGTAGCGGTGATGGAAGCCGTGAACGACCACACAAATATCGGGGCGATCTTCCGCAGCGCCGCGGCCCTCGGCATGGACGCCGTGCTGCTCTCACCGGACTGCGCCGACCCGCTCTACCGCCGCTCGGTGAAGGTCTCCATGGGCGCGGTCTTCTCGGTCCCGTACGCGCGCCTGGAGTCCTGGCCCAAGAGCCTGGCGACGGTACGCGAGGCGGGCTTCCGGCTGCTCGCCCTCACCCCGGACGAGAAGGCCTCGGACATCGGCGAGACCGCGCCCCACCGGCTGGACAGGGTGGCCCTGATGCTCGGCGCCGAGGGCGACGGGCTCTCCCGGCAGGCGCTGGTCGCCGCCGACGAATGGGTCCGCATCCCGATGGCCCACGGCGTCGACTCCCTGAACGTGGGCGCGGCGGCGGCGGTCGCCTTCTACGCGGTGGCGACGGGCCGCCCGGAGTAGCCCGCTACAGCTGCTGCGCCGCCGCGATCCCCAGCGCCACGATCAACGTGACCACGAAGAACACGATGAGGCGCTGGCGCAGCAGCCTGGGGTTGGCGGGACGCAGTCGGCCCGTGCCCGTGCGGGCGCCCGGACGGGTGCCGGGGCGGCCGTTGGTCCCGTTGGTACGGCTGACCGGTCGCGTGCCGTTGCGGGGCGCGGCCGGACGCGAGCCGCCGGTGCGCGGCCCGCTGGGGCGCGGCGTCCCGGTCCGCTGCCCCGCGCCGGTGCCCCGGCCCGTGTCGGTGTAGCGCTGGGTGCGCTCGTCGTGCTCGTACCGCTCGGGGAGCCGCCCGGTGGGGCGCTCCGCCTCGGAGCGGTCGCGCTGCGCGGGCGGCCGGGCATCCAGGCCGCCCTGCGCCTCCCGCGCCGCGATCTCCTTGAGCCGCATGGACAGTTGGAGGGTGCTCGGACGCTCCTCCGGGTCCTTCGCGAGACAGGCCCGCACCAGCGGGGCCAGCGCGTCCGGCACCCCGTGCAGCTGCGGCTCCTCGTGGACCACGCGGTAGAGCATGACCTCCGAACTGCCGTGCCCGAAGGGCGAGTCGCCCATCGCCGCGTACGCCAGCGTCGCGCCCAGCGAGAAGACGTCGGTGGCGGGCGTGACCGCCGCGCCGCGCACCTGCTCGGGCGCCAGGAACCCCGGCGAGCCCACGGCCGTGCCCACATGGGTCAGCGTGGAGGCGCCGGTGGCCCAGGCGATGCCGAAGTCGATGATCCTGGGGCCCTTGGGGGAGAGCAGGATGTTGGACGGCTTGAGGTCGCGGTGCACCACCCCGGCCTCGTGCACCGCCACCAGGCCCTCGGAGAGCGCGGCGCCGATCGCGGCCGCCTCGGCCGCCGCCAGCGGGCCCTCCTCGGCGACCTTGTCGTGCAGCGAGGGCCCCGGCACGTACTGGGTCGCGAACCAGGGGCGGTCCGCCTCCAGATCGGCCGCGACAAGGCGGGCCGTGCAGCCGCCCCGGATGCGCCGCGCCGCCGAGACCTCGCGGGCGAAGCGCGAGCGGAACTCCTGGTCCTCGGCGAGGTCCGGGCGGATCACCTTCAGCGCGACGCGCTGGCCGCGCCGGTCGGAGCCGAGGTAGACGACACCCATGCCACCCGCGCCGAGGCGCCGGTGGAGCCGGAACGAGCCGACGACACGCGGGTCCTCGCGCCGGAGCCGCATCATCGCCATGTTCATCCCCGCTGCCCGGTCCTGTTGACGTGGCACAGCTTACGTACCCCCGGGCCGGTGTGCTCATAGGCCGCGCCCTCGTGGACCGATCGATTGTCAGTGCCCGGTGGGAAACTTGAAGAGTGGTCAGCGAGCCCCGGCGCGGCGCCCGCTGACCCTGGCGAGATCTCAACGGTCTGTCGCAGAAGGGGGATTGATTCGGTGAAGGGTGACCGAGTGGAGATAGTCGTGGACGCGGGTGACACGACTCGTACGTACGAAGTGGTGGCAAGCCGGGCGGGCCGCAGGGTGGAAACGGCGGTCCGCAGAGGGGTGGTGGAAGTGAGCGAAGTCACCCGCAGCGGCACGGTCGTGCGCACCGCGCGCTTCATGGCGACCAGGGTGCTGGCCCTGGTCGAACAGCCCGTCCCGAGGCAGGACGCCTCGGAGGCGGAGCCCCGCTCAGCACGCGAGGAGCCCAAGTCCTAGGGCCTGTCCGGTGGATCTTGCCTGGGCCGCGGGGTCGTGGCACGCACATCTGCGGCGTTGTCGTCGGTTGCCATGGCTCCGCCATGCCGCCCTCCTCCGCCTTGCAGCTGCACGCACCACGACCCCGCTCACCAGCACCGAAACGGCAACCCGCACCGAAAGCGGCCAGATCCACCGGACAGGCCCTAGTCCCGGCCCCGAGGCCGGTCCTAGGGCCGTCTCCACCCAGGGGAGTACGCGATCGGGGGCCCACTCATCCCCTGGGAGGCCCGGCAATCGGTACGAGGGCATGACGCCCGGCGCCCGCCGCTTCCCTAATGTTGAGGTCAAGCGGCGGGCGCAGCACTCGTCCCCCGAGGTCAGACGCCCGCCGCTGTCGATGCGACAGGAGAGGGACCATGGCGGACACGGCAACGCGGACGGTGCTCCGCGCGCAGGGACGCAAGGCGTATGCCGCAGCGTTCGGCGCCCGCCGGTCCGGTCCGCGCCACCCCTTGGTGGCGACGGCCATGGCCCTTCCCCTGGCGGCCCTGCTCACAGTCGTCTTCGGCGGCTGGGACGCGGTGGTCGCACAGGCGTCGTCCGTGGGCGTGATGCTGGGGCGCTGAGCGGCGCCCCGGACCCGGTAGAGCGGACCGGGTCGGGGACATCCGGCCATTTCAGCCCCGTGGGGACGGGGGTGCGGCGGACGGCAGAAAAGGCGTTGCCCGGTCGGCTGGGGAGCCGACCGGGCAACGCCTTTTGTACGCGCGGACGATGAGCGCGGGAGCACCCGTGAAACATGAGCCGCCGTGATGACGACGGAGCCCCCGGCCTTCGAGAAGGCCGGGGGCTCCGGGTGGTGCGCGATACTGGGATTGAACCAGTGACCTCTTCCGTGTCAGGGAAGCGCTCTCCCGCTGAGCTAATCGCGCGGGATCGGTCAGAACCATACAGGATGGCCACAACCGGGTCGTACTGCGTGCGCGATACTGGGATTGAACCAGTGACCTCTTCCGTGTCAGGGAAGCGCTCTCCCGCTGAGCTAATCGCGCGGGACGTCCTGAACCATACAGGACGGGGTGTTACTCGGTGTTACTGCGTGCGCGATACTGGGATTGAACCAGTGACCTCTTCCGTGTCAGGGAAGCGCTCTCCCGCTGAGCTAATCGCGCGGGACGTCCTGAACCATACAGGACGGGGTGTTACTCGGTGTTACTGCGTGCGCGATACTGGGATTGAACCAGTGACCTCTTCCGTGTCAGGGAAGCGCTCTCCCGCTGAGCTAATCGCGCTTGGAGGTGGAGACGGGATTTGAACCCGTGTAGACGGCTTTGCAGGCCGTTGCCTCGCCTCTCGGCCACTCCACCAGGAGTGAAGATGGGGGTTCGGGAAGATCCCCCACATCGAGCGGACGACGAGATTCGAACTCGCGACCCTCACCTTGGCAAGGTGATGCTCTACCAACTGAGCCACGTCCGCTTGTCGTTTCCGTTTCGCTTGCGCGTCCCGGCGACGTGTTGAACTCTAGCGGATTCCCGGGCCAGTACAAAAACGCGTTTGTGCAGCGTGCTGCGGTGTGCCCGGTCCGCCGCCCCCGTCACGGCCGGTCCGGCGCCCGCGTCGTCCCTGGTCCGCGCCCGGTAGGACCCGCTCCGCGCGCGGTACGCGCCCGGCCCGGGGCGGCGCCTGCCCGGCGCCCCTAGACTCACAACCGTGCACGACCTCGCTCCTCTGGCCCGTTTCGGCGGGCTCCTCGCCACCGATCTCCGCGATGTCACCAGCGACCCGGAGGCCCTGGACTCCGCGGGCTTCTGGGCCGTCGCCGCCGACTTCGAGGGGCGCCTCGTCTGCGCCCGCTTCGGGGACGTACGGCCCGATCCGGTACCGGCCCCCGTCCCGGGCGCCTGGCGCGGGCCCGCCGCCGACGACTGGACGTCGTCGCTCGACCGCGCCGCGTACACCGCGGGCGTGCGCAGGATCCGCGAGCACATCGCGGCCGGCGAGGTCTACCAGGCGAACCTCTGCCGCGTCCTGACCGCCGCGCTGCCCGACCCGGCCGCCGCCGACGTCGACGCGCTCACCGCACTGCTCGCCCGGGGCAACCCCGCCCCCTTCGCCGGAACGATTCGGCTGCCCGCGCACGGCGTGGAGATCGCCACCGCCTCGCCCGAGCTCTTCCTGCGGCGTACGGGCCGGACCGTGGAGTCCGGACCCATCAAGGGGACCGGGCGCACCGAGGCCGACCTCCTGGCGAAGGACTACGCCGAGAACGTGATGATCGTGGACCTGGTCCGCAACGACCTCGGCCAGGTCTGCGCCACCGGCTCGGTCACCGTCCCCGCCCTCTGCGCCGTCGAGCCCCACCCGGGCCTGGTCCACCTCGTCTCGACCGTACGGGGAGAGCTGCGCGCGGACGCGGGCTGGCGCGAGCTCCTCGCGGCGGCCTTCCCGCCCGGGTCTGTGACCGGGGCGCCCAAGTCCAGCGCGCTGCGGATCATCGAGGCGCTGGAGACGGCGCCGCGCGGCCCCTACTGCGGCGGCATCGGCTGGGTGGACGCCGACCGGCGCACCGGCGAGCTCGCCGTCGGTATACGCACCTTCTGGATCGACCGCGCCGACGGCGTCCTGCGGTTCGGCACCGGAGCGGGCATCACCTGGGGCTCCGACCCCGAGGGGGAGTGGGCCGAGACCGAGCTGAAGGCGGCCCGGCTGCTCGCGGTAGCGTCGGGCTCGTATGCGTCCGGCGCGTACACGCAGAGTGGGAGGACCGCGTAAATGCAGATCTGGGTGAACGGCGGGCTGCGGGACGCCGACGCCGCACAGGTGTCCGTGCTCGACCACGGGATGACCGTGGGCGACGGCATCTTCGAGACGGTGAAGGCGGAGCAGGGGCGGACGTTCGCGCTCACCCGCCACCTCGCCCGGATGACCCGCTCGGCCCGTGGCCTCGGGCTGCCCGACCCCGACCTCGACGAGGTCCGTCGCGCCTGCGCCGCCGTCCTCGACGCCAACCCGGTCGCGCTCGGCCGGCTGCGGATCACCTACACCGGCGGCCTCTCCCCGCTCGGCTCCGAGCGCGGCGACACCGGCCCGACGCTGGTCGTGGCCGTCGGCGAGACCGCGCGCCGCCCCGACACCACCGCCGTCATCACCGTCCCCTGGACGCGCAACGAGCGCAGCGCCGTCGCCGGGCTCAAGACCACCTCGTACGCCGAGAACGTCGTCGCCCTGGCCAGGGCCCATGAGCGCGGCGCCAGCGAGGCGCTGTTCGGCAACACGGTGGGCGCGCTGTGCGAGGGCACCGGCTCCAATGTCTTCGTCGTGCTCGACGGCGAGCTGCACACCCCGCCGCTCGCCTCCGGCTGCCTCGCCGGGATCACCCGCGAGCTGGTCGTGGAGTGGACCGGGGCCCACGAGAGCGAGCTGCCTCTGGACGTCCTCGACCGGGCCGACGAGGTCTTCCTGACCTCCACGCTCCGGGACGTCCAGGCCGTGCACCGCGTCGACGGCCGGGAGCTGACCGGCACCCCGGGACCGGTCACCGCCAAGGCCATGCGGGTCTTCGACGAGCGGGCGGCGTCCGACCTGGACCCGTAGACCGGGCACGCGGGGGCCCGGCACGGCGAGTACCGGTCAAACCCGGTGACGCGCGGCGGCCCGGCAGGTACAACGGCCTTGATGACCACGACCATTCGGCCGACCGGGCCGCTCCAGCAGGGCGCCGACGGCGCCACTTCCCGTACGTACGACGTCTGCGTCAACAGCCGCCGCGTCGGCACCATCACGGTCGCCACCCACGCGGGGTTCGGCGCCGCCGTGGGAGTGATCAGCGGGCTGTCGATCGACGAGAGGGACCGGGGGCGCGGCCGGGGCACCGTCGCCGCGCTCGCCGCCGAGGAGGTGCTGCGGGGCTGGGGCTGCGCCCAGGTGTACGCGTCGGTGCCCGCCGACGCCACGGCGGCCCTGCGCCTGTCCACGGCCCTCGGCTACACCGAACGCAGCCGCAACATGGCCAAGCGCCTCCTCGCCGAGCCGCCCGCGCTGCCCGCCGGGGTGAGCGCCCGCCCGATGACCGAGGCCGAGTACGCGCTCTGGCACCGCCACGAGCAGGAGAACTACGCCCGCAGCTGGATCGCCAAGGGCATGTCGCCCGAGCAGGCCCGCGCCAAGGCCGAGGCAGACCACCGCGCCAACCTGCCCGACGGCCTCGCGACCCCTGGCACCCACCTCCAGGTGCTGGTCGACGCCGAGGCCGTGGTGGGACACGTCTGGGTCGCCCGCAAGGAGCTGGACACCGGCCCCGGGGCCTACGTCTACGACGTGGCGGTGGCCGGGGAACACCGGGGCCGGGGCCACGGCCGCGCCCTGATGCTCCTCGCCGAACGCCTGGCCACGGCCGACGGCCTGCCGGTCCTCGCCCTCCACGTCTTCGCCGACAACATCCCGGCGCTACGGCTGTACGAGTCCCTGGGCTACGAGCCGACGCAGTACAACAAGGGGAAGCAACTGCTCTGAGGGGTTTGCGGGAGTTCGCTCCCGCGCAGCGCTACGCGCCCAGCAGCCGGTCCGCGATCTCGGTGATGCGGGCGCGCAGACCTTCCTGGCTCTTGCCGCCGTCGAGCCGCTCGCCGTCGATGACGTACGTGGGCGTGCCGGTCACGCCGATCGCCTTGCCCTCGGCCTGGTCGGCGTCGACGATCAGCAGATGCCGCCCGTCGATCAGGGCGGTGTCGAACTCCTCGGCGTCCAGGCCGAGTTCGCGCGCGACGTCGAGCAGCACGGGCTCGCCCCTGCCGCCCAGCTCCTCGGTGCGGGCGAGCACCGCTTCCACGTACGGCCAGCCCCGGCCCTGCTCGAACGCCTCCTCGGCGGCCTGCGCGGCGGCGTACGCGTGCTTGTGCTTCTCCAGCGGGAAGTGCCGCAGCCGGATGTCGAGCCGGTCGCCGTAGCGCTCGCGCAGCGCGCGGACGTCGTCCAGGGCGGCGTGGCAGTCGGGGCACTGGAGCTCGCACCAGACGTCGAGGACGACGGGCGCGGGGGTGGTCTCGGGGGTGGTCTCGCTCATGGGGCCAGTCTCCCAGCCCCCTCCCGTGCGCCCCAACCGGGACCTGGGGAGGATGCGCCCCGGAGATCTCCCTGATGTCCCGAAGGATCGTGGCCGCGATGGCCCGGTCCGGTGCAGGATGGAAGGGCCACAACCCCCATGTCTGGAGGAACCGGATGCTTGCCGAGACCGTCTGCTCCGCCGCGTCCGCGGCCGGACTGGGCATCGCCGTCGTGACGGCGTACCGCAAGCGCTTCCTGTCGGCCACGCGGATCGCCGCCTACTCGCTGGTCCCCGTGGCCCTGGTCATGACCGGGATCGTGGGCTGGGTGTCCGGCATCGTCTTCAAGCCGACCGTCTGGGCGGGCTTCGGCCTGCTCGGTATCGCCTGGCTGCTCTTCTCGGCCACCCGGTTCGTGGAGCGCCGCTCGGGCGGAGGCGACAAGGAGCGCGAGGTGACCGGAGCGCGCGGCGCCGACGCCATCGCCCCCGCCGCCTCCGCGCCCTCCCTCGGCGCTGGCCGCCGCTCCGCCGCGCGGCCCCAGCCGAAGGCGAAGGGCAAGTCGGGCGGCGGGGAGGACTTCAGCGACATCGAGGCCATCTTGAAGAAGCACGGCATCTGAGAGATGCGGAACCCGGTGCGGAGCCTGATACGGAACCCCATGCGGAGCGCCGCGCGGAATCTGAAAGAGCGTCGGAATCTGACACTCCGTAACTTGCCGTAACCAGCCTCCGGTCCCGCTCGTCCGGGAAATTCCGGCGGCCGTGAATTCCTGTATGCGGAATTCGAGTCGGAGTGAATTCCGGACACCGTCGGGAGCGCTCTCAGGGCCGATTCCGGGTCCGTTCCCGGAACCCGTTTTCCTTTTCGTTCCGCGCCGCGGGCGGCCGGGCGCACGGGGCGCGCGCCGGGGCGCGGGACCGGCGCGCCCGGGCCGACAAGATCGAAACAACTCCCGCCCGGCGTGGGCGTGTTGGCGCCCGGACGTGCCACGACTGGTCCATCATCACCCCGAGATGCTGGACACTTCCCCGGGGCAGGTCCCCGCGCCGCCCGAAGAGCCGGACGCCGAGCTCCCCGCCGACGAACGGCTCGGCTGCCTCTTCGCCCTCTCCCAGCCACCCCTGATGATCTTCCTCGGGGTGATCGGCTGCCTGCTGCTCATGGCGGCGCTGCACGACCTGTACCTGCTGTGACCGCCGCCGGTGACCGCCCGGCCGCGACCCGCCACCGGCGCGCGCCGGTGGCCGGATCAGCCCGCGGCCTCCTTGCGCCGGGCCCGGTACGCGGCCACGTGCAGCCGGTTGCCGCAGGTGCGGCTGTCGCAGTAGCGGCGCGAGCGGTTGCGGGACAGGTCCACGAAGGCCCGGCCGCAGTCCGGCGCCTCGCACCGGCGCAGCCGCTCCTGCTCGCCCGCCACCACGATGAACGCCAGCGCCATGCCCCCGTCGGCGGCCAGGTGGTCCGCGATCGAGGCGCCGGGCGCGAAGTAGTGCACATGCCAGTCGTAGCCGTCGTGGTCGGTGAGCTGGGGCGTGGTGCCCGCCTCCGCCACGATCTCGTTGACCAGCATGGCCGCCGCGTGGGCGTCGGGTGCCTCGAAAACCCCTGCGAAACGGCTGCGTACGGTCTGTACGCCGGCGAGATCGCGCACGGTGAGCGTCCCCACCCCGCTGACGTCGTGGTCCCGTACGAAGCCGTACAGCGCCTCCACGTCGGCGAGGCGGTCGAGCTCCTCGCCCTCCGGTGCGGTGTTCACCAGATCGACCACGATGTCGAGGGCGATCCGGGTGTCGTGAGGGATCAGCACGATTCGCTCCCTGGCCTGCTGCGGGGGGCCGGTGCCCGCCGATGCTGGCCGACTCTAGCGGCTCGCGCGCGCGGCGCACCGGCGCCCGTCCCGCGCGGGTGTTCGCGGGACGGGCGCCGGTGGGGTGCCTATGAGGTGGGCGTGCCTATGCGGCTGTCCGCACGGTGCCGTCTCCCCGAGTCGGACGGCGCCGTACGGCTCTCGGTCTGGCTCAGTTCTCCGCCAGGATGTGCGAGAGCTCCGTGTCGAGATCGAAGTGACGGTGCTCGGTGCCCGGTGGCACCGCGGCGTCGGTCCGCTTGAGGAACGACTCCAGAGCCCGCGCCGGGGCTTCGAGCAGGGCCTCTCCTTCCGGGGAGCTGAGGGCGATGCAGACGACGCCCTGGCCGTGACTGCGCGACGGCCAGACTCTGACGTCTCCGGTACCGGTGGGCCGGTGCAGGCCCTCGGCGAGAAGGTCGCGGGCGAACACCCACTCGACGGTCTCCTCGGCTCCGGTGTGGAAGGTGGCGTGCACGGCGTAGGGATCGGCCGTGTCATACCGCAGGCCCGCGGGTACAGGCAGTGAGGACTCGCTCGACACAACGAGGCGCAGGTGCAGCTCGCAGCTGACCGTGGTGTTCATAAGCGCCAGGGCCTTTCGCTCAGTGTGCGCTCGGGGATTCGCACGTCGGCGAAATCGACATGCCACCTACGGTGCCGTTGTAAACCCCTCTGGCCGTTTTGCGGCGCTTCAGGTAGCTCGTACGGCCGAGTATTACTTTCGGTTATGCGGCCATTCTGGTGAGCGCACGAGGTCCGGTGGGTCGCACGCGTGAATACGGGGAGTGACGGGCGGGTCGCGGCGGTGGAGACGGCGCTCGACGCGGTCCGCCTCCGGACGGTCGGGCCCGTCGTGCCGTGGCGGATCGACGGGTGGCCCGGCGGGCCGGTCGGCGTGGTCAAACGCCCCGCTGACATGCGGTAATGTTTGCGGTGCGCCCGGGCGATTAGCTCAGTGGGAGAGCGCTTCGTTCACACCGAAGAGGTCACTGGTTCGAACCCAGTATCGCCCACCCCGGACCGAAGGCCCGGAGATCGAAACCGATCTCCGGGCCTTCGGCGTTCCCCGATCGTGAGTCCGGATCACGCCGCGAGCCCGGTCCTTCTCCCGTTCCCCGGCGCAGACTTGGGCCATGGACTGGAGCCACTACCGCTTCCGCACCGTCTGGCAGCTGCCCGCCGACCCCGCCGCCGTGTTCGCCGTCCTGGAGCGCGCCGAGGACTACCCGCGCTGGTGGCCGCAGATCCGCGAGGTCACCGCCGTCGCCGACCGCACCGGCACCGCCCGCTTCCGCTCCTTCCTGCCGTACGAACTGGTCGTCACCGCGAGCGAGCGGCGCCGCGACCCGACGGCCGGGGTCCTGGAGGTGGAGATGAGCGGCGACCTCGACGGCTGGGCCCGCTGGACGATCGGCCCGTACGGCGACGGCACCCGCGCCCTGTACGAGCAGGAGGTCGAGGTGCGCAAGCCGCTGATGCGGCGCCTGGCGTTGCCCGGGCGGCCCGTCTTCCGCGCCAACCACGCGGTGATGATGCGGTCCGGGCGGCGCGGCCTGGCGGCTGTCCTGAACGGAGTTTGAACCAGGGGCGCCCGGGCCTGTATGGTTCAACCCGTTCCCGGGCGATTAGCTCAGTGGGAGAGCGCTTCGTTCACACCGAAGAGGTCACTGGTTCGAACCCAGTATCGCCCACCGGGAAAAGGCCGGTCCGTCGTCGACGGATCGGCCTTTCCGCTTGTCCGGCCCCGTCTCGTCGCGTCGGCGGACTCAGGCCGCCGCCGACATCTCCGGCCGCAGCGGCCACGCCGGGTCGACCGGCTCCGGGGTGCCGTTGCGGGTGAACCACGCCTGCAGGCCCCGCGCCTGGGCCGCGTGCCAGCCCGTCTGCAACGTATGGAGCTCGGTCGGTGTCAGCCGCTCCAGGCGGGCCGCGAACCGCCGCCCCACCGCCCGTACGACCTCCAGCGCGGCCAGCGCGTCCGCCGCCGCGTCGTGCGCGCCCTCCAGGACCACCTCGTAGTGCGCGCACAGATCGGTGAGGGTGCGACGCCCCTTGCGGTAGCGGTCCAGATGCTTGTCGAGCACGCGCGGGTCCAGCACGCACAGCGGCGCCCCGTCCAGATAGCGCGCCAGCGACGACGCGCGATGGCGCCGCAACTCCCGGTCGAGCAGCGTGAGATCGAACGGCGCGTTCATCACCACCAGCGGCCGCCCCGCCGCGCACTGCTCGGCCAGCGCCCTGGCCACCTCCTCCATCACCGGCGCGGGCCACCGCCCGTTGAGGCGCAGATGCTCATCGGTCAGCCCGTGCACGGCGGTCGCGCCCTCCGGCACGGGTATGCCCGGGTTCACCAGCCAGCGGGTCACCCGGGGCCGCGCGGCGGGGCCGTCCTGGACCACCAGCGCGGCCGACACCATGCGGTCCCGCTCCACGTCCACGCCGGTCGTCTCGGTGTCGAAAGCGGCCAGGGGGCCTTCGTACCAGCACGTCATGGTGCAACTCCTTTTGTGCCCTTGGCAGATGGCGTGCGTCCCCTGCCCGATTCCGTGATACCCGGGCCGTTTGCGGCGTACGCCCCCCGGCAACAACACAGGTGGCGGGTCCGTGAGTTGACGGGCCGTCGCGGGGAAACGAATCAGCAAGGACGGGCAAGGATCGGCAAAGTCCGGCACGTTCGGCACAGTCCGCAAAGCGTCGGCACAAGTCCGGAAGGCGTACGACGGCCATGGCGCTCGCGCAGCCCGACCCGGCCCTGCCGGAGGGCGCTCTGCTGGCCGAGCGGATCGCGCCGCCGCGCGGCTCACTCGCCACCACGGCCTGCATGGAGACCCTCCAGGTCGGCTATCTCCACGCGGTGGCGGCCGCCGCCGGCTGCTCGCTCTCACAGCCCTTTCCGGACAACGGAATCGACTGGCACGTGAGCCACAGCGCTCCCGGCCACACGGTCGACGACGAAGTCACGATCAAGGTGCAGCTCAAGTGCACGTACCAGATACCGCCGCACCCCCCGGGCGGGGCCTTCTCCTTCACCCTCGACAACGAACACCTGGTGAAGCTGGCCCGCACACCCGTCTCGGTGCACAAGATCCTGGTCGTGATGCTCGTGCCGCGAAGCCGGGACGAGTGGCTGCGCGCGGGCCACGACCGGCTCGCGCTGCGGCACTGCTGCTACTGGACCAATCTGGCCGGCCACCCGGTGACCGGCCGGCGCAGGACCACGGTGCGAATACCGACCTCGCGGATCTTCGACGATCACGCGCTCTGCGAGATCATGACCCGGGTCGGGGTGGGAGGGAGGCCCTGATGCGTCTGTCGAGCGGTGAGAGCGGCGGCCCGGACGCCGTCGCGCCGGTGCCGTCCCAGGTGGACCCCGCCGTGCTCGGCGTGCTGCTCGACCGGCACGGCTGGCGGCGCCGCGGCGGAGCCGCCGGACGCTACGCGCGCTGGACACCCCCCGGCGGCGGATCCGGCACGAGCCTCCTCGTGCCCGAGAGCCGCGGCTACCCCGACAGCGAGGACCTGCTCGGCGAGGCGCTGACCGCCCTCGCCCGCTCCGGCGCGCCCTCCGCGCGCGAAGTGCTCGTCTCGCTCGCCGTCCCCAGCGACGAGGTCCGCTGGTGGCGCGAGACCCCGCTGAGCCCCTCCGGCGCCCTGGCCTGGACCGAACAGGAACAGCTGCGCGGCGCCGCCCACCGGATGCTGCTCGCGGGCGCCCTCGCCGCACGCGGCCGCGCCGGTTACTACGGCGCCCGGCACCGCAGCCAGGCCCTGGCCACCCTCACCGGCGTCCTCGTCGGCCCCGCGCCCGGCGGACGGCTCACCGCGTTCGTGCCCGTGGACACCGGCCGCGCGGCCGTGGTCCGCCTCTACGAGGCGCTGCACGCGGTCCGGGAGGCCGTCGACTACCTGCGCACCACCGGTGGCATGGAAGCCTTCGACACCGCCGTCGCGGCCGGGGCCAGCCGTGAACTCACCGAAGCGGTGATCTCGCTGGTCCAGGGCTCGGAAGGGGTCCGCGTCGCCCTGGAGTGGGCACCGGCGGCGGGCGTCCCGGCAGGCTGCCCGCCGCGCCCCGAGCCGGTCGAGTTCTCACCCGGCGACCTGCCCGCCCTGCGCGCGGCGGGCGCGCGCTACCTCAGCGACGAGCCCGCCGTACCGGTACGCCTGACCGGCGCCGTGGTCCGGCTGCGGCGCTCGGGCCCCCGGGGACCCGGCACGGTCCGGCTGCGGGTGCTGGCGGGCGCCGAGATCCCGTACGTACGCGTCGAGCTCGACGAGGAGGCGTACCGCATCGCGGGCCACGCCCACCTCGTCGGTCTGCCGGTACGGGTGGTGGGGCGCCTGGAGAGCCGGGGCGGCTTCCGGCGGCTGGCCGGGGCGACGGGCGTGGTCCCGGTCCAGGTGGACGACGCGGAACGGGACCGTCTCATGAAGTCGATCCAGGGGACCGTCGAGAGCATTGCCTTCTTCGAGGAGGCGTGCGCGGGCGAGGACTGAGGGCGACGCCACCGGGTGCCCGGCCCGGGAATCCGTTTCGCGGGCGACCCCGGCGGCTCGGTAGGATTCGTACCGCGTCCGCAGTACGAGCGTGCGTACCCCTTCAGGCAGGAGAGACCGGTGTCAGACGTCCGTGTGATCATCCATCGCGATTCCGAGCGGGAAGAGCGCGTGGTGACGACGGGCACTACGGCCGCCGAGCTCTTCGCCGGTGAGCGCACCATCGTCGCGGCCCGCGTGGCCGGTGAGCTCAAGGACCTCGCGTACGAGGTGAAGGACGGCGAGGAGGTCGAGCCCGTCGAGATCTCCTCCGAGGACGGTCTGAACATCCTGCGCCACTCCACCGCGCACGTCATGGCCCAGGCCGTCCAGGAGCTCTTCCCGGAGGCCAAGCTGGGCATCGGCCCGCCGATCCGGGACGGCTTCTACTACGACTTCGACGTCGAGAAGCCCTTCACTCCCGAGGACCTCAAGGCCATCGAGAAGAAGATGCAGGAGATCCAGAAGCGGGGGCAGCGCTTCTCGCGTCGCGTCGTCACCGACGAGGCCGCCCGCGAAGAGCTCGCGGACGAGCCGTACAAGCTGGAGCTCATCGGCCTCAAGGGCTCGGCTTCGAGCGACGACGGCGCGGACGTCGAGGTGGGCGGCGGCGAGCTGACCATCTACGACAACCTCGACGCCAAGACCGGCGACCTGTGCTGGAAGGACCTCTGCCGCGGTCCCCACCTGCCGACCACCCGCAACATCCCGGCGTTCAAGCTGATGCGCAACGCGGCCGCGTACTGGCGGGGCAGCGAGAAGAACCCGATGCTCCAGCGCATCTACGGCACCGCGTGGCCGTCCAAGGACGAGCTGAAGGCGCACCTCGACTTCCTCGCCGAGGCGGAGAAGCGCGACCACCGCAAGCTGGGCAACGAGCTGGACCTGTTCTCCATCCCGGAGCAGATCGGCTCGGGCCTCGCGGTCTTCCACCCCAAGGGCGGCATCATCCGCCGGGTCATGGAGGACTACAGCCGTAAGCGGCACGAGGAGGAGGGCTACGAGTTCGTCTACACCCCGCACGCCACCAAGGGCGCCCTCTTCGAGAAGAGCGGCCACCTGGATTGGTACGCCGAGGGCATGTACCCGCCCATGCAGCTCGACGAGGGCGTGGACTACTACCTCAAGCCCATGAACTGCCCGATGCACAACCTGATCTTCGACGCGCGCGGCCGCAGCTACCGTGAGCTTCCCTTGAGGTTGTTTGAATTCGGCACCGTGTACCGGTACGAGAAGTCGGGCGTCGTGCACGGCCTGACCCGTGCCCGCGGCTTCACCCAGGACGACGCGCACATCTACTGCACCAAGGAGCAGATGGCGGAGGAGCTCGACAAGACGCTCACCTTCGTCCTGAACCTGCTGCGCGACTACGGTCTGAACGACTTCTACCTGGAGCTGTCCACCAAGGACCCGGAGAAGTTCGTCGGCTCGGACGAGATCTGGGAGGAGGCCACCGAGACGCTGCGCGAGGTGGCCGAGAAGCAGGGGCTCGAACTGGTCGCCGACCCGGGCGGCGCGGCCTTCTACGGCCCGAAGATCTCCGTCCAGGCGCGCGACGCCATCGGCCGCACCTGGCAGATGTCGACCGTGCAGCTCGACTTCAACCTGCCGGAGCGCTTCGACCTGGAGTACACCGGCCCCGACGGCACCAAGCAGCGGCCGGTCATGATCCACCGCGCGCTGTTCGGTTCCATCGAGCGCTTCTTCGCGGTGCTCCTTGAGCACTACGCGGGCGCGTTCCCGGCGTGGCTGGCCCCGGTCCAGGCGGTCGGCATCCCGATCGGCGACGCCCACATCCCGTACCTCCAGGAGTTCGCCGCCGAGGCGAAGAAGAAGGGCCTGCGGGTCGAGGTGGACGCGTCCTCCGACCGGATGCAGAAGAAGATCAGGAACCAGCAGAAGCAGAAGGTTCCGTTCATGATCATCGTCGGTGACGAGGACATGGCGGCGGGCACCGTTTCGTTCCGCTACCGCGACGGCTCGCAGGAGAACGGCATCCCGCGTGACCAGGCGATCGCCAAGCTCGTCGACGTGGTGGAGCGCCGCGTACAGGTGTGAGGCGTTCCCCGCTCACGCGGGGCGTCAGGGCCCCCGGGTTTCCCGGGGGCCTTTGTCGTCCCTCCAGCGTGAAGTCATATGCTTCCCACCATGACGAGTGAGCCGGAACAGCAGATCGGGGTCGGTGTCCAGGACGCGTTCCAGCGCCTGTGGACGCCCCACCGGATGGCGTACATCCAGGGTGAGAACAAGCCGACCGGCCCGGACGCCGGAGACGGCTGTCCCTTCTGCTCGATTCCGGCCAAGTCCGACGAGGACGGGCTGATCGTGGCGCGCGGTCGGCATGTGTACGCGGTGCTCAACCTCTACCCGTACAACGGCGGCCACATGATGGTCGTGCCCTACCGGCACGTCGCCGACTACACGGATCTGGACGCCGCCGAGACCATCGAGCTGGCGGAGCTCACCAAGCACGCCATGAAGGCGCTGCGGACGGCTTCCGGGGCGCACGGGTTCAACATCGGCATGAACCAGGGAACGGTCGCGGGCGCCGGTATCGCCGCCCACCTCCACCAGCACATCGTGCCCCGCTGGGGTGGCGACACCAACTTCATGCCGGTCGTCGGGCACACCAAGATCCTGCCCCAACTCCTGGGCGACACCCGCAAGATGCTGGCCGAGGCCTGGCCCCGGACGGGCCAGGCGTAGGGCTGGGGGCAGGCGTTACGCGTCGTACCAGTCGGCCTTGCGCGGTGCCGGGTCCTGTACCGCGCCGCTGAGCATCATCGCGCGGTTGGTGAAGCGCTCGGTGTCCACGCCGTTCTCCTCCAGGACCTTCATCGCGGCCGCGTGCACCACGCGCAGTACGGGGGTCGCCGCGCGCATCGCGTCGTCGGCCATGAAGCGGTGGCGCCAGGGCTTGTCGGCCCAGGCGTGCCGCAGGCCGAACGGCTCGGGCAGCACCAGTTTGCCGCCGAGGTAGTCGAGCAGCGGCGGGTACCAGGTCAGCGGGGCGCGGGCGGCGAGGCGGACGACCTCGCGCGGCTCGACCAGCGGGAGCTGGACCGTGCGCTTCTCCCAGAACTTGAAGGTCTTGTCGACCTCCTTGGTCTTGGGGGAGGGCTTGGTGGTGAACAGGGCGTGCACCGGGCCGAGCGCGTGTCCGGTGACCTCGATGCGCAGGGTCTCGTGGAGCACGGTCACGGTGATCATCATGGTGATGACCAGCTGGCCGTCCCAGAGGGTGAACTGGACGCCGAGGTAGTGGCGGTTGCCGCTGGAGAACTGCTGCTCGTTGCAGATCCGCTGCACCTCGTGCTGGCGGACCTGGAAGTTGTCGACGTCCTGGCCGGTGGGCCGGGAGACGTCCTTGGCGTTCTCGCCGACGGGGGAGACGACCCAGTTGGTGACGGAGGGCTTGGGGAAGCCGCCGGTGTGCAGGGGGCCGCGCTCCAGCAGGCGCAGGCGGTCCTGGATGGACCGTATGACGTCCCAGCTGCGGAAGCCGTGGATCTCCTTGCCGGGGTCCTTGGGGACGAGTTCTTCGGCGAGCTGCCAGCTGCCCCAGCGGGTGCCCATGCCGAGTATGCCCTTGGGGCCGGCGTAGAAGACGGCGTTGCTCTGCTGTTCGGCGGTGAGCTTGGCCAGGCTCTGGCGCAGCCGTTCGGCGGCGGTCTCGTGCGGGTTCTTCGGTACGGCTTCGGGGATCTTGGCGCCGACGCCGCCGCCGGAGAGCAGGCCGGACCAGCGGTCGCGCAGGTCCTTGGCGGTGGATTCGCAGATCTGCTTGGCCCAGAACCAGCCGAGGACGGGCATGATCATCATGGCGCGCAGATAGATCGCCAGGATCCCACCGAACGGCAGCTTGACCAGGAAGATCACGGCGAGCACGGCGAACGCGATGAGCAGCAGGTTGCCGAGCGCGCCGACGCGGCGGTCCTTGGCGCCGGCGAGGGTGCGGCGCAGCTGGAACACGCCGAGCCAGAGCAGCAGTCCGGGCAGGAAGAGCACGCCGAAGACGGCGGTGATCAGGGTGAGCCGGGTGTCGCGCTCCTTGCGGATGCGGATCGCGGCGAGGCAGTGCTCGACGACGGTCTGCGGTTCGGTGCCGAAGGACTGGATGAGCGCTTTGCGGGTGGCGCCGAGCATGCGGGACTGCACGGCCCGCGAGAAGGCCTCGCCGAGGTTGGGCTCGAAGAGCGAGAGCCTGGGCTTGGTGACGGCCGACTCGTGCCACTCGTTGTTGGCCTTGAGTATGTCGGCGACCGGGCTGTCCCGGTACGCCGCCGACGCGAGGGCCTGGGTCGCGGCCGTCTGGCCCGCCGAGCCCTGCAGCGGGACCTGGGCCCCGGGTGAGAAATCGAATGGTTCGTCCGCCACTGCCGCCCCCATCGCCGCACTCTGTCGCTCTGCGGCCTCTTCCCGACTGCCGTTCCCCGCACACCTGCTGAGCTGGGACCACAGCGTATCGGGGTCGGTCCCCGTGCGTCAGGGGACATCGGAATGCCGCCCGCCGCAAGGGCGTTGGGGCGGGCAGCGTTTCCGACGGTCCGTCAGTTGTCGTCGCTATGCTGGCTTTTCGGGTGATTCACGGATTTTGTCGGCCAGCTGTGGCGGCATCGGTTCGTGCCGGGCGTACGCCCGGTCGAAGCGTCCGGTGCCGTGCGAGACGGAGCGCAGGTCGATCGCGTACCGGCCGATCTCGATCTCGGGCACCTCGGCCCGCACCAGGGTGCGGCCGGGCCCCGCCTGCTCGGTGCCGACGACCCGGCCCCGGCGGCCGGACAGATCGCTCATCACCGGCCCGACGTAGTCGTCCGGGACCAGCACCTGGAGCTCGGCGACCGGCTCCAGGAGGTGGATGCGCGCATCGGTGGCGGCCTCCCGCAGCGCGAGCGCACCGGCCGTCTGGAAGGCGGCGTCCGAGGAGTCCACCGAGTGGGCCTTGCCGTCGAGCAGGGTGATCCGTACGTCGACGAGCGGATAGCCGGCGGCGACACCCTTGGCCGCCTGGGCGCGTACGCCCTTCTCGACGGACGGGATGAACTGGCGGGGTACCGAACCGCCGACCACCTTGTCCACGAACTCGATGCCGGAGCCCGGCGGCAGCGGCTGCACCTCGATCTCGCAGATCGCGTACTGGCCGTGGCCGCCGGACTGTTTGACGTGGCGCCCGCGCCCGGTGGCGGTGTCGCCGAACGTCTCGCGCAGCGAGACCTTGTGCGCGACGACGTCGACCTGGACGCCGTAGCGGCTGCGCAGCCGCTCCAGGGCGACGTCCTTGTGGGCCTCGCCCAGGCACCACAGGACCAGCTGGTGGGTGTGCGGGTTCTGCTCCAGGCGCATCGTCGGGTCCTCGGCGACCAGCCGTGACAGCCCTTGGGAGAGCTTGTCCTCGTCGGCTTTGCTGTGCGCCTCGATGGCGAGCGGCAGCAGCGGGTCCGGCATGTCCCAGGGCGCCATGAGCAGCGGGTCGTCCTTGCCGGAGAGGGTGTCCCCGGTCTCGGCCCGGACCAGTTTGGCCACACAGGCGATGTCGCCCGCGACGCACTGCGTGAGCATGCGCTGCTGTTTGCCGAAGGGGGAGGAGAGCGCGCCGACGCGTTCGTCGACATCGTGGTCCTCGTGGCCCCGGTCGGTCATCCCGTGGCCGGAGACGTGGACCGTCTCGTCGGGGCGCAGGGTGCCGGAGAAGACGCGTACCAGGCTGACGCGGCCCACGTACGGGTCGGAGGAGGTTTTGATCACCTCGGCGACCAGCGGGCCCTCGGGGGCGCACACGGGAGCGGGGCGTGCGCCGCCCTGCGGGGTGGTGACATCGGGCGCCGTGCGCTCCAGCGGGGTCGGGAAGCCGCCCGTGATCAGCTCCAGGAGCTCCACGGTGCCGATGCCCTGGCGGGCGCCCTCGGCGGCCGGGGCGGCGGCCAGGACCGGGTGGAAGGTGCCGCGCGCGACCGCTCGTTCCAAGTCGTCGATCAACGTTTTCAGGTCGATTTCGGCGCCGCCGAGATAGCGGTCCATGAGGGTCTCGTCCTCGGACTCGGCGATGATGCCCTCGATCAGCCGGTTGCGGGCCTCCTCGACGAGCGGGAGCTGCTCGGGGCCGGGCTCGGCCTCCTTGCGCTCACCGGACGCGTAGTCGAACACGCGCTGCGAGAGCAGCCCGATGAGGCCGGTCACCGGGGCGTGCCCGTCCGGTCCCGCCGGTCCGTGCAGCGGCAGGTACAGCGGGAGTACGGCGTCGGGGTCGTCGCCGCCGAACGCCTCGGCGCACACCCGGGTCATCTCGGAGAAGTCCGCGCGGGCCGCCTCCAGATGGGTGATCACGATGGCCCGCGGCATCCCGACCGCCGCGCACTCCTCCCACACCATTCTGGTCGCCCCGTCCACGCCGTCCGAGGCGGAGACGACGAACAGGGCCGCGTCCGCTGCCCGCAGACCGGCCCTGAGTTCCCCCACGAAGTCGGCGTATCCGGGGGTGTCCAGAATATTGATCTTGCACCCGGCCCATTCGACGGGGACCAGCGAGAGCTGGACCGACCGCTGCTGGCGGTGCTCGATCTCGTCGTAGTCGGAGACGGTCCCGCCGTCCTCGACCCGGCCCGCGCGGTTGACGGCCCCTGCCGTCAGCGCGAGCGCTTCCACCAATGTCGTCTTCCCGGATCCGCTGTGGCCGACCAGCACCACATTCCGTACGGATGAGGGGTGGTCGGCCGTAGCTGCCCTGCCGGCGGCTCCGGGATGTGCACTCGCCTTGTCGCCCATGCCGTTCCTCCCGTATGGCTTCCGTTTCTTGCACGGTGAGGTGGTGAAAGGGCGCGGCCGCGCGGATCCTCCCCCGGTCCCCGGCAGGGAACGACCCCGGCCGGGGCGGCTTCGCGTCGCCCGCGGTCTTTCCAGCGTTCCACTCCGGTCACTGTGCGTCCATACGTCGTACGGCAACGCGGGCGGGCGGAGGGTGCGCGGCGGTGGACCTCTCGCGGCCTGGCTACGATGGGCCAGCCGGTGGCCAGCAGGGCCGCGCGGCCACACCGACCGTCGGGAAGGCCATGCTGAACAAGTACGCGCGTGCATTCTTCACGCGTGTCCTCACGCCGTTCGCCGCGTTTCTGCTCCGCCGGGGGGTGAGCCCGGACGCCGTGACCCTGCTCGGCACGGCCGGAGTGATGGCGGGTGCGCTGGTCTTCTTCCCCCGTGGAGAGTTCTTCTGGGGCACGATCGTCATCACCCTGTTCGTCTTCTCCGACCTCGTCGACGGCAACATGGCCCGCCAGGCGGGGATCTCCAGCCGCTGGGGCGCGTTCCTGGACTCGACGCTCGACCGCGTCGCGGACGGCGCGATCTTCGGCGGCTTCGCGCTCTGGTACGCGGGCAGCGGCGACGACAACGTCCTGTGCGCGGTCGCGATCTTCTGCCTGGCCAGCGGCCAGGTGGTCTCGTACACCAAGGCGCGCGGCGAGTCGATCGGGCTGCCGGTCGCCGTCAACGGACTGATCGAGCGGGCCGAGCGGCTGGTGATCTCGCTGGTCGCGGCCGGTCTCGCCGGGCTGCACAAGTTCGGTGTCCCGGGCATCCAGATCCTGCTGCCGATCGCGCTGTGGATCGTGGCCGTGGGCAGTCTGATCACGCTGATCCAGCGGGTGGTGACGGTGCGCCGCGAGTCCGCGGAGGCCGACGCCGAGGCGGCCCGCAGCGGCGGGGCCGCTTCATGAGGGAGCGGCTGACGGACGCGCTCTACGGGCTCGGCTGGGCCACCGTCAAGAAGCTCCCCGAACCCGTGGCCACGGGCCTGGGCCGGCGGATCGCGGACACGGTGTGGAAGCGGCGCGGCAAGAGCGTGCTGCGGCTCGAATCCAACCTCGCGCGCGTGGTGCCCGACGCCACCGCGGAGCGGCTGGCCGAGCTGTCGCGGGCTGGGATGCGCTCCTACATGCGGTACTGGATGGAGTCCTTCCGGCTGCCCGCCTGGAGCAAGGACCGGATGAAGACCGGTTTCGAGCCGCAGGGCCTGCACCACCTCACCGACGCGCTGGCCTCCGGCCGGGGCGTGGTCCTGGCGCTGCCCCACATGGGCAACTACGACCTGGCGGGCGCCTGGGTCACCACGAAGCTGGAGACCCCGTTCACCACGGTCGCCGAGCGCCTGAAGCCCGAGACGCTGTACGACCGGTTCGTCGCCTACCGCGAGAGCCTGGGCATGGAGGTCCTGCCGCACACCGGCGGCTCGGCCTTCGGCACGCTCGCCCGGCGGCTGCGCGACGGCGGTCTGGTGTGCCTGGTCGCCGACCGCGATCTGTCGGCCTCCGGCGTCGAGGTGAAGTTCTTCGGGGACGCGGCGCGGATGCCCGCGGGTCCCGCCCTGCTGGCCCAGCAGACCGGCGCGCTGCTGCTGCCGGTGACCCTCTGGTACGACGAGTCGCCCGTCATGCAGGGCCGGGTGCACCCGCCGATCGACGTGCCCGAGACGGGCACGCGCGCGGAGAAGACGTCCGTGATGACCCAGGCGCTGGCCGACGCCTTCGCCACCGGTATCGCCGAACACCCGGAGGACTGGCACATGCTCCAGCGCCTGTGGCTCGCCGACCTAGAGGAGCGCCGGTCGTGAGGATCGGCATCGTCTGCCCGTACTCCTGGGACGTGCCGGGCGGCGTCCAGTTCCACATCAGGGACCTGGCCGAGCATCTGATCCGGCTCGGCCACGAGGTCTCCGTGCTGGCCCCGGCCGACGACGAGACCCCGCTGCCGCCGTACGTGGTCTCGGCGGGCCGGGCCGTGCCGGTGCCCTACAACGGCTCGGTGGCCCGGCTGAACTTCGGCTTCCTGTCGGCCGCGCGGGTGCGGCGGTGGCTGCACGAGGGCACGTTCGACGTCATCCACATCCACGAGCCCGCGTCGCCCTCGCTGGGCCTGCTGAGCTGCTGGGCGGCGCAGGGGCCGATCGTGGCGACCTTCCACACCTCCAACCCGCGCTCGCGCGCGATGATCGCGGCGTACCCGATCCTCCAGCCCGCCCTGGAGAAGATCAGCGCGCGGATCGCGGTGAGCGAGTACGCGCGGCGCACGCTGGTGGAGCATCTGGGCGGCGACGCGGTGGTGATCCCCAACGGCGTCGACGTCGACTTCTTCGCCAAGGCCGAGCCGCGGCCCGAGTGGCAGGGCGACACGCTCGGCTTCATCGGCCGCATCGACGAGCCGCGCAAGGGCCTGCCGGTCCTGATGAGGGCGCTGCCCCGGATCCTGGCGGAACGCCCGCAGACCCGCCTGCTGGTCGCGGGCAGGGGCGACGAACACGAAGCGGTCGCGTCGCTCCCGCAGGAGATGCGCTCCCGAGTGGAATTCCTCGGCATGGTGAGCGACGAGGACAAGGCGCGCTTTTTGAGCAGCGTCGATGTGTACGTGGCGCCCAACACCGGGGGCGAGAGCTTCGGCATCATCCTGGTCGAGGCGCTGTCGGCGGGCGCGGCGGTCCTTGCGAGCGACCTGGACGCGTTCGCCCAGGTCCTGGACCAGGGCAACGCGGGCGAACTCTTCGCCAACGAGGACGCGGACGCGCTGGCGACGGCGGCCCTGCGCCTGCTGGCCGACCCGTCCCGCCGAGCCGAACTCAGCGCGCGGGGCTCCGCCCACGTCCGCCGCTTCGACTGGTCGACGGTGGGCGCGGACATCCTGGCGGTGTACGAGACGGTGACGGACGGAGCGGCCTCGGTGGCCACGGACGAACGCCCGGGGCTGCGGGCGCGGTTCGGCTTGGCACGGGACTGACCGCCGGGCCCTGCGGGCTGCGGGCCGGTGGGGGCTTGGTCGCGTCTCAGGGTGTGATGTCGTCCGCAGGCCGGTGGGGGCTGGTCGCGCCCGCGCGGCGGAGCCGCAAATGTCACAGCCCCGCGCCCCTGAAGGAGGGCCCGAAGGGCCCATCCAAGGGGCGCGGGAAACTGCGCGAGCAAGCCAGCACGGTCCGCAGCCGAACGCTCAAAGCGGGGTGCAGGGGCGGAGCCCCGCGTACCCACCCACCCGCAGGGGTCCGGGGGCGGAGCCCCCGGGAGAACCACCTCGACCCCCACCCACCACCGGAGGGTTTAGGGAAGGGGCGGGGCGGGGGCTAGCCTTGCCGCCCGTGACCGTAACCCTCATCTGGACCGCCGCCGCCCTCATCGCGATCGGCCTCTACCTCAGCTGGACCGCCGGCCGCCTCGACCGCCTCCACACCCGCATCGACGCCGCCCGCGCCGCCCTGGACGCACAGCTCCTGCGCCGCGCCTCGGTCACCCAGGAGCTGGCCACCTCCGGCGTACTGGACCCCGCCGCGTCGATCGTCCTGTACGAGGCGGCGCACGCGGCCCGCCAGGCCGAGGAGGAGCAGCGGGAGGTCGCCGAGAGCGAGCTCAGCCAGGCGCTGCGGGCGGTGTTCGGCGAGCCGGCCCAGGTCGAGGCGGTCCGCGAGGCCCCCGGCGGCGAGGACGCGGCGGAGGAGCTGGCCCAGGCGGTACGCCGCGTCCCGATGGCCCGCCGCTTCCACAACGACGCCGTACGCGCGGCCCGCGCCCTGCGCAGGCACCGCACGGTCCGCTGGTTCCGCCTGGCCGGGCACGCGCCGTTCCCGCTGGCCTTCGAGATGGACGACGAGCCCCCGACGGCGCTGGCGGACCGCCCGGGCTCGTAGCCGTAAGAAAGCGAGACAACCCCAAAACGATCCACCGCCTCCACATTGGCCCTTGCTGTGGACTGGTCCGCGAAGACACCCTCTGGGCAGTAGAAACCCCCTTCTTCACCCCAGCGAGGTCCCGTGTCCAGCACCCTCTCCAACAGCGCCCACACCCCCGAGACCGGCACCGCGCGCGTGAAGCGCGGCATGGCCGAGCAGCTCAAGGGCGGTGTGATCATGGACGTGGTCAACGCCGAGCAGGCGAAGATCGCCGAGGACGCGGGCGCCGTGGCGGTCATGGCCCTGGAGCGGGTCCCGGCCGACATCCGCAAGGACGGCGGCGTGGCCCGGATGTCCGACCCCAACATGATCGAAGAGATCATCGAGGCCGTCTCCATCCCCGTCATGGCCAAGTCCCGTATCGGCCACTTCGTCGAGGCCCAGGTCCTGCAGTCGCTCGGTGTCGACTACATCGACGAGTCCGAGGTCCTGACCCCGGCCGACGAGGTCAACCACTCCGACAAGTGGGCGTTCACCACCCCCTTCGTCTGCGGTGCCACCAACCTGGGCGAGGCCCTGCGCCGGATCGCCGAGGGTGCGGCCATGATCCGCTCGAAGGGCGAGGCGGGCACCGGCAACGTCGTCGAGGCCGTCCGTCACCTGCGCCAGATCAAGAACGAGATCGCCAAGCTGCGCGGCTTCGACAACAACGAGCTGTTCGCCGCCGCCAAGGACCTGCGCGCCCCGTACGAGCTGGTCAAGGAGGTCGCCGAGCTCGGCAAGCTCCCGGTGGTGCTGTTCTCCGCCGGTGGCGTGGCCACCCCGGCCGACGCCGCGCTGATGCGCCAGCTGGGCGCCGAGGGCGTCTTCGTCGGCTCCGGCATCTTCAAGTCGGGCGACCCGGCCAAGCGCGCCGCCGCCATCGTCAAGGCCACCACGTTCTACGACGACCCGAAGATCATCGCGGACGCGTCCCGCAACCTGGGCGAGGCCATGGTCGGCATCAACTGCGACACCCTCCCCGAGGCCGAGCGCTACGCCAACCGCGGCTGGTAAGGCACAGGTACCGAAGGACATGAGCAACACACCCGTCATAGGCGTCCTGGCCCTCCAGGGCGACGTACGGGAGCACCTGATCGCCCTGGCCGCGGCGGACGCCGTGGCCAGGCCGGTCCGGCGCCCCGAGGAGCTCGCCGAGGTGGACGGCCTGGTCATCCCCGGCGGCGAGTCCACCACCATCTCCAAGCTCGCGGTGCTCTTCGATCTGATGGAGCCGCTTCGCGCGCGCGTGGCGGACGGCATGCCCGTCTACGGCACCTGCGCCGGCCTGATCATGCTCGCCGACAAGATCCTCGACCCGCGCTCGGGCCAGGAGACGATCGGCGGCATCGACATGATCGTGCGCCGCAACGCCTTCGGGCGCCAGAACGAGTCCTTCGAGGCGACCGTCGAGGTCTCGGGCGTCGGCCCCGTCGACGGTGTCTTCATCCGGGCGCCCTGGGTCGAGTCGGTGGGCGCGCAGGCGGAGGTCCTCGCCGAGCACGGCGGCCACATCGTCGCGGTGCGCCAGGGCAACGCCCTGGCGACCTCGTTCCACCCCGAGCTGACCGGCGACCACCGGATGCACGGCCTGTTCGTGGACATGGTGCGCGACGCCCACTGAGCCGATCCCGGTAGGATCTCTGCCGAACGACGCAGAATTGGTTACGCGAAGGAGACAGGCAGATGTCCGGCCACTCTAAATGGGCTACGACGAAGCACAAGAAGGCCGTGATCGACGCCAAGCGCGGCAAACTCTTCGCGAAGCTGATCAAGAACATCGAGGTCGCGGCCCGCACCGGCGGCGCCGACATCGACGGCAACCCGACCCTCTTCGACGCCGTGCAGAAGGCGAAGAAGCAGTCGGTGCCCAACAAGAACATCGACTCCGCGCTCAAGCGCGGTGCCGGTCTTGAGGCGGGCGGCGCCGACTACGAGACGATCATGTACGAGGGTTACGGCCCGAACGGTGTCGCGGTGCTCATCGAGTGCCTCACCGACAACCGCAACCGTGCCGCCTCGGACGTCCGGGTCGCGATGACCCGCAACGGCGGCAACATGGCCGACCCGGGTTCGGTCTCGTACCTGTTCAACCGCAAGGGTGTCATCGTCCTGCCCAAGGGCGAGCTCTCCGAGGACGACGTCCTGGACGCCGTTCTGGAGGCGGGCGCCGAGGAGGTCAACGACCTCGGCGAGTCCTTCGAGATCATCTCCGAGGCCACCGACCTGGTCGCGGTCCGCACCGCGCTCCAGGAGGCGGGCATCGACTACGACTCGGCCGACTCCAACTTCGTCCCGACCATGCAGGTCGAGCTGGACGAAGAGGGCGCGCGCAAGATCTTCAAGCTGATCGACGCGCTGGAGGACAGCGACGACGTGCAGAACGTCTTCGCCAACTTCGACGTCTCGGACGAGGTCATGGAGAAGGTCGACGCCTGACGGGCAGTCAGATAGCGGTACGCCGACGGGCCGACGGGACACCTCCCGTCGGCCCGTCGCGCTATCGGTGGCGCCGGTTGTCAGTGGCACCCGATAGCCTGCACAAACAAGCGATTCGAGGATCCGGGGAACCGAAGGAGGGGGCGGGGTGCGGGTACTGGGCGTGGACCCGGGGCTGACCCGGTGCGGTGTCGGCGTCGTCGAGGGCGTGGCGGGCCGCCCGCTCACGATGCTCGGCGTCGGCGTCGTGCGCACCCCGGCGGACGCCGATCTCGGCCACCGCCTGGTCGCCATCGAGCAGGGCATGGAGCAGTGGCTGGATGAGCACCGCCCCGAATTCGTCGCCGTGGAGCGCGTGTTCAGCCAGCACAACGTGCGTACGGTGATGGGCACCGCGCAGGCCAGCGCCGTCGCCATGCTCTGCGCCTCCCGCCGCGGCATCCCCGTCGCGCTGCACACCCCCAGTGAGGTCAAGGCCGCCGTCACCGGCAGCGGCCGCGCCGACAAGGCGCAGGTCGGCGCGATGGTGACGCGGTTGCTGCGGCTCGACGCCCCGCCCAAGCCCGCCGACGCGGCCGACGCGCTCGCTCTCGCCATCTGCCACATCTGGCGCGCCCCCGCCGTCAACCGCCTGCAACAGGCGCACGAGCAGGCCCGCCGTGCCCAACTCTCCGTAAAGAAGGTCACCCGATGATCGCCTTCGTCAGCGGCCCGGTCGCCGCCCTCGCCCCCGACGCTGCGGTGGTCGAGGTCGGCGGCGTCGGCATGGCCCTGCAGTGCACGCCCAACACCCTGGCCACCCTGCGCGTCGGCCAGCAGGCCAAGCTCGCCACCTCCCTGGTCGTGCGGGAGGACTCGCTGACCCTGTACGGCTTCGCGGACGACGACGAGAAGCAGGTCTTCGAGCTGCTGCAGACGGCCAACGGCGTGGGCCCCCGGCTCGCCCAGGCGGTCCTGTCGGTGCACACCCCGGACGCGCTGCGCCGGGCCTTCGCCTCCGGTGACGAGAAGGCGCTGACCGCCGTGCCCGGCATCGGCAAGAAGGGCGCCCAGAAGCTCCTGATCGAGCTGAAGGACCGGCTCGGCGCGCCCGTCGGCAGCGCCCCGGCCGTCGGCGCCCCGGTCACCCAGGGCTGGCGCGACCAGCTGCACGCCGCCCTGATCGGCCTCGGCTACGCGACCCGCGAGGCCGACGAGGCGGTCGCCGCCGTCGCCCCGCAGGCCGAGGCCGAGGCGAGCCCCAACGTCGGAGCGCTCCTGAGAGCCGCGCTGCAGACCCTCAACCGGGCCCGCTGAGCGACCCGGCGCCGACCGACCCGACGAGAGAACTACGAGAGAACCGGCACTGATGAACTGGGACGAGACCGCAGCCGACACCGCCGACCCCAGGCTGGTCGGGCCGGTGGCCGACGGCGAGGACCAGGCCGTCGAGGCCGCCCTGCGCCCCAAGGACCTCGACGAGTTCATCGGCCAGGAGAAGGTCCGCGAACAGCTCGACCTGGTGCTGCGGGCCGCCCGCGCGCGCGGCGCCACCGCCGACCACGTCCTGCTCTCCGGCGCCCCCGGCCTCGGCAAGACCACGCTCTCGATGATCATCGCGGCCGAGATGGGCGCCCCGATCCGGATCACCAGCGGCCCGGCCATCCAGCACGCGGGCGACCTCGCCGCGATCCTCTCCTCCCTCCAGGAGGGTGAAGTTCTCTTCCTCGACGAGATCCACCGGATGTCGCGCCCGGCCGAGGAGATGCTCTACATGGCGATGGAGGACTTCCGGGTCGACGTGATCGTCGGCAAGGGCCCCGGCGCCACCGCCATCCCGCTGGAGCTGCCCCCGTTCACCCTGGTCGGCGCGACCACGCGCGCGGGGCTGCTGCCGCCCCCGCTGCGCGACCGCTTCGGCTTCACCGCGCACATGGAGTTCTACGAGGCCGCCGAGCTGGAGCGGGTGGTGCACCGCTCGGCCCGCCTCCTCGACGTCGAGATCGACCCCGCGGGCGCGGCCGAGATCGCCGGCCGTTCGCGCGGCACGCCGCGCATCGCCAACCGGCTGCTGCGCCGGGTGCGCGACTACGCCCAGGTCAAGGCCGACGGCGTCATCACCCAGGAGATCGCGGCGGCCGCCCTTCGGGTCTACGAGGTGGACAGCCGCGGCCTCGACCGGCTGGACCGGGCGGTGCTCCAGGCCCTGCTCAAGCTGTTCGGCGGCGGCCCGGTCGGCCTGTCGACGCTGGCGGTCGCGGTGGGGGAGGAGCGCGAGACCGTCGAGGAGGTGGCCGAGCCCTTCCTCGTACGGGAGGGGCTGCTCGCCCGGACCCCGCGCGGGCGGGTGGCGACGCCCGCCGCATGGGAGCACCTGGGGCTCGTACCGCCGCAGCAGGGTCAGGGCGGCGCTGCGGGAAGCGGACAACAGGGGCTCTTCCGGCCGTGACGGCGCGGGTGGGTGCACGGGGAGGAACCCGGGTGGGATGCTGGGCGTTGTTCCAGCTGTGCGGACTCGCTTAGACTCCGCCGATGCCGCCCTTACATTTACCGGGCGGCATACCCACCCCCAGATCAGGCCGCACTCCTTGCGCGGTCGTGCGAAGGAAGTTCGTCCCGTGAGTCTCGTGACCCTTCTCCCCTTCATCGTCCTCATCGGGGCCATGTTCCTCATGACCCGCTCGGCGAAGAAGAAGCAGCAGCAGGCAGCCTCCATGCGCAGTGAGATGCAGCCCGGCACCGGTGTCCGCACGATCGGCGGCATGTACGCCACGGTGAAGGAGCTCGGCGACGACACGGTGCTTCTGGAGGTGGCGCCCGGCGTCCACGCCGTCTACGCGAAGAACGCGATCGGCGCGGTGCTCTCCGACGAGGAGTACAACCGCATCGTGCACGGCGACACGGACGAGGCGTCCGATCTCCCCGTCGTGCCGGACGACGCCTCGTCGCTGACGGAAGGCGCGGCCGAAGCGACCGACGCGGCCGACGCCGCGCAGGACGCCAAGATCGACCTGGGCAAGAAGGACGAGGCGGACGACGCCGAGCCCAAGAACGGCAAGGCGGACGGCGAGTCGGGCGCGAAGTAGTCACTCGCGGTGACCGCTCGGCGCACATCCGCGCCGGGCGGCTTCGGCGAAGCTGACGACTTCTACGGGGGACGTCCCCACAACACTTCGTGGCCGCCCAGGCGCACACCCGAGCGCGGGGCGGTTGGACAGGGAGAAACGACAAGGTGGCAGCACCGAAGAAGGGCCGAAGGCCGGCGGGGGCCCAGGGCAGGCCGGGGCGCACCCTGGTCCTGTTCCTGATCGCCATGGTGGCCCTCGCGGGCGGCATGTTCGCCTCCGGCCACAACACTCCGCGCCTCGGCATCGACCTCGCCGGCGGCACGAGCATCACGCTCAAGGCCAAGGCGGAGCCGGGCCAGGAGAAGGCGATCAACAAGGCCAACATGGACACCGCGGTCTCGATCATGAACCGCCGTGTCAATGGTCTCGGTGTCTCCGAGGCCGAGGTCCAGACCCAGGGCTCCAGCAACATCATCGTCAACATCCCCAAGGGGACGAACTCGGAGCAGGCCCGCCAGCAGGTCGGCACCACCGCCAAGCTCTACTTCCGGCCCGTCCTCACGGAGGCCGCCGGCACGGCGTCGAAGCCGCCCGCGCCCAGCACCTCGCCGAGCCCGTCGGGGAGCAAGAGCCCGGACAAGAACGGCGACAAGACCAAGTCGTCCTCGACGCCGAAGGCCTCCCCGAGCGCGAAGTCGACGCCCCAGGGCCGCGCCGTCACCGACGCGCTGAAGGCGGACGCCAAGCCCAGCCCGAAGACCACGCCGCCGGCCACCCCGCCTCCGGGCTCCGCGACGCCGCCGCCGTCGGCCGCCGACCAGGCCGCCGCTGCCAAGATCCAGAAGCAGTTCGAGACCCTGGACTGCTCCACCAAGGAGTCCCGCAGCAAGGCCGCCTTCGGCACCAAGGCCACCGACATGGTCGTGGCCTGCAGCCAGACCGGTGACGCCAAGTACATCCTCGGCCCGGCCGAGGTCGACGGTACGGACGTCAAGAAGGCCAAGGCGGTCATCGACCAGCAGCGCGGCATGTGGATCGTCCAGATGGACTTCACGGGCAAGGGCTCGAAGAAGTTCCAGACGATCACCGGCAAGCTCTCCAAGCAGCAGTCGCCGCAGAACCAGTTCGCGATCGCGCTCGACGGCCAGGTCGTCTCGGCCCCGTCGGTCAGCACGACGCTGAGCGGCAGCGCCGAGATCTCCGGCAGCTTCAACCAGCGCTCCGCCACCGACCTGGCCAACGTGCTGTCCTACGGTGCGCTCCCGCTCTCCTTCGTGGAGCAGAGCGTCACCACCGTCACCGCCGCGCTCGGCGCCGACCAGCTGCACGCCGGTCTGATCGCCGGTGCCATCGGCCTGGCGCTGGTCATCCTCTACCTGGTGATCTACTACCGCGGCCTCGCGGTCGTCGCGATCATGAGCCTCGCGGTCTCCGCGATCCTCACGTACGTACTGATGTCGCTGCTCGGCCCGGCCATCGGCTTCGCGCTGAACCTGCCGGCGGTCTGTGGTGCCATCGTGGCCATCGGTATCACCGCCGACTCGTTCATCGTCTACTTCGAACGCATAAGGGACGAGATCCGCGAGGGCCGCACGCTGCGTCCGGCCGTCGAGCGGGCCTGGCCGCGCGCCCGGCGCACGATCATGGTCTCCGACTTCGTGTCGTTCCTCGCCGCCGCGGTGCTGTTCATCGTGACCGTCGGCAAGGTCCAGGGCTTCGCGTTCACGCTCGGCCTGACCACCCTGCTCGACATCGTCGTGGTGTTCCTGTTCACCAAGCCGGTGATGACGCTCCTGGCGCGCAAGAAGTTCTTCGCGAGCGGCCACCCGTGGTCCGGTCTGGACCCCAAGCGGCTCGGCGCCAAGCCGCCGCTGCGCCGCACGCGCCGCACCTCCTCCGCCCCCACCGACCCGAAGGAGGCGTGAGATGTCGCGACTCGGTCATCTCGGCGCCCGGCTCTACCGCGGTGAGGTCGGCTACGACTTCGTCGGCAAGCGGAAGATCTGGTACGGAATCTCGATCCTGATCACCATCACGGCCATCCTGGGCCTTGCGGTGCGGGGTCTGGTCATGGGCATCGAGTTCAAGGGCGGTGCCGTCTTCACCACCCCGAAGACCAGCGTCTCGGTCTCCGCGGCGGAGGGCTACGCCAAGTCGGCCTCCGGCCACGACGCGATCGTCCAGAAGCTCGGCAACAAGGGTCTGCGCATCCAGATCACCGACATCGACACCGCGAAGTCGGACCAGATCAAGACCGAGCTCTCCAAGGACCTCAAGGTCCCGGCCGAGGACATCAACGCCGACCTGGTCGGCCCCAGCTGGGGCGACGAGATCGCCAACAAGGCGTGGACCGGCCTGATCGTGTTCATGGTCCTCGTGGTGATCTACCTCGCGATCGCCTTCGAGTGGCGCATGGCGCTCGCGGCCCTGGTCGCGCTGATCCACGACCTCACGATCACCGTCGGTGTGTACGCGCTGGTCGGCTTCGAGGTCACCCCGGGCACCGTGATCGGTCTGCTGACGATCCTCGGCTACTCCCTCTACGACACCGTCGTCGTCTTCGACGGTCTCAAGGAGGGCGGCAAGGGCATCACCAAGCAGACCCGTCTCACCTACAGCGAGATGGCGAACAAGAGCCTCAACGGCACCCTGGTGCGTTCCATCAACACCACGGTCGTCGCGCTGCTCCCGGTGGCGGGCCTGCTGTTCATCGGTGGCGGTGTCCTGGGCGCCGGCATGCTGAACGACATCTCGCTGTCGCTGTTCGTCGGCCTCGCGGCCGGTGCGTACTCGTCGATCTTCATCGCCACGCCGCTCGTCGCCGACCTCAAGGAGCGCGAGCCGCAGATGCAGGCCCTCAAGAAGCGGGTGCTCGCCAAGCGGGCGGCGGCCGCCGCCAAGGGCGAGTCCGCCGACGAGCCGCAGGACGCGGTGCCCGGGGCGGACGAGGACGCCGATGACGCGGCCGAGACCGCCGGTGCGGTCGTCGGGCAGCGCCGTCAGCCCTCCCGCAACAACCGGGGGAAGCGGCGATGACGGTCTCCACCCGCGAGCTGCTGCTCAGCCGCATCCGTGACGTACCGGACTACCCGAAGCCGGGCGTGCTGTTCAAGGACATCACGCCGCTGCTCGCGGACCCGGAGGCGTTCACGGCCCTGACCGACGCCCTCGCCGAGCTGTGCGTCCGGCACGGCGCGACGAAGATCGTCGGCCTGGAGGCGCGCGGCTTCATCCTGGCGGCCCCGGTCGCCATCCGCTCCGGCATCGGCTTCATCCCCGTGCGCAAGGCGGGCAAGCTCCCCGGAGCGACGCTCTCGCAGGCGTACGAGCTGGAGTACGGCACGGCGGAGATCGAGGTGCACGCCGAGGACCTGGCCGCGGGCGACCGCGTCATGGTGATCGACGACGTGCTGGCCACCGGCGGCACCGCCGAGGCCTCCCTGGAGCTCATCCGGCGCGCCGGGGCCGAGGTCGCGGGCGTCGCGGTGCTCATGGAGCTCGGCTTCCTGGCCGGGCGCAACCGGCTGGAACCCGCCTTGCGCGGGGCCCCGCTGGAGGCTCTCATCACGCTCTGACCAGGGCAGCGAACACGCGGAGGCGGGTGCCGGAGGAATCCGGCACCCGCCTCCCGTGTTTCCCAGGTACGACCCGTCCCACCCGCTCGGCACGAAGGTGTCGGCGGGGATCGATACCATGGCCTTTCCGGGCCTGACCGGGGGACCCGGATCTGCACGAGGAGCGCTCTTGCCAGACGAGGCCCAGCCACTCTCCGTCGAGCGGCCCGACCAGCAGGCCGAGCAGGCCACGGCGGCCGCCGCCGCGCCCCAGCAGCCCGCGGTGGAGCCCAAGCCCGCCGCGCCCCAGCGGCCCCTCGCCAAGGCCCCGGCCCCCAAGCCCACGCCCCCCGCGGGCTCCGTCTCGCGCTCGGGCGGCTCCTCGAACCGGGTCCGCGCCCGCCTCGCCCGGCTCGGTGTGCAGCGCTCCTCCGCGTACAACCCGGTCCTGGAGCCGCTGCTGCGGATAGTGCGCAGCAACGACCCCAAGATCGAGACCGCGACGCTGCGCCAGGTCGAGAAGGCCTACCAGGTCGCCGAGCGCTGGCACCGCGGCCAGAAGCGCAAGAGCGGCGACCCGTACATCACCCACCCGCTCGCCGTCACCACGATCCTCGCCGAGCTGGGCATGGACCCGGCGACGCTGATGGCGGGGCTGCTGCACGACACCGTCGAGGACACCGAGTACGGCCTGGACACCCTGCGCCGTGACTTCGGCGACCAGGTGGCCCTGCTCGTCGACGGCGTCACCAAGCTCGACCGGGTGCAGTTCGGCGACGCGGCGCAGGCCGAGACGGTCCGCAAGATGGTCGTGGCCATGGCCAAGGACCCGCGCGTCCTGGTCATCAAGCTCGCCGACCGGCTGCACAACATGCGCACCATGCGCTACCTCAAGCGGGAGAAGCAGGAGAAGAAGGCCCGCGAGACGCTGGAGATCTACGCTCCGCTGGCGCACCGCCTGGGCATGAACACCATCAAGTGGGAGCTGGAGGACCTCGCCTTCGCGATCCTCTACCCCAAGATGTACGACGAGATCGTACGGCTGGTGGCCGAGCGGGCGCCCAAGCGCGACGAGTACCTGGCCATAGTGACCGACGAGGTCCAGTCCGACCTGCGCGCCGCCCGCATCAAGGCGACCGTCACCGGACGCCCGAAGCACTACTACAGCGTCTACCAGAAGATGATCGTCCGCGGCCGTGACTTCGCGGAGATCTACGACCTGGTGGGCATCCGTGTCCTGGTCGACACCGTCCGCGACTGCTACGCGGCGCTCGGCACGGTGCACGCGCGGTGGAACCCGGTCCCCGGCCGGTTCAAGGACTACATCGCGATGCCCAAGTTCAACATGTACCAGTCGCTGCACACGACGGTCATCGGGCCGAACGGCAAGCCCGTCGAGCTCCAGATCCGTACGTTCGACATGCACCGCCGCGCCGAGTACGGCATCGCCGCGCACTGGAAGTACAAGCAGGAGGCCGTCGCCGGTGCCTCCAAGGTGCGTACCGACGTGCCGAAGAAGGCCGGCAAGGACGACCACATCAACGACATGGCGTGGCTGCGCCAGTTGCTCGACTGGCAGAAGGAGACCGAGGACCCCAGCGAGTTCCTGGAGTCCCTGCGCTTCGACCTGTCCCGCAACGAGGTCTTCGTCTTCACCCCGAAGGGCGACGTCATAGCGCTCCCGGCGGGCGCGACGCCGGTGGACTTCGCGTACGCGGTGCACACCGAGGTCGGCCACCGCACCATAGGCGCACGGGTCAACGGGCGGCTCGTGCCGCTCGAATCCACCCTGGACAACGGCGACTTGGTGGAGGTCTTCACCTCCAAGGCGGCCGGCGCCGGACCCTCGCGCGACTGGCTGGGCTTCGTCAAGTCGCCGCGCGCCCGCAACAAGATCCGCGGCTGGTTCTCCAAGGAGCGCCGCGACGAGGCGATCGAGCAGGGCAAGGACGCCATCGCGCGCGCCATGCGCAAGCAGAACCTGCCGATCCAGCGCATCCTCACCGGCGACTCCCTGGTCACCCTCGCCCACGAGATGCGCTACCCCGACATCTCGTCGCTTTACGCGGCGATCGGCGAGGGCCATGTGGCGGCCCAGGGCGTCGTGCAGAAGCTGGTGCAGGCGCTCGGCGGCGAGGAGGCCGCCAACGAGGACATCGCCGAGTCGGCGCCGCCCTCGCGCGGCCGCAGCAAGCGCCGCGCCAACGCCGACCCGGGCGTGGTGGTCAAGGGCGTCGAGGACGTGTGGGTCAAGCTGGCCCGCTGCTGTACGCCCGTCCCCGGCGACCCGATCATCGGCTTCGTGACCCGCGGCAGCGGTGTCTCGGTGCACCGCGCGGACTGCGTCAACGTGGACTCGCTCTCCCAGCAGCCGGAGCGGATCCTGGAGGTCGAGTGGGCACCCACCCAGTCCTCGGTCTTCCTGGTCGCCATCCAGGTCGAGGCCCTGGACCGCTCCCGGCTCCTGTCGGACGTCACCCGCGTCCTGTCCGACCAGCACGTCAACATCCTGTCGGCGGCCGTCCAGACGTCCCGCGACCGGGTGGCCACCTCGCGCTTCACCTTCGAGATGGGCGACCCCAAGCACCTCGGGCACGTCCTGAAGGCCGTGCGGGGAGTGGAGGGCGTGTACGACGTGTACCGGGTGACCTCGGCACGCAGGCCGTAACTCCCTTCCGGGCCCCCCGACTTGCCCGATCCCCTTGCTGAGCATGGGAGTTGAGGGTGATGATCGGGGGACTCGGGCACAGGGGGGGTGCGATGGCCGGGCCGACCGTGATCGACCAGCGGTACGAGCTGCTCACACAGCTGGGCTCCGGCGGCATGGGCGAGGTGTACGAGGCCATGGACACCGCGCTCGGGCGGCGCGTGGCCGTGAAGATGATCAAGTCCGACCTCGCCGGTTCCGAGATGCGTGTCCGCTTCGACCGCGAGGCGCGCGCCCTGGCCCGGATCGCCCACCCCAACACGGTCGTCGTCCACGACGTGGGCCTCCACGGCGACGCGCCCTTCCTCGTCATGGAGCTCCTGGAGGGCGTGGACCTGCGCGCCCTGATCGACGCGGAGACCCGGCTGCCGCACGCGCTCGTACGAGCCATCGCCAGCGGGATGTGCGCGGGACTCGGCGCCGTGCACGAGGCGGGCATCCTGCACCGGGACGTCAAGCCCGGCAATGTGCACCTCACCCGCACCGGCCGCGTCGTCCTCCAGGACTTCGGCATCGCCCACCTGCTCGACAACACCTCCCGGCAGACCGTCACGGGGATGGTGGTGGGCACGCCCGCGTACCTGGCGCCGGAAGCCGTGCGCGGCGACAACCCCGGGACGTACACGGACCTGTACGCCCTCGGCGTCTGCCTGTACGAGATGCTGTCCGGTACCCAACCCCTCGGCGGTGAGTCGGTGGTGGCGGTCCTCTACAAGATCCTCCAGGAGACGCCGCCCCCGCTGAAGGGGATGCCGGGCATCCCGGACGACCTCGCCGACCTGGTCGCCGACCTGATGGCCAAGGACCCGGCCGCGCGGCCCACCGCGGCGCAGACCCAGGAGCGGCTGCGCTGCCCGCCGAACGCGGCCGAGCTGATCGACGAAGCGGTCACCGAATACCTGCGCAGGTGGGCCGTACAAGACTTCGGGCCGCCCGCGTCGCAGGCCCCCACCATCGGACCGCCCGCGTCCCAGGGCGCCCCCTCCTGGCTGCCCCCCGAGCCCCAGGGCACCGGCGGCTTCCACGACCGCGCCGAGCGCACCGGGGTGGGCTTCCCGCAGTCCCCGCAGCCCGCGGCCGTCCCGGACGGGCGCCCCGCCACCTCGGTGCTGGCGCTCAGCGGTGCCACCAGGAACCAGATCCTGCGCGCGATGACCCCGTCCGTCGCCGAGGCCCGCCAGCGCGAGGCCGTCAACCTGGTGCTGCGCGGCTCGCTGGAGGAGGCCATCGGCTTGCTGAGCACGGTGGCGGACGTCAGCCGCGTCTCCCTCGGCCCCGCTCACCCCACCACGCTGACCTGCGTGTACTGGCAGGGCGTGTGCCTGGCCCGGCTCGGCGCGGGCCCCGAGGCGGTGGCCAAGTTCGCGGAGGTGTCCGCGGCGGTGACACCCGTGCTCGCCGCACGCGAGCGCGAATGACGCGGCTCGCGCACTGCGAAAGACCGATCGTTGAAGGGAACCGAGGAACCGGTGTCGAAGATCGAGATCCGGGTGAGCGGCGCCGCCGACCCCGAGGCGGAGCTGCGTTCACTGCTGCGGTGGCTGCACGTGGACGAGGCGGTGGGCCACGCCGTGCACGGCACGCTCGGCAGCTCGGCGCCCGCCGACCCCGAGCACATGGGCACCCTGCTCGACGTCATGTCGCTGGTGGTGAGCGGCGGGCTCTCGGCGGGCCAGCTGGCGCTCGCCGTCGACCAGTGGCGCACCGCCCGCCGCGCCTCCCCGCGCGTCCTCGTGCGCAGGGGCGCGGTGGAGATCGAGATCGACGGGGCCGACCCGGCCACGATCGCGCGGATCACCGCACTGCTGGCGGGTGAGGAGCACTCCGGTGACGGCGGATCTGCCTGACCCCTCGGCGTCGGCCGCCGTACTGATCGGCACCGCCGGATACGCGCACCTGCCGCAGCTGCCCGCCGTGGAGTCCAACCTCGCGGACCTTGCGGAGGTCCTGCGCGACTCCACGGTCTGGGGGCTGCCCCAGGCGCACACCCTGACGGTGGCCGAGCCGGAGACCCCGGCCGCCCTCCTCGACCCGGTGTACGCGGCCGGCGAGCGGGCGCGGGACACGCTGCTCGTCTACTACTGCGGCCATGGTCTGCGGGACTCCGAGTCGGCGGATCTGTACGTGGCCCTGACCGGCTCGCGCGAGGGCGCCGGGTACACGGCGGTCGAGTACCGCCATCTGCGCTCCGCGATCCTCGCCTCCCCGGCCCGGCGCAAGATCGTCGTGCTGGACTGCTGCTTCAGCGGACGCGCGGCCCGCACCCTCAGCAGCCCCAACGCGCTCGCCGCACAGGCCGGGATCCAGGGCGCGTACGTCCTCACCGCCTCCCCGAAGGACCATGTGGCGCTCGCCCCGGACGGGGAGCGGCACACCGCCTTCACCGGGGAGCTGCTGCACGTCCTGAGCCAGGGGCTGCCGGACGCGCCGGAGACCCTGGATCTGGAGACCCTCTACCGGGCCGTCGACGCCCGGCTCGGCGCCCGCAACCGGCCGCGCCCGCAGCGCAGCCAGGAGAACGACGTGGGGCGCCTGCCGCTGGTGCGCAACCGCGCCAAGGCCTCCCCGGGCGTCCCGGCGGGGCCGGTGATCGACGCCGAGGTCGAGGCGGCGATGATCTCCTCGGGGCTCCAGCTGGCCCGGCTGCTCAGAGCGGAGGGGCGCGGTAGGGACGCGCTGCCGGTGCTGCGGATGATCCTGCGGAACCGGGTGCCGGACGCGGAGGGCGACGGCGTCACCGTCCATCTGGAACTGGCCGAACTGCTCACCGAGTCGGGCCAGGACGACCAGGCGATCGAGGTCCTGGAAGGCGCCTTCCAGCTCACCCACAAGCGGTTCGGCCCCGAGGCCCTCACGGTCTGCCGCCGCCTGGCCGAGCTGTTGCAGTCGGCCGGCAACCACAGCCAGGCGTGCGATGTGCTGCGGCACGCGCTCGACACCCTGGAGCGGGGGAGCCGAGGCGCGGGCCCGGCCGCCCAGTGAGGCCGACGGCGACCAGGGCGCCCGGGGCGGGAGACGCCGAGGGCCCGGCCGTGACATCACGGCCGGGCCCTCCTGCGTACACCGTCGGGAACGGCGTCAGCCGCCGAACTCCTCCAGGCCCTTCAGCGCCTGGTCGAGCAGCGCCTGGCGGCCCTCAAGCTCCTTGGCGAGCTTGTCGGCCCGGGCGTTGTTGCCCGCCGCGCGCGCCGCGTCGATCTGGCCGCGCAGCTTGTCGACCGCCGACTGGAGCTGGCCCGTCAGACCCGCGGCACGCGCGCGTGCCTCCGGGTTGGTGCGGCGCCACTCCGACTCCTCGGCCTCCTGCAGCGCCCGCTCCACGGCGTGCATCCGGCCCTCGACCTTCGGACGCGCGTCACGCGGTACGTGGCCGATGGCCTCCCAGCGCTCGTTGATGCCCCGGAAGGTGGCGCGAGCCGCCTTCAGATCGGTCACCGGGACGAGCTTCTCGGCCTCGACGGCCAGCTCCTCCTTGAGCTTCAGGTTCTCGCTCTGCTCGGCGTCACGCTCCGCGAAGACCTCGCCGCGCGCGGCGAAGAAGACGTCCTGGGCGCCGCGGAAGCGGTTCCACAGCTCGTCCTCGGCCTCGCGCTGGGCGCGGCCCGCCGCCTTCCAGTCCGCCATCAGCTCGCGGTAGCGGGCGGCCGTGGTGGCCCAGTCCGTCGACGACGACAGCGCCTCGGCCTCGACGACCAGCTTCTCCTTGAGCTTGCGGGCGTCCTCGCGCTGCGCGTCGAGCGACGCGAAGTGCGCCTTGCGGCGCTTGGAGAACGCCGAGCGCGCGTGCGAGAAGCGGTGCCACAGCTCGTCGTCGGACTTCCGGTCGAGCCGGGGCAGGCCCTTCCAGGTGTCCACGAGCGCCCGCAGCCGCTCGCCCGCCGAGCGCCACTGCTCGCTCTGCGCCAGCTCCTCGGCCTCGGCGACCAGCGCCTCCTTGGCGTGCTTGGCCTCGTCGGTCTGCTTGGCCTTCTGGACCTTGCGCTCCTCGCGCCGCGACTCCACGGTCTCGACGAGCTTGTCGAGCCGCCCCCGCAGCGCTTCGAGGTCGCCGACCGCGTGATGCTCGTCCACCTGCGTGCGCAGGTGGTCGATCGCGGTCTGCGCGTCCTTCGCCGACAGGTCGGTGGTCTTCACCCGCCGTTCGAGGAGGCCGATCTCGACAACCAGGCCCTCGTATTTGCGCTCGAAGTAGGCCAGGGCCTCCTCGGGAGTCCCCGCCTGCCACGATCCGACGACGACTTCGCCCTCGGCTGTACGCACATACACGGTGCCCGTCTCGTCGACGCGGCCCCACGGGTCGCTGCTCACAGCGCCTCCTCCACATGATGCCGACGCGAGGGGTTCGGCCCTCGTGGCATCGTCCACAGTTTCCGGGACGGGCCTCGCCCGCCCTCCACAACGCGTTTGTCACCGCGCTGCACAACGCCAATCTAGGCGACTTGCCGCCCGGCTGTCCGCACTCAGCGCGGCCGAATTCCGCGGGTCAGTCCTTGTTGACGGTGGCCTTGGTGATGGTGACCGCCGTCTTCGGAGCGCCGTCCCCGGCGCCGCCCGCGACCCCGGCCTTCGCCACGTCCTCCACGACCTTCAGCCCGGCCGCGTCGATCTTGCCGAACGGCGTGTAGCTGGGCGGGAGTTTGCTGTCCTTGTAGACGAGGAAGAACTGGCTGCCGCCGGAGTGCGGCTGGCCGGTGTTGGCCATGGCGACCGTGCCCGCCGGGTAGGTCACCATGCCGTCCGCGCCCGCCTTGCCGAGGCCCGTCAGGTTCTCGTCCGGGATCGTGTAGCCGGGGCCGCCGGTGCCGTCGCCCTTCGGGTCGCCGCACTGGAGCACGTAAATGCCCTGGGTGGTGAGGCGGTGACACTTCGTGTTGGTGAAGTAGCCCTTGTCGGCGAGGGACTTGAACGAGTTGACGGTGTGCGGCGTCTTCGCCGCGTCCATCGTGAAGGCGATGTCACCGGCGCTGGTCTTCAGCGCCATCGTGTACCCGGCCTTCTGGTCGATCGCCATTTTCGGCTCCGGCGCGGACTCCTTGCTCGCCGAGGGCGTCGGGGCGTCGGAGGGCGCCGCCGCGTCCGACTTCTTGTCGTCGCTGGAGAAGGCGCCCGAGGCGAAGGCCACCCCGCCCGCCGCGACGACCACCGCGAGGGTCGCCGCGATGATCGTGTTACGTCGCTTCGCCTTGCGCCGGGCCGCCTCGCGGCGCTGCTGCTGACGCTCGAACTTCTCCCGGGCGAGCTGGCGCCGGCGCTGATCGCTGCTGACCACCGGTGGTCTCCTTGTGCGGTCTAGGGGGTACGGAATCGTGTACGCGCGGACTGTGCCCGTACCGTATATGGGTTCGCTGTGACGGGAGCAGCGCCGGTAGGCTCTGAACAGCCGCAATCACCCGTCGTACGAGAAACTGAGGACGATCGTGCTCATTGCCGGGTTCCCCGCCGGGGCCTGGGGGACCAACTGCTACCTGGTCGCCCCCGCCGCGGGCGAGGAGTGCGTGATCATCGACCCGGGCCACCAGGCGGCCCAGGGCGTCGAGGAAACGCTGAGGAAGCACCGGCTGAAGCCCGTCGCCGTCGTCCTCACCCACGGCCACATCGACCATGTCGCCTCGGTCGTCCCGGTGTGCGGAGCCCATGACGTGCCGGCGTGGATCCATCCCGCCGACCGCTTCATGATGAGCGACCCGGAGAAGGCGCTGGGGCGGTCCATCGGCGCCCAGCTGATGGGCGAGCTGACCATCGGCGAGCCGGACGACGTCAAGGAGCTGACCGACGGTGCCAAGCTCCCGCTCGCCGGCCTGGAGCTGACCGTGTCGCATGCGCCCGGCCATACCAAGGGGTCGGTGACGTTCGGGCTGCCCGAGGCGGAGGACATTCCTCCGATCCTGTTCTCGGGCGACCTGCTCTTCGCCGGCTCCATCGGACGCACCGACTTCCCCGGCGGCAGCCACGTCGAGATGCTTGAGTCGCTGGCCCGTGTGTGCCTGCCGCTCGACGACTCGACCGTGGTGCTGTCCGGCCACGGCTCCCAGACGACCATCGGCCACGAGCGCGCCACCAACCCGTATCTGCGGCAGGTGGCCGCCGCCCCGGGAGAGGGCATCGCCTCTCCCCGACGAGGAATGTGACGAGAAGCTTCCCCATGAGTACCTTCCAGGCCCCCAAGGGCACCTACGACCTGCTGCCGCCCGACTCGGCCCGTTTCCTCGCGGTGCGCGAGGCCATCGCGGCGCCCCTGAAGCGGTCGGGCTACGGCTACATCGAGACCCCGGGCTTCGAGAACGTCGAGCTCTTCGCGCGCGGTGTCGGCGAGTCGACCGACATCGTGAGCAAGGAGATGTACGCCTTCGAGACCAAGGGCGGCGACCGCCTCGCCCTGCGCCCCGAGGGCACCGCCTCCGTGCTGCGCGCGGCCCTGGAGGCCAACCTGCACAAGGCGGGCAACCTGCCGGTCAAGCTCTGGTACTCGGGCTCGTACTACCGCTACGAGCGCCCGCAGAAGGGCCGTTACCGCCACTTCTCGCAGGTCGGTGCCGAGGCGATCGGCGCCGAGGACCCGGCGCTCGACGCCGAGCTGATCATCCTGGCCAACGACGCGTACCGCTCGCTCGGCCTGCGTGACTTCCGCATCCTGCTGAACTCGCTGGGCGACCAGGAGTGCCGTCCCGTCTACCGGGCCGCCCTCCAGGACTTCCTGCGCGGCCTCGACCTCGACGAGGACACCCTGCGCCGCGCCGAGATCAACCCGCTGCGCGTCCTCGACGACAAGCGGGACGCGGTGCAGAAGCAGCTGGTGGGCGCGCCGCTGCTGCGCGACTACCTGTGCGACGGCTGCAAGGCGTACCACGAGGAGGTCCGCGACCTCCTGAACGCCGAGGGCGTCGCCTACGAGGACGACCCGAAGCTGGTGCGCGGCCTCGACTACTACACGCGGACGACCTTCGAGTTCGTCCACGACGGTCTGGGCTCGCAGTCGGCGGTCGGCGGCGGCGGCCGCTACGACGGCCTCTCCGAGATGATCGGCGGCCCCGCGCTGCCGTCGGTGGGCTGGGCGCTCGGCGTCGACCGTACGGTGCTGGCCCTTGAGGCCGAGGGCGTCACGCTCGACATCCCCTCCGCGACCAGCGTGTTCGCCGTGCCGCTCGGCGAGGAGGCCAAGCGAGTCCTGTTCGGCGTGGTGTCCCGGCTGCGCAAGGCGGGGATCGCGACCGACTTCGCCTTCGGCGGCAAGGGCGTCAAGTCCGCCATGAAGTCGGCCAATCGCAGCGGTGCCCGGTACACGCTCGTCGCGGGCGACCGCGACCTCGCCGAAGGCGTCGTCCAGCTCAAGGACATGGAGTCCGGCGATCAGACGGCCGTGCCCCTGGAGAACGTCGTCGACGCGATGCGCGAACGGCTCGCGTGATCAACGGGCCGGACAGCGACGGCTGTCCGGCCCGTCCCGCGCTCTCCTGAGCCGTCAACTCCGGTCCCGCGGGTACGCCCTTATGCCGAACGAACGGTGGGCACCGGCGCGTGTACGGCACAATGAGCCTGCCCGCAGGCCCCTTGTGGCCCACGACTCGACTGACGGATCGGCGTGATGAGCAAGACGACGACAGCCAAGGACAGTGTCTCCTCCGGTCCCGACGGGGCGGACGGCCCGCGCGGCGTCGGCGGGAGCCGCGCGTTCGCCTGGCTCCTGGTGATCACCGGGGCCGCCGGACTGCTCGCGGCCTGGGTCATCACGATCGACAAGTTCAAGCTGCTCGAAAACCCGAACTTCACGCCGGGGTGCAGCCTCAACCCGGTCGTGTCCTGCGGCAACATCATGAAGAGCGACCAGGCGTCGGCCTTCGGGTTCCCCAACCCGATGCTGGGTCTGGTGGCGTACGGCATCGTGATCTGCGTCGGTATCAGCCTGCTCACCCGGGCCCGCTTCCCGCGCTGGTACTGGCTCACCTTCAACGCGGGCACGCTCTTCGGCGTCGGATTCTGCTCCTGGCTGCAGTTCCAGTCGCTGTACCGGATCAACTCGCTGTGCCTGTGGTGCTGCCTGGCGTGGGTCGCCACCATCGTCATGTTCTGGTACATCACGTCGTTCAACGTCCGCCACGGCTTCCTGCCCGCGCCGAACTGGCTGAAGAGCTTCTTCGGCGAGTTCACCTGGGTGCTGCCGGTGCTGCACGTCGGGATCATCGGGATGCTGATCCTGACCCGCTGGTGGGACTTCTGGACCAGCTGACCGGCCCCGTACGACCCTTCTGACCAGGTGTTTTCCCGGCACTGACCGCGTTGTCAGCGGCGTGGCATAGGGTTCTTGACGTGGAGCCCGACCTGTTCACCGCAGCCGCAGAGGACCGCCAGGAGAAAGACCCGGCAGGAAGTCCCCTGGCCGTCCGGATGCGCCCGCGCACCCTCGACGAGGTGGTCGGGCAGCAGCATCTGCTCAAGCCCGGCTCGCCGCTGCGGCGCCTGGTGGGGGAGGGGAGCGGCGGTCCCGCCGGACCCTCGTCCGTGATCCTCTGGGGCCCGCCCGGCATCGGCAAGACGACGCTCGCGTACGTGGTGTCGAAGGCGACCAACAAGCGCTTCGTCGAGCTCTCCGCGATCACCGCGGGCGTGAAGGAAGTGCGGGCCGTCATCGACGGCGCCCGCCGGGCGATCGGCGGCTTCGGCAAGGAGACCGTCCTCTTCCTCGACGAGATCCACCGCTTCTCCAAGGCCCAGCAGGACTCACTGCTGCCGGCCGTGGAGAACCGCTGGGTCACCCTGATCGCGGCGACCACGGAGAACCCGTACTTCTCGGTGATCTCCCCACTGCTCTCACGTTCCCTGCTGCTCACCCTCGAACCGCTCACCGACGGCGACCTGCGCGATCTGCTGCGCCGGGCGGTCACCGAGGAGCGCGGGCTCGGCGGCGCGGTGACGCTCCCCGAGGACGCCGAGGCGCATCTGCTGCGCATCGCGGGCGGCGACGCGCGCCGCGCGCTCACCGCCCTGGAGGCGGCGGCGGGTTCGGCGCTCGCCAAGGGCGAGCCGGAGGTCACGCTCCAGACGGTCGAGGAGACCGTCGACCGGGCGGCGGTGAAGTACGACAAGGACGGCGACCAGCACTACGACGTGGCGAGCGCCCTGATCAAGTCCATCCGGGGCTCGGACGTGGACGCGGCGCTGCACTATCTGGCGCGGATGATCGAGGCGGGCGAGGACCCCCGGTTCATCGCCCGCCGCCTGATGATCTCGGCCAGCGAGGACATCGGCCTCGCCGACCCCACGGCGCTGCCCACGGCGGTCGCCGCCGCCCAGGCGGTCGCGCTGATCGGCTTCCCCGAGGCGGCCCTCACCCTCAGCCACGCCACCATCGCGCTCGCCCTCGCCCCGAAGTCGAACGCGGCGACGAACGCGATCTTCGCGGCGATGGCGGACGTCCGGGCGGGCCTGGCCGGCCCCGTTCCGCCGCATCTGCGCGACGGCCACTACAAGGGCGCGGCCAAGCTCGGCCACGCCCAGGGGTATGTGTACCCGCACGACGTGCCCGGCGCGATCGCGGCCCAGCAGTACGCCCCCGACGCGGTGGCCGACAAGCGCTACTACGAGCCGACGCGGTACGGCGCGGAGGCGCGGTACGCGGACGTGGTGGAGAAGGTCAGGGAGCGGCTGGGGCGGGGCGAGTAGCCGTCCGGGAGCAGGGGCGCGGGCGGGTGGCCCGGCCGACGGCGCCCCGCGCCCGCCCCGGTCGCCGTGCCCTCAGCCCTCCGCCGCCTCGAACAGCCGCCGCATCGCGCGCCGCAGCCCCGTGAGGTCCGTCACCGGCTCCGGGAACTCGAAGCGCGCGTCGAAGCAGCGCCCGGCGCGGTCCTGGAAGCGCACGCGCAGCCCGAACCGGTCGAGCGCCAGCGGCGTGACCGATTTCATCTCCTCCGGGCCCTGCCGCACCAGGCCGCACAGCGACCGCACCTGTTCCCCGTGGGAGGCGTGCAGGTGTTGCAGGAGCTCGCTCTCGTGGGACGCCAGCGGATCGGGCTCGGCGGCGGTGAACTCCTCGGGCGCCACCGATGTCGCGCCCCACAGGTCGTCCACGTACGCCTCGTTCACCTCCAGCCGGAGCGTCATGCTGCCGGGCGGGGCCAGGCCCGGGACCCGGGTGAGCCAGCCGGTGATCCAGGCGCGGCCGCGGATGCGGTGGGGGACGGCGACCGGCGCCACGTCGGTGAGCTCCAGGACGGCCGGGAGCTCGTCGTCGTGGGCGTGGGTGGCGGCGCGTACGGCGGGCGAGTCGGCGGGGAAGAGCAGGAACAGATCGCCGTCCGGGCCCACATTGCGCAGCCTCGGCTCCAGCTGGTCCGGACGGGCGCCGTCGAGGCCGGTGATGAGCAGCACCGACGAGCAGGTACTATGTACGAGAGTTCGTGTGCGCTCGGCTGCTGACGGCATCCGCGCGATATCAAGTCCGCTGGGACGCGGCTGACCACGATCTGATCGGACCTCCGTCACGTGACCGGTGGCATGCTGCGCACCGGTACCGGCCCCCTTGTGCGGGTCGGTGGAGCCGACCCCTTCTGCGGGTTCGGCCTTCTTCGTGCTGTCCGTGATGTGACTGGTGTTCCCCGGACGAGACATACGATCTCCTTGAGTAAGGTGAGCCTAACCTAACCCAACCATGGAGGTTTGGAGAACGTGCCTAACCAGTCGCGTCCCAAGGTCAAGAAGTCTCGTGCGCTCGGCATCGCGCTGACGCCGAAGGCCGTCAAGTACTTCGAGGCCCGTCCGTACCCGCCGGGCGAGCACGGCCGTGGCCGCAAGCAGAACTCGGACTACAAGGTCCGTCTGCTGGAGAAGCAGCGTCTGCGCGCCCAGTACGACATCTCTGAGCGTCAGATGGCGCGTGCCTACGACCGCGCCAAGAAGGCCGAGGGCAAGACGGGCGAGGCGCTGGTCGTCGAGCTTGAGCGTCGCCTCGACGCCCTGGTCCTGCGTTCGGGCATCGCCCGGACCATCTACCAGGCCCGCCAGATGGTCGTCCACGGCCACATCGAGGTCAACGGTGGCAAGGTCGACAAGCCGTCGTTCCGTGTCCGTCCGGACGACGTCATCACCGTCCGCGAGCGCAGCCGTGCGAAGCACCCCTTCCAGGTTGCCCGCGAGGGTGGCTACGCCGGCGAGGGCGAGACCCCGCGCTACCTCCAGGTGAACCTGAAGGCCCTGGCCTTCCGCCTGGACCGTGACCCGAACCGCAAGGAAATCCCGGTCATCTGCGACGAGCAGCTCGTCGTCGAGTACTACGCCCGCTGAGTCAGGCGCAGTATTCAGCGCTCCGCGCTTCGGCCCGCCGTCCCCTCGCTCCGCACGGAGCGGGAGGCGGCGGGCTTCCGCGTTGTCGGAGCCGGTTCGCCGTGCGGAGCGGGGACCTCCGCCACGGCGTCCTCGCCGCCCGAGCCGGTCAGCGCCCGCGCCACCGCCTCGTCCGGGTCGAGCCCCGTACCCCGCTGCCGGAACGTCTCGTACGCGCCGTCCCCCAGCCGCTCGCGCGCCCGCCGCTCGCACAGCACATGCGCCGCGTTGAAGGACGCCGAGCCGAACAGCGGCAGCCCCACCGACGGCCAGATCCGCTCGGCCGCGCCCTGGAGCACCGCCGCCTGGGCCGGGTCGCCGCCGTCCACCGCGACCAGGGCCAGCAGCTCAAGGGCCAGGACCGTGCCCAGCAGGTCATGGAAGGCATGGTCGATCTCCAGGCACTCCAGGAGCAGCCGCCGCGCCCCGCCGAGGTCCTTGGCGTGCCAGGCCGCGTACCCGAGGACGTACAGCGCGTACGCGAGGGCCCAGCGCTCCCCGTGCTCCGCGCAGATCTCCACCACGTGCTCGCACATCACGACGGCCTCGTCCAGATGGCCCCGGAAGGCCACCGCCAGCGCGAGCTCGACGCGCGCCATCAGCACATTGCTGTTGAGCTCGCCGATCTCCTCGTACTGTGCGAGCGCCGCGCGCAGCAGCTCCTCGGCGCGCGGCATGTCGTCGCAGACCAAGGCCAGACAGCCGGTCCGGTGCACCGCGTACGCCCGCGCCACCAGGTCGCCGGTGCGCTCGGCGTCCTCGCGGCACTCGTGCAGCGCCGCGATCGCCGCCACCGTGTCGCCGCGCAGCACCGAGACATAGCCGAGCACCCACAGGGCCTTGAGCCGGGCGCCGTCGTGGTCGCCGCCCTCGGCCTCAAGCACCAGGCCCAGCCAGTGCCTCCCCTCGGCCAGGCGCCCGCAGCCGACCCAGCAGAACCAGAGCGTCCCGGCCAGGTACTGGGCCAGATGCGTGTCCCGCTCCGAGTCGAGCGAGTAGTCCATCGCGGCCCGCAGATTGGGCAGTTCGGCCTCCACCCGCACCGCGACCTCCGCCTGGCACGGGCTGAACCAGTCCAGCTCGCACCAGGTGGCCAGGCCCAGATACCAGTCCCGGTGGCGCCGGTGCAGCCGGTCGGCGTCCCCGGTCGCCGCCAGCCACTCGGCCCCGTACTCCCGTACGGTGTCGAGCATCCGGTAGCGCACGCCCGCCGGGCCGTCCTCGCGCACCACCAGCGAGTGGTCCAGGAGCTCCTGCAGTACGTCGAGCACGTCCTCGGGCGGCAGATCCGGGCCGACGCAGATGTACTCGACGGCCTCCAGGTCGAACTGCCCGGCGAAGACCGAGAGCCGCGCCCACAGCAGCCGCTGCGGCGGGCTGCACAGCTCATGGCTCCAGCCGATGGTGGTGCGCAGCGTCTGGTGGCGTGCCACGGTTCCGCGTCCGCCGCAGGTCAGCAGGCGGAAGCGGTCGTCCAGGCGGTGCAGCACCTGCTCGATGGAGAGCGCGCCCAGGCGTCCGGCCGCCAGTTCCAGGGCGAGCGGAATCCCGTCGAGGCGCCGGCACACCTCCCGCACGGCCGTCGGCTCGTCGGCGGGTGCCGGCAGGGCGCCGCCGGCCCGGTCGGTGAAGAGCGCCACCGCGTCCTCGTCGTCCATCGGGGCCAGCGCGAGCAGCCGCTCCCCGTCGAGCCGCAGCGGCAGCCGGCCCGCGGCAAGCACGCGCAGGCCGGGGGAGCGGCGCAGCAGCGCGCACACCAGCTCCGCGCAGGCGTCCACCAGTTGCTCGAAGCCGTCCAGGACGAGCAGCGGGGCGCGTTCCGCGAGGTGGTCCAGGAGGGTGCGGCGCGGCGGGCGGGTGGTGTGGTCGGTGAGGCCCAGCGCCTCGACGACCGCGTGGTCGAGCAGGTCCGGGTCGGTCACCGTGGACAGATCCGCCAGCCACACCCCGTCGCAGTAGCGTTCCTGCGCCGCCGCGACGGCGGCCGCGCGCAGCGCCAGGCGGGACTTGCCGACGCCGCCGACCCCGACCACGGTGATCAGCCGCGCCTGGCCCAGCAGCCCGTCCAGGGCGGCCAGTTCACGTTCTCGCCCGACGAAGCCGTTCAGCTCCGACGGCAGATTGGAGCGCATGGGACACGCAGAGTACTCAAGGGTGTGCACTGCGTACAATCGTCCTGCCGGACTCCGCTCCCGTGACGCCCTAATGCGGTAGGGGGCAAGACCCTCGGCGCGATAGGGTCGGGGGACAACTTTTTCTTTGTCCGACGGTCAAGGCGCAGGGAGCGGTGCAAGTGTCCGGTGGAGAGGTGGCCGGGATCCTGGTGGCCGTCTTCTGGGCGATCCTGGTGTCCTTCCTCGCCGTAGTCCTCGTGAGGCTGGCCCAGACGCTGAAGGCGACCACCAAGCTGGTGGCGGACGTGACCGAACAGGCCGTCCCGCTGCTCGCGGACGCCTCCTCGGCGGTGCGCTCGGCGCAGACCCAGCTGGACCGGGTCGACGCCATCGCCTCGGACGTCCAGGAGGTCACCTCCAACGCGTCGGCGCTCTCCACCACGGTCGCCTCGACCTTCGGCGGCCCCCTGGTGAAGGTCGCGGCCTTCGGGTACGGGGTGCGCCGGGCCATCGGACGGAAAACCGGGCCCGCCGAGCCGCCTCGCACGGTGATCGTCGGGCGGACTCTGCCGTCCGCGCGGCGGAGCAAGCGAAAGGGCTGACGCTGCGATGTTCCGCCGTACGTTCTGGTTCACCGCGGGCGCCGCAGCCGGTGTGTGGGCCACCACCAAGGTCAACCGGAAGCTGAAGCAGCTCACCCCGGAGTCCCTGGCCGCGCGCACCGCCGACAAGGCGATCGAGGCGGGCCACAAGCTGAAGGACTTCGCGCTCGACGTGAAGGCCGGCATGGTCCAGCGCGAGTCCGAACTCAACGACGCGCTGGGCCTCGCCGCCCCCAACGTGCATGAACTCCCGGCGCAGCGCCGCCTCGCGGCACTCGACCACCCCAAGCAGCAGTACAAGACGATCTCGTACAACCGGAATGAGGACCACTGATGGAGTCGGCTGAAATCCGCCGCCGCTGGCTGAGCTTCTTCGAGGAGCGCGGGCACACCGTCGTCCCTTCGGCGTCGCTCATCGCGGACGACCCGACTCTGCTCCTCGTCCCCGCGGGCATGGTGCCGTTCAAGCCCTACTTCCTGGGTGAGGTCAAGCCCCCGGCGTCCACGCTGACCAGCGTGCAGAAGTGCGTGCGCACCCCGGACATCGAAGAGGTCGGCAAGACCACCCGCCACGGCACGTTCTTCCAGATGTGCGGCAACTTCTCCTTCGGCGACTACTTCAAGGAAGGCGCCATCAAGTACGCCTGGGAGCTGCTGACCAGCTCCGTGGCGGACGGCGGCTACGGCCTGGAGCCGGAGAAGCTCTGGATCACGGTCTACCTCGACGACGACGAGGCCGAGGCCATCTGGCGCGACAAGATCGGCGTCCCCGCCGAGCGCATCCAGCGCCTGGGCAAGAAGGACAACTTCTGGTCCATGGGCGTCCCGGGACCGTGCGGCCCCTGCTCCGAGATCAACTACGACCGCGGCCCCGAGTTCGGCGTTGAGGGCGGCCCGGCCGTCAACGACGAGCGGTACGTGGAGATCTGGAACCTGGTCTTCATGCAGTACGAGCGCGGTGCGGGCGACGGCAAGGAGGACTTCCCGATCCTCGGCGACCTGCCGTCGAAGAACATCGACACCGGTCTGGGTCTCGAACGCCTCGCCATGATCCTCCAGGGCGTACAGAACATGTACGAGACCGACACCCTGCGCGTGGTCATGGACAAGGCCACCGAACTGACGGGTGTCCGCTATGGCGCCGCCCACCACACGGACGTCTCGCTGCGTGTGGTCGCCGACCACATCCGTACGTCCACGATGCTCATCGGCGACGGCGTCACGCCCGGCAACGAGGGCCGCGGCTACGTCCTGCGCCGCATCATGCGCCGCGCCATCCGCAACATGCGCCTGATGGGCGCCACCGGCCCGGTCGTCCAGGACCTGATCGACGTCGTGATCACCACGATGGGCCAGCAGTACCCGGAGCTCATCACCGACCGCAAGCGCATCGAGACGGTCGCGCTCGCCGAAGAGGCCGCCTTCCTCAAGGCCCTCAAGGGCGGCACCAACATCCTGGACACCGCCGTCACCGAGACCAAGGCCGCCGGCGGCACGGTCCTGGCCGGCGAGAAGGCCTTCCTGCTCCACGACACCTGGGGCTTCCCGATCGACCTCACCCTGGAGATGGCCGCCGAGCAGGGCCTTTCCGTGGACGAGGACGGCTTCCGGCGCCTGATGAAGGAGCAGCGGGAGCGCGCCAAGGCGGACGCCAAGGCCAAGAAGACCGGCCACGCCGACCTGTCCGCCTACCGCGAGGTGGCCGACAACTCGGGCGAGACCGACTTCACCGGCTACACGCTCACCGAGAACGAGTCGACGGTCGTCGGCCTGCTCGTCGACGGCGTCCCCTCGCCCGCCGCCTCCGAGGGCGACGAGGTCGAGGTCGTCCTGGACCGCACCCCGTTCTACGCCGAGGGCGGCGGCCAGCTCGCCGACCAGGGCCGTATCAAGCTCGACACGGGCGCGGTCATCGAGATCCGCGATGTGCAGAAGCCGGTCCCGGGCGTCCACGTCCACAAGGGTGTCGTCCAGGTCGGCGAGGTGACGGTCGGTGCCTCGGCCTACGCCGTGATCGACATCAAGCGCCGCCGCGCCATCGCCCGCGCCCACTCCGCCACGCACCTGACCCACCAGGCCCTGCGCGACGCGCTCGGCCCGACGGCCGCCCAGGCCGGTTCGGAGAACTCGCCGGGCCGCTTCCGCTTCGACTTCGGCTCGCCCGCCGCCGTTCCCGGCACGGTCCTCACCGACGTCGAGCAGAAGATCAACGAGGTCCTCTCGCGTGAGCTGGACGTCCAGGCCGAGGTCATGTCGATCGACGAGGCCAAGAAGCAGGGCGCCATCGCCGAGTTCGGCGAGAAGTACGGCGAGCGCGTGCGCGTGGTCACCATCGGCGACTTCTCCAAGGAGCTGTGCGGCGGTACGCACGTCGGCAACACCGCCCAGCTGGGCCTGGTGAAGCTGCTCGGCGAGTCCTCGATCGGCTCCGGTGTGCGCCGCATCGAGGCCCTGGTCGGCGTGGACGCGTACAACTTCCTGGCCCGTGAGCACACGGTCGTCGCCCAGCTCCAGGAGCTGGTCAAGGGCCGTCCCGAGGAGCTGCCGGAGAAGATCGCCGGCATGCTCGGCAAGCTCAAGGACGCCGAGAAGGAGATCGAGAAGTTCCGCGCCGAGAAGGTGCTGGCCGCCGCCGGCGGGCTCGCCGAGGGCGCCAAGGACGTCCGGGGCGTGGCCCTGGCCATCGGTCAGGTGCCGGACGGCACCTCCGCCGACGACCTGCGCAAGCTCGTCCTCGACGTGCGCGGCCGCATTCCGGGCGACCGCCCGGTGGTCGTGGCGCTCTTCACCACGGCCAACGGCCGCCCGCTCACCGTCATCGCCACCAACGAGGCCGCCCGTGAGCGCGGTCTCAAGGCCGGTGACCTGGTCCGTACCGCTGCCAAGACCCTCGGCGGCGGTGGCGGCGGCAAGCCGGACGTCGCCCAGGGCGGCGGCCAGAACCCGGACGCGGTGGGCGAGGCCATGGCCGCCGTCGAGCGCCTCGTCGCCGAGACGGCCTGATGCGCCGAGGACGCCGCCTCGCGGTCGACGTCGGGGACGCCCGGATCGGGGTCGCCTCGTGCGACCCCGACGGGGTGCTCGCCACGCCGGTGGAGACCGTGCCGGGACGTGACGTCCCGGCCGCCCACCGGCGGCTGCGCCGGCTCGTCGAGGAGTACGAGCCCATCGAGGTGGTCGTGGGGCTGCCTCGCTCCCTCAGCGGGGGCGAGGGCCCGGCGGCCGTCAAGGTCCGTAAATTCGCGCAGGAGATGGCGAAGGGCATCGCGCCGATTCCGGTCCGGCTCGTCGACGAGCGGATGACGACGGTGACGGCCACTCAGGGACTGCGCGCCTCCGGCGTGAAGTCGAAAAAGGGCCGGTCGGTCATCGATCAGGCGGCCGCGGTGATCATTCTTCAGACCGCGCTTGAGGCCGAACGGGTGTCAGGGAGACCGCCGGGCGAGGGCGTCGAAGTGGTTATCTGATCGCGATACGGTAACGTTCCGCGCGATGCGGCGACATTCGAACAGCTGCCGCACAGCGGAAGAGGCGGACCGTCCGGATGCCTCGCGGCTCTAGGGGACCGATGACTGAGTATGGCCGGGGCGCAGGCTCCGAACCGTGGCATCCCGAGGATCCTCTGTACGGGGACCAGGGGTGGAGGGCGCAGCAGGCTGCCTCCGGTCAGGCTCCGTACGGCGACCAGCAGGCGCAGCAGCAGTACGCCCAGCAGCATCAGCAGTACCAGCAGCAGCACCCGCACCAGGTACAGCATCAGCAGCACCCGCAGGACCCGTACGCGCAGCAGCATCAGCAGAATCAGCACCAGCAGCAGGCGCAGCAGCAGTACGGCGGGCAGCCCCAGCAGGGTTACCCGCAGGAGCAGTACGTACCGCAGGGTCAGTACAACGCGGGATGGGACACCGGCCAGCAGGCGGCCATGCCCTACGCCGGACAGCAGCCGGAGGGCTACACCGGCTACGGCGCCGAGACGCAGGACCACTACGGCACGCCCGAGGCGTATCCGCCGCCGCAGCCGCCGAATCAGCGCACGACGGTGCCGGAGCAGGCGCCCGAGTGGACGCCGCAGGAGCCGGAGCTCGAACCGGAGCCGGAGAAGGAGACGCATCCCTTCTTCACCGACGGCGCCGAGGCCGATGGCGACGAGGACGAGGAGCGCTCGTCCCGGCGCGGCGGCGGCGACCGGCGGGGCAAGGGCAAGGGGAAGAAGAAGGGCAAGAGCGGGCGCGCCTGTCTCGTGCTCGTCGTCGTCTTCTCGCTCGGTGTCGGCGGCGCCGGGTATTTCGGCTACCAGTTCTGGCAGAAGAAATTCGGTGCGGCCCCCGACTACGTCGGAACCGGCTCCACCCCGATTCAGGTGGAAATTCCCCAGGGCGCCGGCGGATACGAGATCGGCAGCATTCTGGAGAAGGCCGGAGTGGTCAAGAGCAAGGGTGCTTTCGTCTCGGCCCAGAACGACAATCCCAAGGGCAAGACCATTCAGGCGGGCGTCTACACGCTCAACAAGGGAATGTCGGCGGCGAACGCGGTCGCGGCCATGCTGAACCCCGCCAGCCGCAGCAACTTCATCATTCCCGAAGGCAAGCGGAACGCCTGGGTCTACGAGCAGATCGACAAGCGCCTCGAACTCAAGCCGGGTACGACCAAGGACGTCGCGAAGGCGCAGGCGAAGAATCTCGGGCTGCCCGACTGGGCGAACGACAACAAGGAGATCCAGGATCCGCTGGAAGGGTTCCTCTACCCGGCCAGCTACCCGGTCGCCAAGGGCGCCAAGCCCGAGGACGTGCTGCGCAAGATGGTCTCGCGCGCCAACACCGAGTACGCGAAGGTCGACCTGAAGGGCATGTCGGTCAAGCTGGGCCTGAAGTCGCCGCTCCAGGTGATCACGGTCGCGAGCCTCGTCCAGGCGGAAGGCAAGTACAAGCACGACTTCGACAAGGTCGCGCGGGTCGTCTACAACCGCCTCAAGCCCAACAACACCGAGACCTACGGCCTGCTCGACTTCGACTCCACGGTCAACTACGCAAAGAGCGAATCGACCCTGGACACCGGTGCGGTCAAGCATCTGCGCGACTTCCACCACCCGTACAACACGTATTACATCCACGGTCTGCCGCCCGGTCCGATCGGCAACCCCGGTGAGTCCGCGCTGCATTCCGCGCTCAACCCGACGCCCGGCCCGTGGTACTACTTCGTCTCCGTCACCGAGGACGAGACGCTGTTCGCGGTCACCAACGCGGAGCAGAACGAGAACCGCAGGAAGTACGAACAGGGGAAATCCGGCCAGTGAGTTCCGTGAGCCAGGAGAGCGGTGCGCGCCGGGCGGCCGTACTGGGATCGCCCATCGCGCATTCGCTCTCCCCGGTGCTGCACCGCGCCGCCTATCGGGAACTCGGCCTCGGCCACTGGTCGTACGACCGTTTCGAGGTGGACGAGGCCGCTCTTCCCGGATTCATCGACGGGCTCGACAGTTCCTGGGCGGGGCTCTCGCTCACGATGCCGCTGAAGCGGGCGGTCATCCCGCTGCTCGACGGCATCAGCGACACCGCCTCCTCGGTGGAGGCGGTGAACACCGTCGTCCTCACGCGCGACGGGCGCCGCTACGGCGACAACACCGACATCCCCGGCATGCTCGCCGCACTGCGCGAGCGCGGCGTCGAGCGGGTCTCCTCGGCCGCCGTCCTGGGCGCGGGAGCCACCGCCTCCTCGGCGCTGGCCGCCCTCGCCCGTATCTGCACGGGCGAGGTCACCGCGTACGTCCGCAGCGCGGCCCGCGCCGATGAGATGCGCGGCTGGGGCGAGCGGCTGGGCGTCGCCGTCCGCATCGCGGACTGGGCGGACGCGGCCGGGGCCTTCGAGGCGCCGCTCGTCGTCGCCACCACCCCGGCGGGCACCACCGACGCGCTCGCGGCGGCCGTCCCCGAGCACCCCGGAACGCTCTTCGACGTCCTGTACGACCCGTGGCCGACCGCGCTCGCGGCCGCCTGGGCACAGCGCGGCGCTCCGGTCGTCGGCGGCCTCGACCTCCTGGTCCACCAGGCGGTCCTCCAGGTCGAGCAGATGACCGGCGCGGAGCGGGCCCCGCTGGCCGCCATGCGCAAGGCCGGCGAGGCGGCACTGGCCGCCCGCTGAGAGCCTGTCTTTGAACCCCCGTCGTCCGCACGCCGATCGCACGCACCGGGCGTCGCAGCGCAGGCGGGGGGTTCAAAGACAGGCTCTGAGTGTCCGGCCAGCGGATTCCGCGTCCGCCTGCTGGACCTGGGGCCGGGTCATCGATCCGGACATGGGAGGATCAGGGTGGCGGGCCAGGGCCGCGCACCCGGTCGCGCCGTCGCAGTTCCAGGCGCGAGCATGAGGAGCACACCGTTGAGCAGGTTGCGCTGGCTGACCGCCGGGGAGTCCCACGGTCCCGCACTTGTCGCGACGCTGGAGGGCCTTCCCGCCGGCGTGCCGATCACCACGGAGATGGTGGCCGACCACCTGGCCCGGCGGCGCCTGGGCTATGGGCGTGGCGCGCGGATGAAGTTCGAGCGTGACGAGGTCACGTTCCTGGGCGGCGTCCGCCACGGCCTCTCCATGGGTTCGCCGGTGGCGATCATGGTCGGCAACACCGAGTGGCCCAAGTGGGAGCAGGTCATGTCGGCCGACCCCGTGGACCCCGAGATCCTCGCCGACCTCGCCCGCAACGCCCCGCTGACGCGGCCCCGCCCGGGGCACGCGGACCTGGCGGGCATGCAGAAGTACGGCTTCGACGAGGCGCGTCCGATCCTGGAGCGCGCCAGCGCCCGCGAGACCGCCGCGCGCGTGGCGCTCGGCGCGGTGGCCCGCTCCTACCTGAAGGAGACGGCCGGGATCGAGATCGTCTCGCACGTGGTCGAACTGGCCGCCGCGAAGGCGCCGTACGGCGTCTACCCCACCCCCGCCGACGTCGAGAAGCTGGACGCCGACCCGGTGCGCTGCCTGGACGCGGACGCCTCGAAGGCGATGGTCGCCGAGATCGACCAGGCCCACAAGGACGGCGACACCCTCGGCGGAGTGGTCGAGGTCCTGGCCTACGGCGTGCCCGTCGGCCTCGGCTCGCACGTCCACTGGGACCGCCGGCTGGACGCCCGTCTCGCCGCCGCCCTCATGGGCATCCAGGCGATCAAGGGCGTCGAGGTCGGCGACGGCTTCGACCTCGCGCGCGTGCCCGGCTCCAAGGCCCACGACGAGATCGTCCACACGCCCGAGGGCGTCAGGCGCACCTCGGGCCGCGCCGGCGGCACCGAGGGCGGTCTGACCACCGGTGAGCTGCTGCGCGTCCGGGCCGCGATGAAGCCGATCGCGACCGTGCCGCGCGCGCTGGCCACCATCGATGTCGCCACCGGCGAGGCCGCCAAGGCGCACCACCAGCGCTCCGACGTGTGCGCCGTCCCGGCCGCCGGGATCGTGGCCGAGGCCATGGTCGCGCTCGTCCTCGCGGACGCGGTGGCGGAGAAGTTCGGCGGCGACTCGGTCCCCGAGACCCGCCGCAACGTCCGGTCCTACCTCGACAATCTGCAGATCCGGTGAGCACCGGTCCGCTGGTCGTCCTGATCGGCCCGATGGGCTCCGGCAAGTCCACCGTGGGCGCGCTGCTCGCCGAGCGGCTCGGCGCGCCCTACCGGGACACCGACGCCGACATCGTGGCCGCCCAGGGCCGCGCGATCGCCGACATCTTCGTCGACGAGGGCGAGGCGCACTTCCGTGAGCTGGAGCGGGAGGCGGTCCGTGCCGCCGTCGCCGAGCACACGGGCGTGCTCGCCCTCGGCGGCGGCGCGATCCTGGACGCCGCCACGCGCGCGCTGCTCGCGGGCCGGCCGGTCGTCTATCTGTCGATGGACGTCGAGGAGGCGGTGAAGCGGGTCGGCCTCAACACCGCCCGCCCGCTCCTCGCGGTCAACCCGCGCCGCCAGTGGCGCGAACTGATGGACGCCAGGCGCCATCTGTACACCGAAGTCGCCCGGGTCGTCGTCGCGACCGACGACCGCACCCCCGAAGAGGTCGCCCAGGCGGTCCTCGACGCACTGGAGCTGAAATCCGCATGAGCGAGCAGGCACCCACCCGGATCCACGTCGGCGCCAGCGCCGGGGCGGACCCGTACGACGTGCTGGTCGGCCGCAACCTCCTCGCCGAACTCCCCGGCCTGATCGGCACCAAGGCGCGCAAGGTCGCCGTCATCCACCCGGAGGCGCTGGCCGGCACCGGCGACGCCATCCGCGAGGACCTGGCCGCCCAGGGCTACGAGGCCATCGCCATCCAGGTGCCCAACGCCGAGGAGGCGAAGACCTACGAGGTCGCCGCGTACTGCTGGAAGGCGCTCGGCCAGTCCGGGTTCACCCGGAGCGACGCGGTCGTCGGCGTCGGCGGCGGCGCCACCACCGACCTCGCGGGCTTCGTCGCCGCGACCTGGCTGCGCGGGGTGCGCTGGATCTCGGTCCCGACCACCGTGCTCGGCATGGTCGACGCGGCCGTCGGCGGCAAGACCGGCATCAACACGGCCGAGGGCAAGAACCTGGTGGGCGCCTTCCACCCGCCCGTCGGCGTGCTGTGCGACCTCGCCGCGCTCGACTCGCTGCCGGTCCACGACTACGTCTCCGGCATGGCCGAGGTCATCAAGGCGGGCTTCATCGCCGACCCGGTCATCCTCGACCTCGTCGAGGCCGACCCGGCGGGCGCCCGCACCCCCGAGGGCCCGCACACGGCCGAGCTCATCGAGCGCGCGATCCAGGTGAAGGCCGACGTCGTCTCCAGCGACCTCAAGGAGGCGGGGCTGCGCGAGATCCTGAACTACGGGCACACCCTCGCGCACGCCATCGAGAAGAACGAGCGCTACAAGTGGCGCCACGGCGCCGCCGTCTCCGTCGGCATGGTCTTCGCCGCCGAACTCGGCCGCCTCGCCGGGCGCCTGGACGACGCGACGGCCGACCGCCACCGCTCGATCCTGGAGTCGGTGGGCCTGCCGCTCACCTACCGCGGCGACCAGTGGCCCAAGCTGGTCGAGAACATGAAGCTGGACAAGAAGTCGCGGGGCAGCCTGCTGCGCTTCATCGTCCTGGACGGCCTCGCCAAGCCGACCGTCCTGGAGGGCCCGGACCCGTCGGTGCTGCTCGCCGCGTACGGGGAGGTGTCGGCGTGAGCCGCCGCGTCCTGGTGCTGAACGGCCCCAACCTGGGCCGCCTCGGCTCGCGCGAGCCGGACGTCTACGGAGCGACCACGTACGCCGGTCTCGTCGAGGTCTGCGAGTCGTTGGGCAAGGAGCTCGGCTTCGACGTCGAGGTCCGCGAGACCAACGACGAGGGCGACATGATCCGCTGGCTGCACGAAGCGGCCGACGGAAAGATTCCGGTCGTTCTCAACCCGGGCGCGTTCACCCACTATTCGTACGGAATGCGGGACGCTGCCGCCCAGCGCACCGCCCCGCTCATCGAGGTGCACATCTCGAACCCGTACACACGTGAGGAGTTCCGTCACACTTCCGTGGTGGCGGCCGTGGCCAGCGGCACCGTCGCGGGCTTCGGCATCGGCTCGTACCGCCTGGCACTGCGCGCGCTCGCCGACGAACTCGGCGGCTGAGCGGGCACCTTCGCCGCGCCCCGGCCGTTCACACTGCGACGGCCGGGGAAGGTACGGTTCTGGACCGGGACGCCATGGGGGGTCCCTCGGGCCGCGGGGGAGCGCCCGGACCAGCACCAGTTGCCTGTACGAGACGGAGTGGCACCGGATGCAGCACGAAGCGGGGGCTCCGCTTCCGCCGCCTCACGCCCCGGGGCACGGACCGGGCGCCGAATGGGCCCTCGGCGCCCACCAGCCGACGGTCCACGACGCCCACCAGCCCCCGGCCCACGGTGCCCCGCCGCCACCGCCACCGCCCCCGTTCCCCGGCCCGCCGCAGTCCGCGCCGCCGGCACCGGGCTGGCACGCTCCGGCGCCCCTGCACGCGCCCGCAGCGCCGTCGCGCGACACCACCGGGCACGTCACGCTGCCGCCGGGCGGGCCCGTCCCGCTGCCGCAGGCACCCGAGGGCACCGGGGTCACCACGCTCGCCGTGCTGCTCATAGGCCCGGCGGGCGCGGGCAAGACCACGGTCGCCCGCTACTGGGCCCAGCACCGCCGCGTCCCCACCGCGCACATCAGCCTCGACGACGTACGCGAATGGGTCTGCGCGGGTTTCGCGGATCCGCAGGCGGGGTGGAACGACCACTCCGAGGCGCAGTACCGCCTGGCCCGCCGCACCTGCGGCTTCGCCGCGCGCAACTTCCTGGCCAACGGCATCTCCTGCATCCTCGACGACGCGGTCTTCCCGGACCGCCCGGTCGTCGGCCTCGGCGGCTGGAAGCGCCACGTGGGCCCCGGCCTGCTGCCCGTCGTCCTCCTGCCGGGCCTGGACATCGTCCTGGAACGCAACGCCGAACGCTCCGGCAACCGCCGCCTGTGCGACGAGGAGGTCGCGGGCATCCACGGCCGCATGGCGGGCTGGTACGGCTCCGGCCTCCCCATCATCGACAACTCCCAATACGACGTCCCCACAACGGCCCGCCTCCTGGACGACGTCCTGGCAAGGGCGATAGCAAGCCCACCGAGCTGGTAGCCGCGCCCCTTGGGGCCCGAAGGGCCACGCAAGGGGCGCGGGGAACTGCGCGACCAGCCACAGACGCCCCGCGGACGTCCCGCGACCGAAGCGACCCCCACGCACCTGCGAAAAGGCCCGACGACATCAGCCAAACCCAGCCGGTCCGGCGACTGAGGACGACCCGGCCACCGGGCCGGCCCCCGGTCGGACGCGCTGGAACAGCCAACCCCCCGCCCCCCAAATACGCTCGACCCATGTCAGACGTGTACGCGGCCCGCCGCGCCTGGCTGCGCGACCGCTGCGCGGCCGCCGGCAGCGCCGCGGCCCTGGTCTCCCGCTCGGCCAATGTCCGCTATCTCGCGGGCGGTGCCCCGCCCGGCGCCGTGCTGCTGCTCGGCCCGGCCGAGGACGTACTGCTGTGCCCGCGCACGCCCACCGGCGACCTCGTCGAGGGGCGGCTCGACGAGCATCTGCGGATCACCGTGCTGCCCACCCCCGCGGGCGACCCGGCGGTGGCGGCCGCCGATCTCGCCCAGGCGTCCGGCGCCGACTCGCTGAGCGTCGAGGAGCACGACCTGACCGTGGTGCGCCACCGCGCGCTCGGCTCGGTGGCGCCCCGGCTGCTCCTGGGCGACCTCGGGGGAGCGGTCGAGCAGCGGCGGCTCGTCAAGGACGAGGAGGAGATCGCCTGTCTGCGCATCGCCGCCGAGATCACCGACCAGGCGCTCGGCGAGCTCCTGGAGTCGATCCTGGTGGGCCGCACCGAACGCCATCTCGCCCTGGAGCTGGAGCGCCGCCTGGTCGACCACGGCGCCGACGGCCCGGCCTTCACCACATCGGTGGGCACCGGCCCCAACTCCGGGCGCGGCGGCCACCGCCCCTCGGACCGCCGCGTCGAGGAGGGCGATTTCCTCTCCGTCTGCCTGGGCGCCACCTATCGCGGCTACCGCTGCGAGATCGGCCGTACGTTCGTCATCGGGACGACCCCGGCCGACTGGCAGATCGAGCTGTACGAGGTCGTCTTCGCCGCTCAGCGGGCCGGCCGGGAGGCGCTGGCGCCGGGCGCGGAGTACCGGGCGGTGGACCGCGCGGCGCGTCAGGTGCTGGACGCGGCGGGGCACGCGGAGGGCCTCGGAGCGCGCACCGGACACGGCGTCGGCCTCGAAATCGACGAGGACCCGCAGCTCGCACCTGGAGCCATGGGTAAACTGGACGCTTGCGTGCCGGTCACCGTCGAACCGGGGGTCCACCTCCCGGGCCGGGGTGGTGTCCGACTCGATGACACGCTCGTCGTCCGTCCCGAGGCGGATGGCGGGCCAGAGCTACTCACCATTACGACCAAGGAACTGCTCGCGCTCTAGTACCACTGTGCCGCGCACCCTCGGTCCCACCAGCTTCAGTCCAGGAGATTCCGCAACCGTGGCTTCCACGAACGACCTCAAGAACGGCATGGTGCTCAAGCTCGACGGGGGCCAGCTCTGGTCCGTCGTCGAGTTCCAGCACGTCAAGCCCGGCAAGGGCCCGGCCTTCGTGCGCACCAAGCTCAAGCACGTGCTCTCCGGCAAGGTCGTCGACAAGACGTTCAACGCCGGTACGAAGGTCGAGACGGCCACCATCGACCGCCGCGACATGCAGTTCTCCTACATGGACGGCGAGTACTTCGTCTTCATGGACATGGAGACGTACGACCAGCTGCACATCGACCGCAAGAACGTCGGTGACGCCGCCAACTTCCTGATCGAGGGCTTCACCGCCTCCGTGGCGCAGCACGAGGGCGAGGTGCTCTACGTCGAGCTCCCGGCCGCCGTCGAGCTCGTCATCCAGGAGACCGAGCCGGGTGTCCAGGGCGACCGCTCCACCGGTGGCACCAAGCCCGCCATCCTGGAGACCGGCTACCAGATCCAGGTCCCGCTCTTCATCACCACCGGTGAGAAGGTCAAGGTCGACACCCGCACCAGCGACTACCTCGGCCGGGTGAACAGCTAACCGTGGCTGCCCGGAACAAGGCGCGCAAGCGCGCCTTCCAGATCCTCTTCGAGGCCGACCAGCGCGGTGAGTCCGTGCAGACGGTCCTCGCGGACTGGGTGCGCCACTCGCGGTCCGACGACCGTCAGCCGCCGGTCAACGAGTACACGATGGAGCTCGTCGAGGGGTACGCGCGGCATGTGGCGCGGATCGACGACCTGATCTCCACGTACGCCGTCGACTGGACGCTCGACCGCATGCCGGTCGTCGACCGGAACATCCTGCGGCTCGGCACGTACGAGCTGGTGTGGGTGGACGAGACGCCGGACGCCGTCGTCATCGACGAGGCGGTGCAGCTGGCGAAGGAGTTCTCCACGGACGACTCTCCCGCCTTTGTGAACGGGCTGCTGGCCCGTTTCAAGGAGCTCAAGCCGAGTCTTCGCCGGGACGCCTGAGCCTCGGCTCACCCGGCTCGCGATGGGCCCGCCGTACGCACGTACGACGGGCCCATCGGCGTACCCGCAGGCGGGCGCGGGAAGCCGTCCGGGAGCACCGTCAGCAAAACGCCGCCGGCCCGGCCCGATCCCTTGGGGATCGGCCCGGCCCGGCGGCACGTTTCTGCTGAGGTGTCGGCGTGTCAGTTGTCCTCGTGGGCGACCGCGCGGCGCGCGTCCGCGTCGAGGACGCCCCAGCTGATCAGCTGCTCGGTGAGAACCGAGGGCGACTGGTCGTAGATGACCGCCAGGGTGCGCAGGTCGTCCTGACGGATCGACAGCACCTTGCCGTTGTAGTCACCTCGCTGGGACTGGATCGTCGCCGCGTACCTCTGCAGCGGGCCCGCCTTCTCCGGCGGGACGTGGGCAAGACGCTCAAGGTCGAGGACGAGCTTCGGCGGCGGCTCGGCCGCGCCGCCGGGCGTGGTGCCCGGAAGCAGCTCCTGGACCGGGACCCCGTAGAAGTCCGCCAGCTCGGCGAGGCGCTGGACGGTCACGGCACGGTCGCCGCGCTCGTACGACCCGACCACTACGGCCTTCCAGCGGCCCTGGGACTTCTCCTCCACGCCGTGGAGGGAGAGGCCCTGCTGGGTGCGGATGGCGCGGAGCTTGGCCCCGAGCTGTTTTGCGTATTCGCTGGACATATAGCTCCCCGGACGCTGGAACACTTTTCGGCTCCGCCGCGTGGCGGTAACTCACTGTGAGGTTACGCAGCGTTACTTGGCTGCGTCAAGCCGAATGGTCCATACCCCCACCCCAGACGGGTGACGACCCCGTGTGAGGACCGGGGAATGCCCTGGTACCGTGGACGGAGTAATTCCGACGTCCTTTAAGGTCCGTCCCGTGAGGCGGAGAAGGAGGTCCGTTTCCTATGGACACGCACCAGACCGATGCGGCGCGCCCCGTGCTTGAGGGCCCCGACATCGCACGGGTACTGACCCGTATCGCCCATGAGATCGTCGAACGCGCCAAGGGCGCCGACGATGTGGTGCTCCTCGGCATTCCCACCCGCGGCGTCTTCCTGGCCCGCAGGCTGGCCGACAAGCTCGAAGAGATCACCGCGGGCAAGATCCCGGTCGGCTCCCTCGACATCACCATGTACCGGGACGACCTGCGCATGCACCCGCCGCGCGCGCTGGCCCGCACCGAGATCCCCGGTGACGGTGTCGACGGCCGCCTGGTCGTCCTCGTCGACGACGTGCTCTTCTCCGGCCGCACCATCCGCGCCGCGCTCGACGCGCTGAACGACATCGGCCGCCCGCGCGCCGTGCAGCTCGCGGTCCTCGTCGACCGCGGCCACCGCGAACTTCCGATCCGCGCCGACTACGTCGGCAAGAACCTCCCGACGTCGCTGCGGGAGACGGTCAAGGTCCTGCTCGCCGAGGAGGACGGCCGCGACGCCGTGCTGCTCGGCGCCAAGCAGGCCGCTCCGGCCGGCGAGCAGTAAGCCACCTTCCGTACGGAGTACGGGTCGCACCGTCCCGTACGGCACTTCTGCGCGCCCGCATGCCCAGACCTCCACAAACCTGGAGAAGAACCCAGATGAAGCGTCACCTCATCTCGGCCGCCGACCTCACCCGCGACGACGCCGTGCTCATCCTCGACACCGCCGAAGAGATGGCCCGGGTCGCCGACCGGCCGATAAAGAAGCTCCCCACCCTGCGCGGCCGTACCGTCGTCAACCTCTTCTTCGAGGACTCCACCCGCACCCGGATCTCGTTCGAGGCCGCCGAGAAGCGGCTGTCCGCGGACGTCATCAACTTCACCGCCAAGGGCTCCTCGGTCTCCAAGGGCGAGTCCCTGAAGGACACCGCCCAGACGCTGGAGGCGATGGGCGTGGACGCCGTCGTCATCCGCCACGGCGCCTCCGGCGCGCCCTACCGGCTCGCCACCTCCGACTGGATCGACGCGGCCGTCATCAACGCCGGCGACGGCACCCACCAGCACCCCACCCAGGCCCTGCTCGACGCCTTCACCATGCGCCGGCGCCTGGTCGGCCGGGACGCCGGGCTCGGCCAGGACCTGGCCGGCAAGCGCATCACGATCGTCGGCGACGTGCTGCACAGCCGGGTGGCCCGCTCCAACGTCGACCTGCTGCACACGCTGGGCGCCGAGGTCACCCTGGTGGCCCCGCCCACCCTGCTGCCCGTCGGCGTCGACCACTGGACCTGCGACGTCAGCTACGACCTCGACAGCGTGCTGCCGAAGTCCGACGCGGTGATGATGCTTCGTGTGCAGCGCGAGCGGATGAACGCCGCCTTCTTCCCGACCGAGCGCGAGTACTCGCGGCGGTACGGGCTCGACGGCGAGCGCATGGCCAAGATGCCCGAGCACGGCATCGTGATGCACCCCGGCCCGATGGTCCGCGGCATGGAGATCACGGCCGAGGTCGCCGACTCCGACCGCTGCACCGTCATCGAGCAGGTCGCCAACGGTGTGCACACCCGGATGGCCGTCCTGTACCTGCTTCTGGGCGGCAACGAGTCCGCCGTCAGTCACGCCCGCCCCGTCGATTCGGAGACCAAGTAACCATGAGCAAGATCCTTATCCGTGGCGCGAAGGTACTCGGCGGCGACGTCCAGGACGTCCTGATCGACGGCGAGACGATCGCCCAGGTCGGCACCGGCATCGACGCCCAGGACGCGACGGTCATCGAGGCCGACGGCCAGATCCTGCTCCCCGGCCTCGTCGACCTGCACACCCATCTGCGCGAGCCGGGCCGCGAGGACTCCGAGACGGTCCTCACCGGCACCCGGGCCGCCGCGCGCGGCGGGTACACCTCCGTCTTCGCCATGGCCAACACCTTCCCGGTCGCCGACACGGCGGGCGTCGTCGAGCAGGTCTGGCGGCTCGGCCGCGAGCACGGCTACTGCGACGTGCAGCCCATCGGCGCCGTCACCGTGGGCCTGGAGGGCAAGCAGCTCGCCGAGCTCGGCGCCATGCACGACTCGGCCGCCGGGGTCACCGTCTTCTCCGACGACGGCAAGTGCGTCGACGACGCCGTGATCATGCGCCGCGCCCTGGAGTACGTGAAGGCGTTCGGCGGCGTCGTCGCCCAGCACGCCCAGGAGCCCCGGCTGACCGAGGGCGCCCAGATGAACGAGGGCGTCGTCTCGGCCGAGCTCGGGCTCGGCGGCTGGCCGGCCGTCGCCGAGGAGTCGATCATCGCGCGCGACGTGCTGCTCGCCGAGCACGTCGGCTCGCGCGTCCACATCTGCCACCTGTCGACCGCGGGCTCGGTCGAGATCGTGCGCTGGGCCAAGTCGCGCGGCATCGACGTCACCGCCGAGGTCACCCCGCACCACCTGCTCCTCACCGACGAGCTGGTCCGCTCGTACAACCCGGTCTACAAGGTGAACCCGCCGCTGCGCACCGAGGCCGACGTGATGGCGCTGCGCGAGGCGCTGGCCGACGGCACGATCGACATCGTCGCCACCGACCACGCCCCGCACCCGCACGAGGACAAGGACTGCGAGTGGGCCGCGGCCGCCATGGGCATGGTCGGCCTGGAGACCGCGCTCTCGGTCGTGCAGCACACCATGGTCGACTCCGGCCTCCTCGACTGGGCGGGCGTCGCCGACCGCATGTCGGTCAAGCCCGCCCGCATCGGCGGCGCCGAGGACCACGGCCGCCCCGTCTCGGCAGGCGAGCCCGCCAACCTCACGCTGGTGGATCCGGCATACCGTGGTCCCGTGAACCCCGCGGGCTTCGCCTCCCGCAGCCGCAACACCCCGTACGAGGGCCGTGAGCTGCCGGGGCGCGTCACCCACACCTTCCTGCGGGGCAGGGCGACGGTCGTGGACGGGAAGCTGGCATGACACCTGCAGTCTTCAATCTCGGCGTACAGACGCTGGCCGCTGAGCAGAAGTCGGCCGAAGTGACGCACTGGGGGGCCCGGATCGCCTGGGTCGTCGGCGTGCTGATCTTCGTGGGCTTCGTGTACTGGCTCATGCGCCAGGGCTGGAAGTGGCGCGGCACCCTCCAGTCGGACCTGCCGGAGCTGCCCGCCGTGCCCAAGGCGACCGGCCCGGCGACACTGAGCATGAGCGGCCGCTACCACGGCTCCACCACGGCCGGGCAGTGGCTCGACCGGATCGTCGCGCACGGTCTGGGCGTCCGCAGCAAGGCCGAGCTCACCCTGTCGGCCGAGGGCGTGCACGTCGTACGGCCCGGGGCGAACGACTTCTTCATCCCGGCCGAGGCACTGCGCGAGGCCCGGTCCGAGAAGGCCATCGCCGGAAAGGTGCTCCCGGAGGGCGGCCTGCTGGTCGTCACCTGGGCCCACGGCGACAAGCTGATCGACTCGGGCTTCCGGTCCGACCAGGCATCCGAGCACGCCGCCTGGATCGAGGCCATCAACTCCATGAACCACCCCACCACCACGACGGAAGGCGCCGCACGATGACGACCTCCAAGCCGGGAATCGCCTCGCAGAGAAGGGCAGCTCCCGCAGTACTCGTCCTGGAGGACGGCCGCACGTTCCGCGGCCGCGCCTACGGGGCCACGGGGGTGACGTTCGGCGAGGCCGTGTTCTCCACCGGTATGACCGGCTACCAGGAGACGCTGACCGACCCGTCGTACCACCGCCAGGTCGTCGTGATGACCGCGCCGCACGTCGGCAACACCGGCGTCAACGACGAGGACCCCGAGTCGCAGCGGATCTGGGTCGCCGGTTACGTCGTACGCGACCCCGCCCGCGTCCCGTCCAACTGGCGCGCCCAGCGCTCGCTCGACGAGGAGCTGCGCCACCAGGGCGTCGTCGGGATCTCCGGCATCGACACCCGCGCGCTCACCCGCCATCTGCGCGAGCGCGGCGCGATGCGCGTCGGCATCTTCTCCGGCAACGCGCTGCCCGACGAGGGCACGATGCTCGCCGAGGTGCGCCAGGCGCCCGAGATGCAGGGCGCGGACCTCTCCGCCGAGGTCGCCACCAAGGAGGCGTACGTCGTCCCCGCGATCGGCGAGAAGAAGTTCACCGTCGCCGCCGTCGACCTCGGCATCAAGGGCATGACCCCGCACCGGATGGCCGAGCGCGGCATCGAGGTGCACGTGCTGCCCGCGACCGCCACGGTCGAGGACGTGTACGCGGTGAACCCGGACGGTGTGTTCTTCTCCAACGGCCCGGGCGACCCGTCCACCGCCGACGGCCCGGTGGCCGTGATGCAGGCGGTCCTGGAGCGCAAGACGCCGCTCTTCGGCATCTGCTTCGGCAACCAGATCCTGGGCCGCGCGCTGGGCTTCGGCACGTACAAGCTGAAGTACGGCCACCGCGGCATCAACCAGCCCGTGCAGGACCGCACGACCGGCAAGGTCGAGGTCACCGCGCACAACCACGGCTTCGCCGTCGACGCCCCGCTCGACAAGGTCTCCGACACGCCCTACGGGCGTGCCGAGGTCTCCCACGTCTGTCTGAACGACCAGGTCGTCGAAGGCCTCCAGCTGCTCGACCAGCCGGCCTTCAGCGTCCAGTACCACCCCGAGGCGGCCGCCGGCCCGCACGATGCCGCGTACCTTTTCGACCGCTTCGTTTCCCTGATGGAGGGCCAGCGTGCCTAAGCGCTCCGATATCCAGTCCGTTCTGGTGATCGGCTCTGGTCCGATCGTGATCGGTCAGGCTGCCGAGTTCGATTATTCCGGGACTC